>CALREX010000001.1 GCA_943356465.1 Candidatus Peribacteria bacterium
TGAACATTGCTCTCTCGACGGATTATCACCTAACCAAGCCCTCAGCCTAAAAGTGCAAAATGTCCGTACCTAAAACAGTTGCGTAGGACTAAAGCCTTCTTTCACTTTTGAACTACGTCTTCCTTCTACATACGCACCAATAACATAAGCAGAAGCCATATCCATAATCCTTCCATCCGTAGAAAAATCATTTCTGGCACGATAGAGCCTGCTCATGACTGTTCCGATAGGAATTCCGAAAATTTGTGCAACTTCTTGATAGGAAAATTCCAATAAATCCACTAAAGCAAAAACAACACGATAATTCGCATTCACATGACGATAAGATTCAACAAATGAACTACTAAATTTTACTTCTAAAATTCTTCGAACAGAAATATCCACATCTGAAAAATCTAAAATATAACCATTATCAAGCGCAGCCCTGCATTCACTAACAAAAGTTTGAATTCGTATATTATAAATTTGATCATCAACCTCATCACACCGATAATTATTAGCAATATTATCGGCCTCTCTAGCCAAAAGCTCACTTCTTCTACGCTCTTCCCTCTTTTGATTAAGAAAGAGATTACTTAATATTCTATACAACCATGCTTTCAGGTTAGTGCCAGGTTGAAATTGATGCATATGCTCAATAGCCTTAAGAATCGTAGTATCAACAAGATCCTCAGCATTTCCATTTGAACCACCTGCAAATAAACGTCTCGCATAAACAAAGAGTTCACCTTTGAATTTATAGCAATCTAAAGAAAATCTATAAGCCTCCCTGTCATTATGGCTTACAACGTCACCACATGGCTCTACCACATGGCTCTACCACTTGAGCTTCTTCAGTTTTTCCAACATCTCCATGCGGCACCATACTTTGATTTAAATTTATAGTCCACGATTTTAGACTTTTTTTATTCTTTGTCAATAATTTGAACAAAGACATATTCTCTCTTCTCTATGACAAAAAAAATCTCTTGACTACCCAATTTTCGATCTGTATATTCTCTCCAGCAATTGACCAAGCAAGTTAATAAAGTTTTAAAGGGTTTATATCGAAAATCTTTTAAAGCTTCCCTAAAAAAGGGATTAACCAATACAAATTATGTCAGGAATTATCGGTAAAAAAATAGGAATGACCCGTGTCATGCAAGACGACGGCCGCGTGATCCCAATAACTGTTATCCACTGCGAACCAAATGAAATCGCACAAGTGAAAACAGTTGAAAAAGATGGATATCCGGCGATAGTCCTAGGTTTTTCCAAATTGAAAAAGCCTACAAAGACAAAGAAATTCGCTCATTTAAAAGAATTCAGAATTGAAGCTTCAGAAACTTTCAACAAAGGAGACGCAGTAACATGCGAATCTCTAAAAGACACAGAGTTGGTAACAGTAATGGGAGTTTCAAAAGGAAAAGGTTTTCAGGGTGTAATCAAGAGACACAATTTCTCACGTGGACCAATGAGTCACGGATCACACCACCACAGAGAACCTGGATCAATCGGAGCAAGAGCAAAACCAGGAAGAGTTGAAAAAGGAAAGAAATTACCTGGACATATGGGAACAGGACAAATCACATTAAACAAAGTAAAAGTCGCATATCTGGACGTAGAAAAGAATCTAGTCGGGCTAAAAGGGGCAATCCCTGGAGCACGTGGCGGACTGATAATAATAACGAAATAATAAAATCATGAACGTAGATTTATACAAACAATCAGGAGCAAAAGCTGGAACGCTTGAACTTCCGAAAGAAATGTTCGAAGCTGCGTTCAATAAAGATCTTATTCACCAAGCTCTTGTGATGCAAGCGGCAAACAGAAGGGTAAACCTTGCCAACACAAAAACAAGAGAATTTATTCGTGGGGGAGGAATCAAGCCACGTCCACAGAAACACTCAGGACGTTCAAGGCAAGGATCAATCAGATCTCCACAATGGAGAGGAGGTGCGGTCTTGTTTGGACCTCTTGCGATAAGAAATTTCTCTAAAGCTATGCCAAAGAAACAAAGAAAAGCCGCTTTATTCTCAGCTCTATCTGATAAAGCAAGAGAAAACAGCGTAATCGGACTTGAAGGATTTGAATCAAAAGACATGAAGACAAAAGTATTCGCAGAAATGGTAAAAAAATTACCTATCGAAAGAAACGCACTATTCATTCTTGCAGAAAAAGACGAATCAATCATGAGATCAAGCAATAACATTCCGGAAGTAAAAACAATCTTAGCGCCATACGTAAATATTCAAGATCTACAAAAATACAAAACTATCGTTATACTGAAAGACGCTGTAGATAAACTAAAAGAAACATTCTTAAAAAAGTAAACAATGCAAGGACTAAGCCCAATCATCGGACCGGTAATGACAGAAAAGAGCTCACGCCAACAAGAGGCAAAAAGATATGTGTTCAAAGTGCAAAGAGACGCTACTAAAATCAGCATCAAAAAAGAAATCAAGAATCTTTACGGAGTAGACGTAGCTGAAGTAAAAATAATGGTTGTACCAAAAAAAGAACGTTTGGTGAAAAGAGGATATCCGATGACAAAGAGACCAATGCATAAGAAAGCTACAATAAGCCTAAAAGGAAATAAAACATTTGATCCAAGTAAATTTAAAGAAGCTAAGCCAAAATAATAGCACAAATAACCAATGGCACTAAAAAAATACAAACCAACCACACCCGGACGAAGACAGATGACTATGTCTTCATTCGAAGAGATCACAAGATCAAAACCTGAAAAAAATCTTACGTTTACGTTAAAGAAAAATTCAGGAAGAAACAATCTTGGAAGAATCACTGTTCGTCACAGAGGAGGTGGAACACGCACAAGATATCGAATGGTAGACTTCAACAGAACTGACAAACTAGACATTGAAGGAACAATAGCCTCTGTAGAGTACGATCCAAATCGCACAGCGAGAATAATGCTTGTACAATACGTTGATGGAGAAAAGAGATATCATCTTGCACCAGACACGGCAAAAGTTGGAGAAAAAGTCGTTTGTAAAGAAAAAGCAAAAATCACAGAAGGAAACAGAATGATGATCAAAAACATTCCGGTTGGATATAGCATTTATGAAGTAGAGCTTAGAGAAGGAATGGGTGGACAGCTTGGAAGAAGCGCAGGAGCTATGATTAAGCTTGTTTCTCTAGAGGGCACACACGCACAAATACAAATGCCTTCAGGAGAGATAAGACTAACAGGAAAAACATGTTACGCAACACTTGGAACAGTAGGAAATCTTGAACACAGCAATATCGTAATAGGAAAAGCGGGAAGAAGAAGAAATATGGGATGGAGACCTACAGTAAGAGGTAAAGCGATGAACCCATGTGATCATCCACACGGAGGAGGAGAAGGAGGAACATCAATCGGTCTGAAATATCCGAAAACTCCATGGGGAATGCACGCATTAGGATTTAAAACACGAAAACGCAAGTTTACAAATAACATGATCATAAAAGATCGAAGAAGAAAATAATTAATTAAAAAACCATGTCCAGAAGTTCAAAAAAAGGACCATATATAGACCCTAAACTAACAAAGAAAATTGAAAAGTTAGACACAAGCGGACAAAAACGCCCTGTCAAAACATGGTCACGCGACTGTAGTATTTCTCCGGACTTCGTAGGTCACACATTCGCGGTACACAACGGAAATCAATTTATCCCGGTATACGTAACAGAAAACATGGTCGGACACAAACTTGGTGAATTCTCCCCTACTACAAAATTCAAGGTTCACGGAGGTAAACTGGCTAAGACAGAAGCATAATAATTCAAAAAAATGAAAGCAATTATAAGACAAATAAGGATAACATCGAAGAAACTAAACCTGGTTGCTGAACTAGTAAGAGGAAAAATGGTTCAGGAAGCACTAGATGTTCTAAGATTTACACCAAAGAAAGGAGCAAAAATCCTTTCAAAGGCGATCAAATCAGCAGCATCAAACGCAGTCGAGAATAACAAGCAAAAATTGGAAGACTTGAAGGTGAAAGAAATCATAGTAACGGAAGGAACAACATTCAAAAGAAGCGTTCCAATCTCACGAGGCAGAATGCATCCGATTTTAAAAAGAAACGCTCACGTAACTATCAAAGTAGAAGCTAAAAAATAAACCAATGGGACACAAAGTAAATCCAAAAATCATTAGAATGGGAATCACCCGAGACTGGGACAGCAAATGGTTTGCGGAGAAAAAAGAGTTCAAAAAACTATTCATGCAAGATGTAGAGCTTGAAAAGTTAATCATAAAGAATCTTCCGGAAGCTGAAGGTATGGGAAGAATCGAAATAATGAGAACCCAGGGTAAAGTTATAATCAATATTCACACAGCGAAACCAGGACTTATCATCGGAAGAGGAGGAGAAATAATCGAAAAACTAAAGGACATTCTTGTCAAAAAGTTCAAAGAGTCATTCATGATAAACATCAAAGAGATCAAAAAACCAATGCTTGACGCAAAAGTTGTTGCAGAATCAATAGCAAAACAAATCGAAAAAAGAGTTTCATACAGAAGAGCTACAAAAATGGCAGTGGAAAAAGCAATGGAAGCGGGAGCACTTGGAGCAAAAGTGTACGTAGGAGGACGTCTAAACGGAGTTGAAATTTCACGAAGTGAATTCTTCTCAAGAGGAAAAATTCCTCTACATACATTCAGAGCTGATATCGATTATGCTTCATTACCGGCTTACACAACATACGGAAAAATCGGAATCAAAGTATGGATTTACAGAGGAGATGTCTTCAAGAAAGATTTGGCATCAAAACTTTATCAACAAATAGAAGAACTTAAACAGGCTTAATATGTTAGCACCAAGAAAGCAAAAACACAGGAAAGCGCAAAGAGGAAGATCTGACACGAAAGGTATTGCTATGCGTGGAAACAGACTTTCATTCGGGACATACGGATTGAAATCAATGGAAGCAAAAGAAATAACATCAAGACAGATAGAGGCAGCCAGACGTTCAATGACAAGATTCGTAAAAAGAGGAGGAAAGATCTGGATTACAGTATTCCCACACAAACCGTTAACAAAGAAAGCTCAAGAGGTGCCGATGGGAAGTGGAAAAGGAGCACCGGAATTATTCGTTTGCCCTATACTACCTGGAAGAATTCTGTTTGAGATGGAAGGTGTAGACGAAGCAACAGCAAGAGAAGCAATGAAATTGGCGGCATACAAACTACCTATAAAATGTAAATTCATAAGCGCAAACATAAAATAATATGAGAACAATAGAAGAACTAAAAAAATTAGAATCGAAAGAGCTTCAAAAAGAGCTTGAAGTAGCGAGAAAAGAACTAGTTGAACAAAGATTCAACGTGAAAAATAATCAAGCGAAAGACTCACATGGAATCAAAAAATCAAAAAAATATATCGCACAAATCCTAACTGTACTAAACAATGAGGCATAAAAAAGGACAAGTAGTAAGCACAAAACAGCAAAAAACACTTGTCGTAAAAGTGGACAATTATAAGACGCATCCAAAATATAAAAAGAGATTTAAGATTTCAAAGAAATTCCACGTGGATAATCCTGAAAGCAAAGCATTTGAAATCGGAGAAACAATAGAAATTTTTGAGACAAAACCGTTAAGCAAGCTAAAAAGATGGACTATCGTTAAACCACCACAACAATGATTCAACAGGAAACAAAAGTAAAAGTAGCGGACAACACAGGCGCAAAAATCGCTGAATGCATCAAAGTTCTTGGAGGAACAAGAAAAAGATATGCAAGAATCGGAGATATAATCGTAGTCTCAATCAAAGAAGCAAATCCAAAAGGAGTAGTGAAGAAAAAGGCGGTTGAGAAAGCGGTAGTAATCAGACAGATAAAGGCATTCAAAAGAAAAGACGGTTCAGCAATAAGATTCGATGACAATGCAGTGGTAATCATAGACAAAGAAGGACAGCCAAAAGGCACACGTCTTTTCGGCCCGGTAGCGCGAGAACTTCGTGAAAAAGGATTTCAAAAAATTATATCATTAGCAACTGAAGTACTATAAACATGAAAGTAAAAACTAACGATCAGGTGGTCGTCATCGCAGGGAAAGACAAAGGAAAGAAAGGCAAAGTCATGCGTATTGTTTCAAAAAACAACAGAGTCGTGGTGGAGAAAGTAAACATACGTACAAAGCACGTCAAAAAAACCGCTCAAAAAGCAGGAGAAAGAATCAAATTTGAAGGATCAATTGACGCGTCAAACGTAATGGTAATCTGCCCAAGCTGCGATAAACCTGCAAGAGTGGGATTCAAGAAGCTTGAAAACGGCAAGAAACAGAGAATTTGCAAAAAATGTAAAGATTCTATAGATAAAACAATCCAATAATCATGACAAAATTAGTAGACCTAAAAACCAGATTCAATAAAGAAATAGCGCCTGAATTAAAGAAAACGCTAAGGCTTAAAAATGTTATGGCTGTGCCAAAAATCACAAAGGTAACATTAAATGTCGGACTTGGAACATATCTAAAAACACACAACAAAGATTATTCAAACGTTGTCGATACTCTTACAAAAATTACAGGACAAAAACCTGTGCTTACAAAAGCAAAAAAAGCTATTTCAAATTTCAAAACAAGAAAAGATGAAATCATCGGAATCAAAGTAACAATAAGAGGAAACAGAATGTACGACTTCCTAAACAAGCTTATAAACATAACTTTCCCTCGTGTAAGAGATTTCCGTGGAATATCTCCAAAGGCATTCGACGGTCAAGGAAATTATTCAGTTGGATTCAAAGAACACATGGTATTTCCTGAAATCAGCCCTGACGATGTTATGAAAATACATGGAGTTGAAGTATGTATCGCAACAACAGCTAAAGACAATGAACAAGGATTTGAATTACTAAAAGCATTCGGATTTCCATTTAAAACATCTAAATAACAAACAATGGCAAAGACATCGCTCATAAATAAATGTAACGACAAAAAAGCTCTAGCTTCAAAGCAAAGAGCCGCAGGTCAAAAGATTGAATATCCTACAAGAGTATATAACAGATGTGAATTATGTGGAAAAACACGAGGCTTCATGCGCAAATTCGGAACTTGCAGAATTTGTTTCAGAGAATTGGCAAGAAATGGAAAAATAATGGGAGTTACAAAATCATCTTGGTAAAATATAAGTAAATTAAAATGAATACAGATCCAATAGCAGATTTGCTCACTAGAATCAGAAACGCTCTAAATGCTCATCACGAGACTTTAAGCGTACCGCACTCAAAAATCAAAGAAAGCATTTTGAAAATTTTGAAAGACAAAAAATTCATCATGGGGTACGAAGTTCAAGAAGAAGGTGGAATGAAAGTTCTTGAAATACAATTACAGGAAGGAATGACCGAACTAACACTAAAAAGAATTTCAAAACCTGGACAAAGAATTTACATCAAAACTGACGAACTAAAATCAATAAAGAGCGGACTTGGAATTCAAATCATCTCAACTTCAAAAGGTCTGATGGACGGATCATCAGCAAGAAAACAGAAGTTGGGGGGAGAACTAATCTGCGAAGTATACTAACCTACAAAAACAATGTCACGAATAGGAAACAAACCAGTAGAAATTATCAGCGGCGCACAAGTCGAAATGAAAGACAATGCTGCGACTGTAAAAGGACCTAAGGGAACACTACAAAGAGAATTTTCAAAAGAACTAAACATAGAAGTAGTTGAAAATAAAGTTGTAGTTACAAGAAAAAATGACCTTAAGACAACACGAGCATTGCATGGTCTTACAAGAAATCTACTTTCAAATATGATCGAAGGCGTGACAAAAGGATTCGAGAAAAAACTTGAAATCATCGGAGTAGGTTACAGAGCACAGCCAAACAAGAACAAAATAAGCTTAACACTTGGTTTCTCACATCCTGTAGAATATACAGCACCTGCCGGAATTGAATTCAAAATGGACCCTGATCTAAAAAACGTTATAGTTGTATCAGGAATCGATAATCAAGTCGTTGGAGAAGTTGCAGCAAAAATCAGATCATACAGAAAACCTGAACCATACAAAGGAAAAGGTATCAGATACCTTGGAGAACACGTTGTAAGGAAGGCAGGAAAAGCGGCAGCATCTGCTAAATAACACGCCGACGAAGTCGGCCGGTATTCTACTAAAAACTAACTGATTAATATCTCAAAACAATGAACAAATCATCATCAAGAGCTAGGAGACACGCAAAAATACGCGCAAGAATGCGTAATAATGACAAACCAAGACTTATCGTTTTCAAAAGCGTAAAATATAATTATGTACAACTTTTTGACGATAAGACAGGAAAAGTCATTGCGGCAAGCTCAGACATCAAAGATAATTCAAAAGCAAACAAAGTTGATAAAGCAAAAAATGTAGGAACAGACATAGCAAAGAAAGCACTTGAAAAAAATATCACAGAAGTAGCATTCGACAGAAACGGCTACAAATATCACGGTCGCGTAAAATCTTTGGCGGATGGCGCACGTGAAGGAGGATTAAAATTTTAAAAAATTAATTTAAAGCCATGACAAAAAGACCGCATTCAAAAGGGGAAGTACACAAAGAGCAAAAGGAATATGATGAGCAAGTCATAGAAATAAGCCGTGTAGTTAAAGTAGTAAAAGGAGGACGCAGACTTAGATTCAGAGCAACTGTTGTCATTGGAAACAGAAAAGGAAAAGTTGGCATGGGAATCGGAAAATCAAACGAAGTAACAGGTGCTATTCAAAAAGCTATTTCACAAGCAAAGAAAAATACAATTCAAGTTTTAATGGATCAGGGAACAATTCCTCATGATATTGAAATCGGACTAAAATCGTCACACATTAAATTCATGAGAGCAAAACCTGGTACAGGTATAATCGCCGGAAACACAATCCGTAAGCTTCTTGAATTAGCCGGACTAAAAGATATCTATACGAAATCACTAGGCACAACAAACAAAATCAACAACACAAAAGCTACATTTGAAGCTCTAAAAAAACTACGCACAACTCCTGGAATGGAAGCACGCGGAAGAAAAAATGCTCAAGAACGAGAACAAAAAGCCAAGGAAATAGCAGCAAAAACACAAGCTAAATCAACAGAAAAGCCTGTAGCACCAAAAGAACAACCTAAAGCAGATAACAACTAAAACATGTCATTACAAGATTTACGCAGCAAAGTACCAAAGAAAAAAAGAAAACTTCTTGGTCGTGGAACAGCATCAGGTCACGGAAAATCTTCAACAAGAGGAGGAAAAGGACAGACAGCACGTGCAGGATCAAGCCGCAAACCTGGATTTGAAGGAGGTCAAACTCCCCTACTTCGCAAGATGCCTAAATTAAGAGGATTCAAAAATCCATGCAAAGTAATTTTCAGAATTGCATTCACAGGAGATTTAAATACATTTGAAGAAGGCACAGAAGTAAACGAAAAAGCATTAATCGAGAAACAACTTATCTCAAAAAAAGACAACCCAATAAAACTTCTTTCAGGTAAAGGCAAACTTGAGAAAAAATTGAATATCGTAGTGAATAAAGCATCAAAAGGTGCTATAACTGAAGTGGAAAGCGCAAAAGGAAAAGTAGAATTAAAAGAAAAATTCCCAAAGTAAAATGTTCTCATACCTACAACAAATTTGGAACTCAAAGGATCTACGAACAAAAATCCTTTTCACAGTTGGAATGATTGTCTTGGCAAGATTTCTTGGCCATATTACAGTTCCAGGAGCAAACATGGATGCAATCAGGGCTGTAACAAATAAAAATGAACTACTACAGATGTTCAGTCTGCTTACAGGTGGAAGCATGGACAATTTCTCAATCATTTTGATGGGAATTTCCCCATATATTAATGCATCTATCATCATTCAGCTGCTTACAGTAATCGTCCCAAAACTTGAAACACTTTCAAAAGAAGGAGAACAAGGAAGAAAAAAGTTAAACGCATACACTCGTTGGCTTACATTCCCTCTCGCATTTTTTCAATCATACGGAATGATTCTTCTTTTAAATTCACAATCACAAATCCCATTAATCACAAATGTAACAGACCCATCGATTGTACTACCAATAATGCTTACAATCACAGCAGGTTCAATCCTTCTTGTATGGCTTGGTGAACAAATCACAGAAAGCGGAATCGGAAATGGAATCTCTGTTCTTATCTTCGCAGGAATCGTTTCAAACATTCCGGAAATGATAGGAAAAGGACTTTTCCTTGCAAGCGAAGACGATACAAAACTTATTCCATTTATCACAATGATACTTGTTACAGTCATATTGATAACAATAGTTGTCTTGGTAAATGAAGCGCAAAGAAAAATCCCGATCACATACGCAGGAAGAGGAATTCGTTCAAAAAGCGATCAATCATTTCTTCCAATCAGAATCAATCAAGCGGGAATGGTACCTATCATTTTCGCAGTCGCTCTAGCAAGCTTCCCTGGCCTTATGTCACAATTCTTACTTGGGGCAAAATCATCTTGGCTTAGAGACATTGGAACTTACATGAAAGACATGTTGGTCCCGGGATCTCTAACTTACATAATAGTATATTTCCTACTTGTAATAGGCTTCACATATTTCTACGTTTCAATCACATTCAAACCTGAAGAAATAGCTGAAAGCATTCAAAAAAGAGGTGGATACGTCCCTGGAATTCGACCGGGCAAACAAACAGAGGATTATATCACAGACATTTCAAACAAAATGACATTGTTCGGAGCATTATTCATTGGAATTATCGCAATCCTTCCAATGGTCACACAAATCTTCTTCCAATCAAGCGGAATCGGCTCTATCCCACTTCTTATGACAGGTTCAGGAATCATCATCATCGTTGGTGTAGTCCTTGAACTTATCAGACAAGTGAACGCACAGCTTGTAATGCACGACTACAAAAAGTTCTACTAACATGCGATAAAATCGCAATTGTATTCTTGCATTCCTCTTTTATTATATTTACAATCCATATCGATAAATTTAACAATTTTCTAAATGGACTTAATATTTTTTGGAATGCAGGGAGCAGGAAAAGGAACACTCGGAAAACAACTTGCTGAAAAATACGGATTTCAAATTTTTGAAACGGGAGGCGAACTTCGCAAACTTTCAAGTGAAGACACTGAACTTGGCAAAAAAGTAAAATCAATAATCGACGCAGGACATTTGGTTTCAAATGAAGTCGTCATGGAAATTGTTGAAAATTTCCTGAAAACTTTGCCGACAAATACAAATGTTTTATTCGACGGAATTCCAAGAAAAATCGAGCAGGCAAATTCACTAAACGCACTTTTGGAAAAAAACGGCAGAGAATACAAAGCGGTTTTAATCGACATAAAAAAAGAAACAGCACTAAAAAGATTAACAACACGAAGAATATGCGGAAAATGTAAGGCTGTCTATCCGGCGGATTACAAAGAACAAAATTGCGCATCTTGTGGCGGCGAATTGACTACTCGGGCAGACGACAATCCGGAAGCGATAAAAACACGACTTGATGCTTTCGAAAACGAAACACTTCCTGCAATAAATCTATACAACGACAAATTAATAAAAATTGACGGAGAACCGACAATCGACGAAGTTTTCAAAATCGCAGTCCAAACACTCGATCCGATTCTAAAATAACAAAATGCAAATCTCAATCAAAACTCCGGAAGAAATAGAAATCATGCGTGCATGCGGAAAAGTCTTGGCGCAAACTCTTGAAGAAGTTATCAAATATTCAAAAGCAGGAGTTTCAACAGCAGAATTGGATACAATAGCAGAAAATTTCATTCGTTCAAAAGGCATGATTCCGGCATTCAAAGGTTTTCACGGATTCCCCGCAACTCTTTGCACAGCAATAAACGAAGTTGTCGTACACGGAATTCCAAGAAAAGATGAATTTTTGAAAGATGGAGACTTGTTCACAGCTGATTGCGGAGTGATTTATAAAGGATTTTACACTGATGCTGCAAGATCCATCACCATAGGAAACGCATCAAATGAAAAAATCCGACTTATCAAAACAGCAAAATTGGCATTGGACAGAGGAATAATGATGGCACAACCAGGTAATCATGTAAGCGAAATCAGCATAGTAATAGAAAAAACAATACAAGACGCAGGATTCAAGGTAATTCACGACCTTACAGGACATGGAATAGGAAAAGGTCTGCACGAAGACCCAAATGTCCTAAATTATTGGGACGGAAGCAAAGGTCCGATACTAAAACCAGGCATGACAATAGCAATAGAACCTATTTTCTCGGTCGGCGCAAGCGAAATTGTCACCTTAAAGGACAATTGGACCATAATTACCAAAGATAGATCTTGCGCAGTACAAGAGGAAAACACTATATTAATCACCGAAAGCGGTAACGAAATTTTAACAGTACAATAGATTTACAGTTTTGCCACAAATTCTATTGCATAGATAAATTTTCTCATGTAAAATCCTACCGCTTTGCACGAAAAAAAGTATAAAAAAAGGGCATACACATGAGCAAAGAGGATACAATAGAAGTAATGGGAAGGGTCATAGAGTCCCTTCCAAATACTGTATTCAAAGTTGAATTGATAGACGAGATGTATAAAGGGATGATGATAAATGCTCATCTGGCAGGGAAAATGCGAATGAATTTCATAAAAATTCTCCCTGGAGACAAAGTAACTATTGAATTAAGCACTTACGACCTTACAAAAGGTAGAATAACTTACAGACATAAATAACTAAAAACATGAAAGTACGATCATCGGTAAAAAAGATATGTCAGAAATGTCAGGTAATACGAAGAAAAGGGGTTGTTAGGGTTATTTGCGAACTAAAAAAACATAAGCAAAGACAAGGATAATTAACTTAAAACACATATGGCACGTATAGCAGGTGTAAATTTACCTAAAGACAAAAGAATCGAAGCGGGACTTACTGCAATTTACGGAGTAGGTCGAAGTCTTAGCGCAAAAATTCTTGAAGAGGCAAATGTAGACAAGAATACAAAAGTTGATGAGGTTTCAGAGCCACAGTTGGCAAAGATCAGAGACATTCTTGCAAAATCTGTAGTTGAAGGAGATCTTCGAAGAAAAATCGCAATGGATGTTAAGCACATGCAGGAAATCGGATCTTACAAAGGATTCAGACATAAAAAAGGACTTCCTGTAAGAGGTCAACACACAAAATACAACTGCAGAACAAGAAAAGGAAAGAAGAAGACAGTTGCAAACAAGAAAGTAGTAACTAAGTAATAAAATATCAAGTAATAATCTAGTATAATGGCAGACACAAAAGAAAAGAAAGCAGATGTCGCTAAAGAGGCGACAAAAGATGTTTCAAAAGAAACTCCAAAAGACGTTACTAAGGACGCTTCAAAAGAAGCCGCTAAGCCGGTAAAAAAATCAAAGGCAAAACGAAGACTTGTTCAAGTTGGACATGCTTACGTACAAGCCTCATACAACAACACTATCATCACAATCACAGAAGAAAACGGAAATGTATTGGCTTGGGCGTCATCAGGTTCATCAGGATTTAAAGGAGCAAGAAAAGCAACTCCATACGCAGCACAAGTAGCAGCAGAAAGCGCAACAGACAAAGCAAAAGCTTTCGGACTTGAACGTATTCGTGTTTTTGTAAAAGGAGTTGGAACAGGAAGAGATCAAGCGGTAAGAGGACTTGTAAACAAAGGACTTGAATTAATTTCGATAAACGATACAACACCATTCGCTCACAACGGATGCAGAAAGAAGAAAGCTAGAAGAGTATAATCACACATTAATATATTTCGTTAATAATCTATTTCTATGTCACGATACACAGGTGCCGTAACCAGACTATCAAGAAGACTTGGAACAATGCTTTTCACTAATGCAGGAAGCAAACTAAAAGCGTTTCAGAAAAAAAGCTATAAACCTGGGCAACACGGACAAAAACGTTTCGCTCAAATATCAGAATACAACAAGCATCTTCAGGAAAAACAGAAAGCAAGATTTATGTATGGAGTAAGCGAAAAACAATTTTCAAATTATTTCAAAGTAGCATCAAAGAGCGGTGAAGTAACAGGTGTAAAATTCATGCAACTTCTTGAACAAAGATTGGATAATGTCTTGTTCAGAGCCGGAATTGCAACTACACGTCCACAAGGAAGACAACTTGCAGCTCACGGACTTATAAGACTTAACGGGAAAAAAGTTACAGTACCTTCAATTCAAATAAAAATCGGAGACAAATTTGAAGTCTCAGACAATAAAAAAAGTTCAAAACTTTTTGAAAATCTCGACAAGAGAAAATGGAAACCTGCAAAATGGATTAAAATGGATGCAAAAGGGCTAAGCGGAGAAATCATCGCATTGCCTGACAAAGACGATATCGAGCATGCAATAGATAACCAATTAATCACAGAGTTTTACTCAAAATAAAACATAACATATAAAAAATGCACATCATCCAAGAAGAAATCGGTATTCCGAAGATAAAAACTGAGAATATCGGTGATAATCACACAGTTTTCGTGGTTGGACCGCTACCTACGGGCTATGGAGTTACACTTGGAAATGCTTTGAGAAGAGCTCTTTTGTCATCTCTTCCTGGAGCATGCGTTACAGGAGTTAAGATTTCAGGAGTAAGTCACGAATACACAGCCATCAAAGGCGTGAAAGAAAGTGTTATGGATATAACTCTAAATCTAAAACTTCTAGACCTTAGCAAAACATCAAAAGAACCTACAGTTATTACTTTAGATACAAATAAAGCAGGGGCAATTCACGCAAAAGACATCAAATGTCCTTCAGATGTAGAAATTCTAAATCCAGATCTATACATAGGAACACTTGAAAAAGGATCAAGCCTTAAAATCGAAATGGTTGTTGAAAAAGGAGTTGGATACAGCCCTGCAACAACAAGACAAAAAACAGAAACAGATGCGCAGATGGTTTTGGTTGACGCTATGTTCTCCCCTGTTAAGAAAGTTCGTTACGATGTAGAAGCTACTCGTGTCGGACAAATGACAAACTTGGACAAATTAACTCTTGAAATCAAGACTAACGGATCAATCTCTCCTGAAGATGCTCTAAAGTTTTCTTCAAATCTTCTACAATCATATTTCAATTTATTCAATATTGAAAATATCATGGTGGAAGGAGAATATCTTTCAGACATCAAGTCAATTCTTGAGAAAGAAAAACAAGAAGAAGCAAACAAACCAACTCAGGAATCATACACTCCGATAGAAATTCTTGGATTTTCTCCAAGAACTCTAAATGCACTTATCAACGGAGGAATCGGATCTATAGAACAATTATCCAGATGCACTGAAAGCAAACTTACAAATCTAAGAGGTTTCGGGAAAAAAGCTTTGACTGAAGTTGCCGACGCACTTGAGAAAAAAGGACTTGCTCTTGCAGAAGAATAAATTTGATACTAATATAATCGCCCAACTAACACTAATATGAGGCACAACGTTAAAAAAGTAAAACTAGGTACAGACAAAGATCACACGACAGCACTTGTAAGAAACCTTGCAATGTCAGTAATAATCTACGATAAGATTAAAACAACATCAGCAAAAGCAAAAGCTGTTCAACCATTCGTGGAAAGATTGATCGAAATAGCTAAAAAAGGTCCTAAGATGCAAGCAATAAGACAAATCGAATCAATGCTTCAACATGAAAACAGCTCAAGAAAAATTTTCGATGTACTTGTAGATAAATACAAAGAAAAAACAGGAGGATACACAAGACTTGTACATTTAGGATATAGAAGCGGAGATAATGCTCCTGTAGTTCAATTAGAATTAGTATAAACTTTAGAAACAATGATCACACAAAAAACACATATAGCAAAAGAAGCCGAGATACAAAGAAAATGGTACATCGTTGATGCAAATGGTAAAATTCCAGGGAGAATTGCAACAAAAATCGCGGACGTACTACGAGGCAAGAATAAGCCAATCTTCTCACCACACATGGACACAGGAGATTTCGTAATAGTCATTAATGCGGGAAAAATTGCATTCACAGGAGGAAAAGAAAACAAGAAAAATTATTACAAACATTCAGGATTTCCTGGAGGACTTAAAACAATCGTTGCAAAAGACTTGCTTGTCAAAAAACCTACTGAAATTTTGAAACTTGCAATAAGAGGAATGCTTCCGGTAAACAAATTAAGAGATGTAGTCATCAAAAAATTAAAACTTTACGCTGACGAAAATCATCCACATGCTTCACAGCAACCAATAACTTTAGACGTCTAAAAACAATAATTCATGCCAACAACAAAGAAAACAACAATCAAAAAAGAAAAAACATCTGTACCAAAAAAGGTAACACAGAAAAAACCTGCTTCAATAAAAAAAGTGGTTGAGGATGCTATGGATATGGCACCTGCAACACCGGGTGGAAAATATTTTTATGCAAACGGAAAAAGAAAAACATCAATCGCAAGAGTTCGTTTATATAACGGTGCGGGAGCAATTACAGTAAATGACAAGAAGGCAAATGAATACTTTGTTGTAAAAACACTTATCGGACTAATAAAATCTCCATTCAAATTAGTAGGATTAGATAATAAATTTGATGTCATAGCGGTTATCACAGGAGGAGGAATAAACTCACAAGCTGAAGCCCTAAGACACGGCATCGCAAAAGCTCTACTAGTTGCCGATGCATCTTTACGCCCTACCCTAAAAAAAGTAGGAATGCTTACTCGAGATGCGAGAATGAAAGAAAGAAAGAAATTTGGTCTTAAGAGAGCTCGTAAAGGACCACAGTTCAGCAAACGTTAAGACAATTACATTCAAACACAGTTTGTTCATTCATTCTGTGTTTTTTTGTTCAAATGTCGAATCGCATGTGCATTGTGTTTATTGTTTGGGAAATATCTCAACAAAACTCGTGCTTCTTTTTATTATATTCTCGGGTTGATACAATAGTATACAACTTGAAAACGATTTGAGTTCAATTTAGATATACTATGGAATTAGACAAAAGAAACACGAGTTTTTAAGTTGTATACTATTGTATCAACTAAGATTAAATAGAACGCAAATCGTTTTGTTGAGATATTTTCTAAACAATCTGCTAAAATATGCACATGCGATTCGACATTCTTACAATTTTTCCTAAAATCTTTGATTCCTATTTGGATCAAAGTATTTTGAAAAGGGCACAGGCAAAAAAAATTATTGAAATACATGTTCACGATATAAGAACTTATTCAAAACAGTCACACAAAAAAGTGGACGATATACCATACGGAGGAGGCGCAGGCATGGTCATGACACCGGAACCCATCTACGACGCAATTAAAGCGGTCAAGAAGCTGAATAAAGGTCGCGTGATATACTTCTCCCCTCGTGGAGACCTGTTAACGCAGCAGGGGGCGGAAAAATACGCAGAGGAGCTTGTTGGAAAATCAGGAAAAAAATTTTCAACTTCAAAAAAAGGATTTATTTTACTTTGCGGTAGATATGAAGGAATAGACGAACGAATAATCGATCTGGTTGTAGACGAGGAACTTTCGATCGGAAAATATGTTTTAACAGGAGGAGAAATTCCGGCAATGACATTTGTAGACTGTGTTTCACGGCTTATCCCGGGCGTTTTAGGAAAAGAAGAATCTCATTTAAATGATTCATTTTCAAAAGCATTAAAAAGAAAAAAAGAATATCCTCACTACACACGTCCACGAGTATTTAAAAATAAAAAAGTCCCGGATGTACTTTTTTCCGGCAATCATAAAGACATAGAACAATGGAGAAACCAACACTTGAAATAATACTTGCGCTGATTTTTGCATCACTTCCACTAAGTATTATTGCACTGGCAAAGGTCGCAAACATCTTCGCAACACACAACAAAAAACTAGGAAATATAACAACAATTCTAATAAATATTTTGGGGGTTTTAACACGTACTGATTTAAAAATCAGAACAATATATTTCGATAAATACAAAATAAATCCCGCTGAAAATGAAGACTTTGCAAAAATGGAAGACATCGAAACACATGAAGAAACACTTATAAAAAGGCTGGAGCTAAAGGAAAATCCGGTTGTTCAACAAATGGCTATTGCAATAAATTTCTGCCATTTCGAATATCTGCACAATATGGAAACACTGATCAGCCATTATTTTTTCATGGCCGGATTAAACAAAGAAAGATTTAGAAGTGAATATGATTTGGTTCAAAGAATAAAAAATCATCCTGAAAAAAAGATTTCCACGGCAATACTTCAATCAGTAAAAACAAAAGAGATTTTTGCATTCTCTAAAGGAAATGCATGGAAAATTTTGGAGAAATGCACTCGTCTTTACGAAAACGGAAAAAAGATAGAAATGTCGCAAAACGACAGAAGAAGAATAAGGAAAAAAATCGAAGCATTATACAAAAACGGACAAAAAGTAATAGCATTCGCATCAAAGGCACTTCCAATAAAAAGACTTACGAATTACGAAGAAAATTTTGTCGAAAGAGAACTAACATTCCTTGGATTGATAGGGCTTACAGAACCGCTAAACAAAGAGATAATTCCGGCATTGGAAGAAACGCAAAAACTCAGAATCAAAACATATATTCTGACAGAAATAAAAGATAAAAAAGCAATCGCGATCGGAAAAGAAATGGGACTGATAAATCCGGCATACTTCGAATCAATTCCGGGATCGTATCTAAAACAACTTCAAGACGCAAAGATAACAAAGATGATTGAGAACAAAGAAAAAGATTTTATTTTCACAGAATTAGATAAAGATGACAAAGAAAGGCTGGCAAGGATTTTCGCAGAGGCAGGGGAAAAAACAGCAATCATTGAAGATACAAATGCAGAATTACTAAAAGAAATCCCACTACAAATACAAAAAGGAAAATCATTAAATAAAAATTATTCAAGATTTTTGAAACACGCGCTTTCATGCAAAATAGCGGAATTCATCGCAATAACAATGGCTGTAGTTTTAAACACACAGTCCCCTGTTTCATTTTCAGGAATAATTTTACTCGACCTGACAATAAATCTACTTCTGGAATTATCAATTCTTTCTGAAAAATCAGAAGAACAAAAAGAAAAAACATTCAAAAAAATACTTCAATCTGCTGTTATACAAGGCATTTTGACAGGCATAATAATCTCTGGAGTATACGTGATAAACTTAATGCGGGACGGTTGGACATTTTTTGAAGGCATACCTCCGACATCAAAGTCACACATAAGAGCTTCAACAGTAACATTCACTTTACTCGCAATAATTCAAATAATCAGCGCATTCAATTTTGAAAATCCAAAGAAAAAACTTTATCTGATTTTATCCTCAGTGGTTTCTTGCATGATTTTATATATCGTTATTTTCTTTCCACCATTTGCAGATCTTTTCAAATTCACGGAAATTTTTGAATTGGATATAAGCATTGTTTTATTCGCAATTACGGTATATATAGTCTTCACAGGATCATGGAAAATCTTCAATAATAAGCCAAAAATTAAAGATCAGTTGTAATGACACCAATCGACAAAAAAAACATCCAGATCGAAATTTCATCCTCAGGTTATTTGCGAATAAAAGTAATTCCAAAAAGTGCAAAAAATTGTGTAACAGAAATTTTGGACGACAAAGAAAATGGAAAAACATATAAAATAAAGATCGCAGCACCGGCAGAAAAAGGAAAAGCAAACACAGCACTAATAAAATTTCTAAGCAAAGAATTAAACATATCTACAGAAAGAATATCTATAATAAGCGGAAAAACAGAACATTTGAAACTGGTTAAAATTTTATTCTGACATAAGAAAATATGGACCTCACAAACATAAAAATCATAAAAGAAATTCTCGAAAAAAATCAAACTTTTGCAAAGAAACATTTCGGACAAAACTTTCTTGTAGACAAAAATATTCTAAATAGAATTACAGAAACAGCTGAAATTACACCGGAAGACAATATCATAGAAATCGGCCCGGGACTTGGCATTTTAACACAAGAACTAGCCCAAAAAGCACACTGCGTCAAGACCATAGAAATCGATAGAAACATCATTCCGATTCTCGAAGAAAATTTACAAACACTTACAAAAGAAGAATACAAAAAAATCGAAATCATAAATCAAGACGCACTAAAATACGAACCAACATTTGAAAATTACAAAATCGTCGCAAATATTCCATACAACATCACTTCCCCACTCATCACACATTTTCTTACACAAAAAAACGCGCCATCATCACTTACATTACTTGTCCAAAAAGAAGTCGCGGAAAAACTCACAACACTCGAGCCAGACATGAGCGTATTATCCCTACAAACAGCCCTGTACGCCGACGCAAAATATATTAAAAAAGTTCCACCATCATGTTTTTATCCATCTCCAAAAGTCGATTCTGCAATAATAAAAATCACACTTCGCTTACCGCAAGATAAAAATTTCATCACAGAAGAAACAGCAAAAAAAATCCTACAAATCGCAAAAACAGCCTTCTCAAATAAAAGAAAAAAACTTTCAAACACACTAAAAAATTTAAAAAACTCAAAAACAAATTTAGAAATAACTTCAGAAGAATTAGCAAAAGCTTCTGAAAAATCACACATCAATCTATCAAGAAGACCGGAAACCTTGTCAGTCAAAGAATGGCAAGCCTTAGCAGAGAACCTTTAGGAAACAAAACTTACCTACAAATAGAATCCTCATCACAATGACGATCAATCCACCTTTGAGTAAGAGGTTTGCCATAGTGATCAAAAAGGCATTTATCTTTAAAATCCCTGCCACCATCGCTAAGAGATTTATCAGGAATTCTTATAACCTTTCCGCATGCGGCTATCTCCCTTTTAATTGCATCTCGCGCAAATCTAACAACCTCATCACGAATTTTGTTTTCTTCAACTCGTTGTTCATCATAAGTCATACATCTCTTACGCACAATTTTAGAATCAAAAAATGATTTTCTTAAAAACTCAGCTTCTTTTAAGAAACCGCATTTCGCCCCAGTCGGGTCAACAAGATCATCCAAAAAATGCAATACTCTAGACGAAACTTCCTGAGAGATTATATCACCCAAAGAAAGTTTTTGTTCATGAACCTCAACACCACCATCTACATCAAGAGAAATACCATTGCCATGAATTAATAATGGTTTTTTCATCTTCGCCTCAGCATTTCCACCATCTATACCTCCACCAGCAATCGTCGCTGCCAAAAATGAACCTACAACACCTAATTTATTCATAAAATTAAGTTTTACAATGACAAGAACAAGATTATACGGAAAATCCACGTCTTGTCAAGCAAATAGACACTCTTGCAATCCACAAGTCAAATATTTCTACATCACTCCAGCCAAATCCATTTTCATTTTCATAACAGCTTCTCTCGCCGCCTCGGCATATTTCGATTCATCATATCCCAAAATTTCATAGGCATTTGTGATTCCACGACTGTTGTTTACGATGGCACCAAGGCCTTTTTCACCCAGCCCTGCGGAACCACCACCGAAACACACAGCAACATCAGAAGCCTTCCCACCCTGCGCACCATATCCAGGAACCAAGAAATATGCATTTGGCATAATTTCACGAAGTCTCTTCGCCTGTTCAGGAAAAGTCGCCCCGACAACAGCTCCGACAAAACTATATCCATTTTCTCCTATATCATTTGCACCCCAACTGTCGATCAAATGTCCGACAATTTCATAAAGTGCCTTACCTGTTTTTTTCTCTATTGCACCATCTCTTTCCATAACTTCCAAATCCTGTAAATCACTACTCGATGGATTTGATGTCTTATCCAAGATGAAAATTCCCTTTCCATATTTTTTACATTCCTCGATAAAAGGCTTGATTCCATCCCATCCCAAATACGGTGTAACAGTCACGGCATCCGCATCAAAAGCCGGCATAATAACTTCTTCATCTCCTTCAAATAAAACAGTCTCACCTAAAAAAGCTTGAGCATAAGCCTCAGCCGTAGATCCAATATCATTTCTTTTTGCATCGGCAATAGTCAAAAGTCCCTGCAATTTCGCATATTTCAAAGTTTCCTCATAACATCTTATTCCTTCATGTCCGAAAATTTCATAGAACGCAATTTGCGGTTTTACCACAGGAACAAGATCTTTCACAGCATCGATAATTCCCTTATTGAATTCAAGAATAGCACTTGCCGCCGCTCCAAAAGGAGTTTTATCTCCATCTTCAATCGCCTTCATTTTCAAAAATTTCGGAATTTTATCAAGCCTCGGATCCAAGCCCACACAAATCGAAGATCCCTTCATCTTCACAGCTTCCACCAATTTATCTGCAAAATTCTTAACCATAATAATTTTATTAAATTCTATTTAGATTATACATTACGCACCATATTGCTCCCTATATTTTTTAATCAACTCCATTTTTTCATCATCGATATAAGTAACTCCATCAACTTCCTGACCGTATAAAACCTCAACAACATCATCCAAATTCACAATTGAATACACAGGAACATTAAACATTTCTTCGACAGACTTCACAGCAGAAACTCCGTCATTGTTCTTTTCCATTCGATCCATCGCAATCAAAATTCCGCTTACTTTAGGGTTTCCATTCGCTTTCAAAATTTCCATACTTTCGCGAACAGCAGTTCCGGCAGTCATGACATCATCAATCAATAAAACTTTTGTATCCTCATTTAATGGCGCACCGACAAGCAAATTTCCCTCTCCATGATCCTTGGCTTCCTTCCTGTTAAAACAATATGAAACATTTTTCTTAAATTCTTTATAAAGCACTTCAACGGTGCTGACTGCCAAGGGAATTCCCTTATATGCAGGCCCGAAAATCACATCGCTGTCAATTCCTTTATCCAAAAAAGCCCCTGCATAAGCCTTGGAAAGTTCATGAATAAGCTCTCCTGTAAAAAAACTTCCGGCATTAAAAAAATATGGAGCGATCCTTCCACTTTTCAAAGTAAATTCACCAAATTGTAGAGCCTTTGCTTTTACCAAAAGTTTTATGAAATCGATTTTGTATTGTTGCATGTTTTTATAATTAATTTATTTTTTAAAATTGCACGATTATTTTTTCTCACCGAAATAAATCTTTTTTCCCTGAGCATCTCTATGATATTTTCCAAATTCACTTAGAGTTCTGACATAATTATACTTCATCACCGAGCCCTGCCTACAGGCCAAAACACCACTCGGGTCAACTGCACATTGTCCGCAAACTCCGACTCCGCATTTCATATATTTTTCAACAGAAACATAACAATCTATTCCACTTTTCCATGCGATGTCACCGACAAATTTCATCATTATTTCAGGCCCGCACGTAAAAACTTTATCAATTTTTTCATTTTTTTTCTCAACTTCTTCTATCACACTATCAAGTAAATTCGTAACAAATCCTTGCATTCCCATAGATCCATCATTCGTAGAAATATGCAAATTCACACCATGTAATCCCAAAATTTTGTTAGTATAAAGGACTAAATCCTTACTTCTCGCACCTATCAAAAATTCAATTTTACAATTTTTTTTAAGAGCCTCAATCGCAACAAAATACATAGGCGCCGCCCCATATCCACCTGCCACAAGGGCCAAATGATCACCTTCTTCAAAATGATAATGCGTCCCAAAAGGACCTCTGATTCCGACATAGTCCCCCTCTTTCATTTTGAAAAGCGCATTACTTGCAGGCCCTACATCACAGACAGTAACCCAAAATTCCTTGCCATCATCATAAGCCACAGACATGGGTTTTTCATCAACACCGGGAATCCACATCATCACAAATTGCCCTGGCTTCGACTCAAGCGCATAATCAAAAATATAGGTATTCACAGTATCAGTTTCTTTTACAATTTTTTTTATCCTCAGCGTAACCGGTTTTGTATCAAATTTATGACCTTCCATTTTTCTTTAAAATTAAATTTTTACAGTCCCGATAATTTCTTCCAAATTACTTACACCGTTTTTTTCGCACCACTCTTTCACCTCTGAAACAATCTTTCGAAAACCATCAGTACCACGATAATAAACCATCGTCCCAATCCCTACCAATCTCGCTCCACACATCATCATTTCAATCACATCTTCCCCGGTAATCACTCCTCCGGTCCCGACAATAGGCTTACCTGTAGCCTTAAAAACGTCATATACACATTTAAGTGCAAGTGGTTTTATTCCGGGTCCGGACACTCCTCCAAATTTATTTGCCAAAATAGGCATCCTGGTATTTATGTCTATAGCAAGCCCTGGACCAAAAGTATTCACAGCACAAAACCCATCAGCACCGGCCGCTACGCATGACTTCGCAATCTCTCCGATATTCATGACATTCGGCGAAAGTTTTATAATTACAGGAATATTTTTTTTGCCACCGGACAAAGCTTTTTTCACAACAGAAGTCACTTTTGCCGCATCACCGGCAACACACGCAAACGGCTTACCAAACTCATCTTCCACATTCGGACAGGAAATATTTACCTCGATAATATCAGGATTACACTCCGAAATTTTCTCAGCCAAAAGGCCAAAATCCTCGATCTTCGCGGCCACGATATTTGCAATTATCGGCGCAGGTTTTTCATCATTATATTCAGGAAAAGTTTCACTTACAGCTTTCTCGATACCTGCATCGGAAAGCCCGACAGCATTTATAAAATAATTCTCCGTACCGAACATTGTGGGATTCCTATGCCCTTTATGCTCATTAAGCCAAATGGATTTCGTAGTCACTCCACCTGCACCATTTCTGATCACATTTTTCAAACTCGAAGCAGTTACCCCCAAAATCCCCGACGCAAGAACCGTCGGATTTGCAAACTCTACTCCACAAAATTTTATGCCCAAATCCACCATAACCAACCATTTCAAATTTTTATCAAAAAAACTTTACCACAAAAACCTGTCGTGGCAAAACTTCATCAACATCAATAAAAATAAACAACATTTTTCTAACACATCACTAATCAAACTTTACCTCTTTCCCCTGGGGTTTTCCGACAATCTTGCCGTTTTTAAAAACCAATTCGCCGCCAACAAAAGTCATCACAGGCCAACCTTTCAATTTAACACCAGTATATGGAGACCATCCACATTTTGTAAATAAATTTTTCGCATCAACTTTTTTCTCAAGATCCATATCAACAACAACCAAATCCGCATCAAAACCAGGCTCAACCTGCCCCTTCTCAGCAAGCCCGAAAACCTTGGCAGGATTTTCACAACACAATTTTACAATTTCACTTATTTCCAAAGCCTCATCGTTTACAGCATTTAGAAGAACAGGAAGAAACGTATCAAGTTCCGGCACTCCGGCAGGCGCTTTTCTGTATTCCTGCTCTTTTTCCACCACCGAATGAGGCGCATGATCAGTCGCAATCATATCAATATCACCAAACTTTAACGCCTTCCACATCGCAAAAACATCCTCCCGACTACGCACAGGCGGATTCACTTTGATAAAATTTCCGGGATTTTCATAATCACCATCGCACAAAAGCAGATGGTGCGGAGTAACCTCGCAAGTCACACCAAAATCACGATATTTATTTATCACATCAATTTCGCCTTCACATGAAACATGAGCAATATGGAGCTTTTTATGTCCTGTTTTTTTTGCAGACTCACAAACAGATTTTACTGCAGCAATAGCACACTTCGGTGACCTGATTTTAGAATGAATGGAAAATTCAGCGTCACGATCTGCAAATTCAGCCAGATATTTTTCGGAATTTTCACGTACACAAGCCGAATCCTCCGCATGCACAACAACCATTCCTTTGTACTTTTTCAAAAGTTTTTCTATAACTTTCATATTTACTCCCATATCTCCGGTCGAATTTGCAGAATAAATTTTTACGCCTACGACACCTTTCATCTTTGCAATCTCGGAAAAATTTTCCCCATCAAACCCCGTATACAAGCCATAATTACAATACGATCTTCCAGAAATCAATTTCCTTTTTGCCTTCAAATCTTTAACAGATAAAATAGGTGGCTTATTATTCGGCATATCAAAAACAGTGGTAACTCCGCTTGAAACAGCCGCTTTCGAACCGGTCTCCCATGTTTCTTTATAAGACTCCCCAGGCTCGCGAAAATGCACATGCACATCTATAAGACCCGGCAAAATCAGCTTACCCTTGCAGTCTATCACCTTATCAGCCTTGATTTTTTTACCCCAATCATAAGTATCGACAATTTTCCCGTCCGCCCCGATCAAAACATCGGCATCATAAATACCAAGATGATGCCCGACCTGTCCGTCTTTTAGTAAAATTGTTTTCATAAATTTTGCACTTACAACTAAACAGTAACACCAAAAATCTCACAAAACAAAGCCATTCTTACACAAACTCCATTTTTTATCTGTTCGAAATATTTTGCCCTCGGATCATTGTCAATTTCCATCGGCAATTCCTCTCTTCTAGGCAACGGGCAAAGAATAATCGCATCCTTTTTTGCCTTTTTCATGATCGATGAAGACACAACAAATTTTCCTCTGAATTTTTCCGCTTCTTTTTCACTTTGAAACCTTTCCGTTTGAATCCTGTTTACAGAAATAACATCCAAATCATCAATAACCTTAGACAAATCCTCCACTTCAACGAATTTACCGATTTCTTTTTTAAATTTATCAGGCAAAGACAAAGCTTTTGGAGAAATCAACACAAAATTAACATTAAAAAATTTCAAAATTTCACATTGTGAATGAAAAACTCTGCTGTGTTTTAAGTCTCCGATAATCCCTACAGTAAGACCATTAAGCTTTCTTTTCTCCTTCCAAATTGTATAAACATCCAGCAACCCCTGAGTTGGATGATCGCCGCTTCCATCTCCGGCATTTATCACAGGAACATCACTGAATCTGGCCAACTCAGCCACACTTCCGACTTCAGGATGCCTCATCGCAATTACATCAGCCATCTGCGAAACAACTTTTCCTGTATCAAAAAGTGTCTCCATTTTTACAGCGGATGAAGTTTTTAGCATATCAAAATTTGAAATAACCCTTCCTCCAAGCCTTAGCATAGCCGTTTCAAAACTAAATCTCGTCCTTGTCGAAGGTTCATAAAAAAGAGTAGCAAGAATTTTTCCTTCACAAAGTTTCGATTGCTTCCCATGAATAACAGCGTCCTCAAGTACTTTTTCCATTTTTTTAACAACCTCAAAAAACGCCAGAAGTCCATTTTTATCAAACTGCTTCGTGGACAAAATGTGTTGACCTTTAAATTTCATACTTTTTTTATTCTTGGGAACACTGTAAAATAAATTCGCGAACATGTAAAGCTAACAAATAAAAATATGCAACTAAACAACTTCGACGATTTCATGAATTTCATCGCAAGTTTATTTACAACATACTACTATCCTGTGTTAATTGGAGTCATTGTTATCACCGCAATCATCATCTTTTTTGCGCTAAAATCAAAACTTAGCGCTATAAACAAAGGACCGGGAACAGACAAAGATAAGAGGTCAGAAATGTTGCTAAACCTGATAATGGGAGACAAACCCGAGATGATCAAAAAAATCAAAGAAGAAGCAAAAAGACGTGAAGCTGAAAAAAATAAATCAAAATAAAACCTATTTCTGTTTGATATCGCCTGCACGACTTGAAACAGCATTCGTGATATCAATAATATTGCCCTCCTGCATGGCAATATAAGTTGGATTTAGAAGAAGAACTCTTGCAACACCTGGATCAAAGTCTCTCTCCAAAATATCGACCGCATCTTTCCCTATAAAGTGATTTCCTGCAACAGCCGCCCTGAGCATACAATTCTCATGTCGGGCAAGCCTTGCCAAAACCGCAACATTGCGAGAATATTCAGCCAATTTCAACAAAAAAACTTCATCAAACACTCCTCGTTCCAAAACCTCAACTCCAATTTGTACAACATCAACCTCACTCATAGAATTAAGTTAAAATTACAAATCCACTTCCAAAAGTTTCATTATAACCATTCGCAAGAACACTCAAAGGAACAGCATTATTCGCCAATTCATCCATAATCGCTCTAATCCATAAGCCATCATGTCCGGAATACGATCCAACTTTTTTACGATTAAGATAAATACCCATATGTCCGCCTTTCCCAGAATCTTCAATAATTGTAAAGCCACACGCCCTAAAAAATTGTAAAATCTGCCTTCTATCTAAAACTCTATTGATACAAGAATATTTCCTTACGCCTTCAACTTTTTTCGTACCATTACTGGCACTATCAGCTTTAACCTGACTAGTAAGATTTTTCTCTTCAATAACTATATCAAATTTGTCACGAAAAAAATCCGAAAAGAAAGGCCACAAAACTTTATTTTGAGACAAAAAACCAGCAATTTCTCTTACAATATTTGAGGCATTTTCCCTATATTTACCATACAATTTAGCCTGTTCAGGGAAAAAATAATCCTTAAACCAACATTCGAGCAATTCCCTCACATCATTCTTTATCCTAACAACATCTTCCTGCCTAAGAAATTCAATAGGGTATTCACGCACACCTTCAAGCACAATATTAAATCCATCAGCAGCCCTTGGCATGAGATCCGAAAGCGATAAAATCGAAGATTCAAGATCAATCGGCGCTAGTTGTTCAGGTTGATTTGCAAGCATAAATTATAAAACAAGATGTGTTATTATAGCATAATTTCACAAAGATGACAACGCCTCAAATCTTCTTGCCACTCCTCTCTCCTCCATATAGAATCAAACAAATGCAAGCAAAACTTATCCTAAAAGACGGCACAATTTTTGAAGGAAAATCATTCGGGGCACCTGTCTCAGCAGCTGGAGAAGTTGTTTTCAATACATCAATGGTTGGCTATCCTGAGAGCTTTACGGACCCTTCTTACACAGGCCAAATTTTAGTTTTGACATCGCCACTCGTCGGAAATTATGGCATCCCCGAGGACAAAAAAGACAAAGACCAAATCGAGAAAATTTTTGAAGGAAACAAGGCAAGCCTCACAGGATTAATCGTAAACGAATACAGCGAAAATTTCAGTCACTGGAATGCAAAAAAATCACTCGGAAAATGGCTTAAAGAAAACAAAATTCCAGCAATCACAGGAATCGACACAAGAGAGCTGACTAAAAAACTGAGAACTCACGGAGTAATGCTAGGAAAAATCGTCGTAGAAAAATCTGCCACAAAAAACACCACAAAATCATCAAAAAAAATCGAATTTGAAGATCCAAATTCAGAAAACCTAGTCGATAAAGTTGGAGTCAAAAAACCAAAAATTTATAAACGTGGCAAAAAAACAATCATCTGTATCGACTGCGGCATGAAAAACAACATCATCAGAAACTTCCTAAACCGCGACATTACGGTCATAAGAGTCCCTTGGAATTATGATTTCATAGAAGAAAAAATTAATGGCAAAAAAATAAAATTTGATGGAATTTTTCTTTCAAACGGCCCGGGCGATCCTGCAATCCTCTATCCTCTACACGAAATCATCAAAAAAGCATTCGCACTCAAAAAACCGATTTTCGGAATCTGCCTAGGCTGCCAAATCATGGCGATAGCATCAGGGGCTTTAACTTACAAACTAAAATTCGGTCATCGTTCCCAAAACCAGCCATGCATCGACCTAGACACAAATCCACAAAAATGCTACATCACAAGCCAAAATCACGGCTTTGCAGTAGACGAAAAATCTCTTAAATCGGGATGGAAAGTTTGGCTGAAAAACGCAAATGATCAAACAGTCGAAGGCATCCGCCACAAAACTCTTCCATTTTTTTCATGCCAATTCCATCCGGAAGCCGCTCCAGGTCCACTTGATACAGTTCACTTCTTCGACGACTTCATAAAAATGTTGTAAAAGCCTCAAAGGACCATACAAATGATTTTTTGTCTACAAAAACTGGCAAAAACCCATTTTCAAGGTTTGACAAGTATCAACATAAGAAATACCTTACTCTCCATATTTTAAAATCAAAATGGCACAAGAACGACAGGGTATGGAAATTGATGACCAAATAGGTACTCAGGGAGAATCAGGAAGAACACAACCCAACACAGAATCAGCAGCAAGCTCAGGCACAATCCAAAGACCAGCCACGCATACAGCAAGACATGAAACAACCACAACGGCAGAAACCCGAGAATTAAGCATACGACAAAAATTGGAGCAAATAAAAGCCGAGATAGAAGCAAGAAAAACCAATAAACAATCAAAAGTATCAGGAATAGTAGAATACCTTCTTTCGCATAATACAGACACAATCTCGGCGGCAAAAATAGCCGAAATAATGGGAGAAGGAAAAGTAAGCCCTGAAAACAGATTACAAATCATGGGACTACAAAATCAAAACTTCGTAAGGCACAACTTATCGTTAACCAGAAGTAGAGATGGATCAATGAGAATAATCCAAGGCAATCCAAGTCACGAAAAAAATGAGTTACAAGAAAAAAGCGATCCAGCTGAAGAACCAGACACAAAAACTCCAACAATTCCACAACCTCAAGAACCACAACCAGACCAAAGAGCCCCATACTCAGCACCAATCATAGAATCGCAGGCCATAAAAGACATAAACACAAAAGCTCGTCTTGCACAGTTAAATATAGAGACCGTAGATCAACTATGGAAAGTAGCACTCGCAACACGCGAAGAAGTTAACGCAGCATTGATAGACGCAATTAAAAATCCACACATAAAAAATAACACGTCAGGAAGAGTAAAAAGACAAGACGGAAACCCTGTAAACACACAAGTATATTTATTGGAAAATTTTTTAGAAACAAGAACGGCAACACAAGGAAAATTGGCAATAGGATTTCCGGACACACAAGCACTAAAGATAGCACGCAACAATGCAAACAATAGTAAAAACAATATCTTTAAAAAACACAAACTAAGAATAGAATTCGTCAAAGACACAAAAGAGCCTGAAAAAAGCAAATGGATATTAGAATCAGAAAGAGTTAAATACGTTCAAGAACTTGGGAATAAAACCCCAAATATCTACGCTTCAGCAAAAGAAATAAAAGAAAATGATACGCTTTTCACAGACGCACCACGATTCTCACAATTTATTTTAGGTGCACTGTCAGACCTTACCATGGGTGCGACATTGGAAGAATTTTCTTTCGTAACAGGGCTTACAGAAAAAGAAATTTTAAAAGCAGTAGCTTATATAAACACATCTGTAATTCCACAAACAAGGAGAGACATAAAAATCCACAACAGAAACGGAGTCTTAATACTCGGGACAAAAGACTCAGCGGTACAAATAGAAACACTGGAAACACGCACAGCAACAATTAACTGGAAAACAGTAGTTTTTGAAATAAGAGAAAGAATAGGAAATACACAAGCAATCGAAATAGAGGTGATCATAGAGCCTGAAGATACAGTTGTTCCGGCTGAGGCTCTTCCAACCGAGGCAGTCCATGCTGAACAAATCGAACCTGCGGGAGAAGAAATCCAAGATATACAAACAAAATTGTCCACAGTTTTAGCAAACCATAAAACAGGAGGTGCTCAGGAAACATTACTAAAAGCATTAGTAGGAACTACAGGAGAAATACCACTAGCCAAAGTAGCACAAATAATCGAGGAATCAGGACTAAGACGTAATCTCCAAAAATTCGTAGCCAACACAAGAAGACCACTCATAAAAGTCGGACTAACACTGGAAATAGATAAAGAAAAACAGGTAGTAAGACTTACAGCAGACACATCAATACCAAAAGCCTCAGAAGAAAAACCTGCAGACACCAAAGACACATCAGCATCGAAAGCTTCAGAAGAACACGAAGAACCAGTCACATGGGAAACCGAACCAACTCAAAAAACATCATTCGGAGCAAAACTGGAAAAAGCCATCGCCTCAGGTGAATTTCATCTAAAGTCACAAACTCGCGACGTCGCAATTCAAATACTTTCAGCAATGACAAAAGAATTTGATAAACACGGCAAACCATTATCACCAGAAGAAATAGTCAGTTTAACAAAACTTTCCGACAACGAGACACACATTTCCAATCACACCGTAGGCCACATTCTTGCAAGTGCAAAAACAAAAGCAGCACTAGAAGAAATAGGAATCTACATTGAGGTAAGAAGAATACGAAAACCTTCAATGACAACACTATATTCATTCACAACCACACCACAGGAAAACATAGAAACAAACCCTGACGAGATAAAACAAATATTCGAAACAACCCAAAAAGAAGGCAAGATCAAACTCGATGAAAATTTATTTGCAATATTTAAAGTATTACTTGATACAGGAAACACAGCACTTTTCGTACGAGACATAGCAGAAAAACTACCAAAAATTACAGTACAAGCAATTGGATATAATCTTAATGTATTAAAAGAAGAATTGGAAAAAATAGGCCTCACAATAATCATAGCGGCAAAAAATATAAAACAGGCATCAGGTGTAAACTTTAGATATAACGCATTCAGACTCGCAAAAGTACAAGTAGAAGAACCGGCCGCTCAAGCCGTAGATTCAATAGACGCAGACCAAGAAGCTACTAAACCTGATACTACAAATCCGATAGGATTATCAGAAAAAACAAAAGCAACACTCTCTAAACTTGCAGAAAATGCTTACGTCGCACCACCATTAAAAAAATTGATTACAGCATTATTAAGTAATAATGGAGTGGTAAAAAAAACCGAAGTACACACAATAATGCAAGAATCAGGGATACAGTCTGCTTTAAATGAATTCATATCACATTCAAGAAGAACATTCAGAAAATATGGCCTAACATTAACAATCGACAGACCATTTATAAGAATTGAAGAAATAGAAAAAGAAGAAGCCGACGACATCATAGACATAAGTCCACAAGCCATATTCAAGCTAGCCGAAGGAATGGAAAAAGAAATTGAAAAAAGACTAGAAGCACTAAGAGAAGAATTGGCAAGAACACAAGCACAGCTGACAACAACACAAGCACAACTGGCTGAACTACAAGACCAAGCCACTAAAGCCATCGGACATGGACTCCAAAGAGCTGAAACAATCAGAAATCTAGAAATAGAAACAGCATCCGCAAGAACACATGCTGCAGGATTAGAATCACGCCTCAAAAGTGCAGAAGCACGTGCTGCAGGCCTAGAGCTACGCGCAACTGCAGCAGAAGCCGAATCAGCACAACTCAAGCAAACCGCTCCACCATCTGCACTCCTAGCCAAAACAAAAACACTTGAAGCGACAATTCTAGAAAAAGACGCAAGAATAACAGCACTCGAAGTAGATCTCACAACAGCAAGACAAACACTAACCCAAGTACGCGCAACAGTAGCAAGAAATGCAAGCCACGACACAAGAATAGAAGTAACAGCAGAATTTGCCAAACAAATTCAAAAACTGGAAAGCAAAATCTCAGATCTGGAAAAAGAACTAAGGCAGCTAAATGCAGCACAAACAAGAACACTTAGATTATTACAACAACAAAACCTGGATTCTCCTCAAGCTGTCGCAGATATCTCAGAGTTAACAAATGAAGCGACAAAGCTAAGAAGACGAAATATAGAACTAAAAAGATTAGCAGCCGAAGCAGAGGCACGAGCAGAAATAGCAGAAGCAAAAGCACAACCTGCAGACGTACTTCAACTCCAGGCAGAAGTTGCAAGACTTGTAGCAGAATTAGCTGCTTCTAAAGCGGAAACTCTAGCCGCAAAAGCACAACCAGCTCCATCACCGGAAGACAAAGCCACAATTTCTCTACTTGAAAGAAAGATTGCAGAAATGCAAAGATTTATGGATCGAAAAGACAGAGAATACCAGGCAGAACTAGCGGCTAAAGAAGGAACAATAGCAACCTTAAGAAAGCAACAAAAAGCCCAAGCGCCGACAACAAATACCCCATCATCAGTAAACACAGAAGCATCCAAAAAACTCGGAGAACTACAAAGAGAACTTGCAAAAGAAAGAGACACTACATACAACCTAAGAGAAGAACTTGCAGCAACAACTGCACAATTGCAAGACATGAAAAAAGCTCTACAGGGACAAAATAGTAGAGTCGTAAAAATGGAGAAAAAAGGACTTGTAGATCAACTACGAGAAGAACTAGTAGAACTTAAAGCAGAGAACTTAAGACTACGACGAACAGGTGATTCAACAGAGAGAGCAAACTTATTAGCTCTTGTACAAAGCGCTCAAGAAAAAATAGCCATACTAGAACAAAAAATCAAAGATGGAACAGAAAGAGAGACAAAATTAAGAGACCGCCTAAGTCTTGCTCCTAAAACACCGGACGAACTTGCCGCAGAAGAGTTAAGAACAAGACGAGCACTTGCAGAAAAAGTCGGATTAGGCATTCCAAGATTAAGAGAATTAAGCAATTTAATAGATTTCACTCAAAAAGCAAGAAACACAGCACTGCCAATGGGGGCAACCAGAACAATTTTAGGGGAATTAAATGGTCTAAACTCAGAAGAAAACTTTACAAAAACAGCCTTAACTGCATTTAGAGATAAATTACAAGAATTAGAAACAGCAATCACAGAAAATACAGCAATATCAAAATCACCAAGAACACAACCCGTAAAAGACGCAATTCGATCAGTTATAAGCTATCTATCCAGCATCCTAAATACAAACAACATAACATTCAACTCAGAAAAAAGAACCGAAATAGTAAATCAAGTTAAAAATCTTCTACAACTATAAACAAAAACTACAATCACAATCAAATGGCACACGAAAAAAAATCCAAGGATAAACCAGGTAAACAAAGTGAAGCCGCAACTCCAGCCTCAAATAAGGCTGAAGCATCAACAATTCCGGAATTACTGGATTTGCCTACAAAAACAATTTTTTCTATCAGAAGTGCTGTAAGAAAAATTATCCAAGAAACTTTAGCAAGAGCAAACAACATAGAACGTCAGGCATATTTCAGCCTAAGAGATCCGGAAAGCATCCCAAAAGCAAAGGCCAAAACAGAAACACTAATCACCACAACTCTCCAAAATCTATTAAATACACTGGATATTTTGAGCGAGCAAAATCCTCAAATAGCCACAACAATAGCATTAACACACGACAAAATTGCAAAAATTCTCAAAAGACACAAAGATTCAGGCGCAAAAGAATTTCCAAAATCACTACGCGGATTATTAGGAATAGTCGCATAGAGCTTGAACACATGACACACACATGGACTACGTACAGAGTTAAAAAGGATTTAGAAAATTTAGATATTCATCTCTTCTCTAAGTTTTCCAATAGATAATGTTTCTATTTGCCGAACAGCATCGCGCGTCAGATTCAGTGTTTTTCCAACTTCTTCAAGAGTAAGACCATCGCACTCCGCAACATCCAAAGCACAGGAAGAGTTGGGATCCATTTCATCAGGCTCAAGTTCAGGAAAATTCATAGTAATATGACCATTATCCGGATTCACATGCAAATACAAATTATGACTACATCCAACATGCGGACAGGGCCTGATTCCACCCTCACAATCACCACGGGTTTTTGGTCGAACAGCATCTGTAAAAGCCAAATCATTCTCATAAGTATTCATAGCCGCTTCATACACAGCCATATCCTTCCAATATTGTTCAACAGCCAACCTGAATGATTTCATTTTTCCTTTATTTCGTGCCGTTCCGGGATATACAGGTTTTTTTGGCATAACAGGCTTGTCCAAGGCAATAGCCGCACGAATTTTAGTAGAATCAAGAACGACATTTCTTCTGGAACTAACAGTTTTTCGAACGACTAAGGAAACAGGCGTATTCACAACATCCAAAACATCGCTATCCACCTCATCAATTAGACCTAATTTTTCTGCTGATCCATCCATTTTCATTTGTAAAGAGTAGATCACTATAACATCACTTTGCAAGGAGGTCAATAAGGATATATCACCACGTGCAGGCATCTTCCACTTATTGAATTTTTTGTAAAAAAAAACCCGCCGAAGCGGGGGAAAAAGTTTTAAACTGGCTGCATATAATAGAGCCATTAAACTTTGTTTTTGTTTTAAATCCTACCAAGACTTTGGTGTTAATTTCAGTTGCACCACCAACCGCCTGTTCTCCCTTAACACGAAACCGTAGCTAGGCCATAGAGCTTGGATAAGGGCAGGACCGCACCCAGAAAGGTCTGGGCATCTCCGGGATTACAAAGCGAACTTCGCAATACCATCACCTCAGTGAGGACAGAGAGAAAAGTAAATTGACGGTCCTTTTACAGGAAGATTGGGAGCTCCTCGTTGAGCCAACAATCTTTAACGCTTTTTGTTTGTATTTTTATTTTTGTGCGTTTCCGCTATTTGCTTTCCTCATCTCTCCACTCTTAGAAGAGAAGAAAATTTTTATTTTTGTTTTTATATTTTTATGGAGTTGAAGTCTTTTAAACTACTTCTCCGTTTTATATTCTGTGATTTTAATGTACAAGTGCTTTTCTAGGGCGTTTGATTTTTTCAGTGTAAGTGTTCTGTATTTTTTGTGAACGTTTTTCTTATCTGTAAAAATCATACTAGTATATCCAATGTAGAAAAATTGTCAAAATTCTAATGTAGACACATCGATAAGAATATTATGAAATAAAAATCAGCGTGGCTCAAGAAGCCATAAAACGGCACATACAGAGATTTATATTTTTAAAGAAATTCTTTTTTTATTCTTCCACTCTTGTAAAGCATTCCAACATTGATATAGGATAAACCCATTAAGAAAAATGACATTTCTCAAAGAATAAACCATGTTCGTATCTCTAGATCTCGAAACCACAGGAATAGATCCACTGAAAAACAAAATAATAGAATTCGGTGCCGTAAAATTTGATTTAAACGGACAAAAAGAAACTCTACAAATTTTAGTAAACCCTGGAATAGCGCTTCCAGACATCATAAAGCACATCACGCATATAACTGATGACGAACTGAAAAATGCACCAAAATTTGAAGACAAAGCACAGGAAATAAAAGACTTCATAGGAGACTTGCCTATCATAGGCCACAATATTCAATTCGATATTTCATTCCTAAACGCAAACGGATTTAAAATAACAAATCCGTTATACGACACATTTCCATTTTCAAGCATAATCTTCCCGAATTTGCCTACATACAGCCTGGAAGTACTTTCTGAAATATTAAATCTTTCGCACGAAGAAAAACATCGCGCACTCGAAGATTCGATCGCCGCAATGGAATTATTCATGAAATTGTCTCAAAAATTTCAAGAACTTCCAACAGAAACAGTCAAAAAAATTCACAAACTTTGCAAAAAAACTTCAAATCCATTAGGGGCATTTTTACTGACACTAGAGCCAAAATCGACACACAAAAAATCAAAATCCGAAGAAAATCAACTCTCAATTTTTTCAGAACCTTTGGAACGAACAACAAAAACAACCGACATCTCACTCCCAAACCAACTTATAGAAAAAATCTCTACAAAGATTCTCGAATCAAAAGAAAACCTACTCATAGAACTCTCTCCTCCTTACGAAGATCTGATAAAAAATCTCATCAAACAAATAGACAAAGATTCTTACATAGCGGTTTCTTCAGAAATTTTCCAAAGCATATCATCGGAAATTCCTGATACTATAGCCAAAATCGAATCACCAAAAAAATACGTATCAATAAAAAGACTTGAGAAATTACTGGAAAAATCTGAAATCCAAGATCACGAATTCACAGCATTTTCCAAAACAATAATATGGCTCACTGAAACAAAAACAGGACTTTTGCATGAACTTTCATTTCTAAATCAGGAAAAACAACTGATTCACGAATTAAACATAGATGAAAACTTGATTGATCCGCTTTCTGAAGCCTTTTTCCTGAAAGGAATAGAGAAAGATATAGCTAGTCCATCAATTTGTTCACACAACTACCTTGGAGACATCACCACACACTTAAGCACAGATAAAAGCCATTTTCCGCCGCTCAAGCCAAAAAATCTTATCATAATAGACTTCGATAAATTTGTAAAAACACTACATTTTCAGTCTTCACATTATTTGAAACTTGAAATTTTATTAAATCAAATAAAAAGGCTTGAAGAAGACCAAACACTCATCGAATCACTTTCCTCAAAAGCAACCATGCTTTTCGGACTGATAAGCATGGTCATGGAACGCTTTACAGACGACAATCAATTCATAGAAAGATGCACGATTTCTCAAGAAATCATGGAGGCAAAACAATGGGAAAAAGCGCTACACTCAGCCGAAAGCTTAATTCAGATGCTAAACGAAACAAAAGATCCGCTTCTTGCAAAATCAGCAATAATATTATCAGAATTTTTCATCACGCCAAACCTAGAATCAAACCTTTTGCTCATAGAAAAAGACATGGATGGAAACGCTGTAATCAAAAAATCACCATTTGAAGTAAAACCACAAATCGAAAAAATCCTAAAAAATTGTGAATTATATAAAGTCATAAGCGAAAATGTGGACCTAAACGACAACGGACATTTCATAAAACATCTTTTTGGGCTACCGGAAAACCTTAAAACAATCAAGGAAAACGAACTTCTTCAGTCTTATTCCGACACAAAAATAGATTTATCCATATCAAACTCAGAACCTACAACTAAAAAATCTGCACCTGAAACAACTACTTCTTCATTCGAAATTTTCATAGCAGACAAGCCAAATTATTATTCAAGAGAAGACAAAGACCTCATGAAAAATATCGCAAAATATGCAGAAAGTCGCGAAGGAGCAGTCGCAATAATAGCAAATTCACGCCAACAAATAGAATTTTTCACATTGGAATTAGGCAAACTGCACACTTCACGACAAATCATCTCACTCCTTACAGGAAGCATAGGCAAAATTTCAGAACAATTTAGAGCAAATCACAAAAATGCTATCCTCATAATTACTCCAAACGCATGGAATTATTTCAAATACGCAAATCTGGTAAATTCGCTTATCATAACCAAAATTCCATTCGATCCACCAAGCGATCCATACCTTATAGCCGCAAGTAAAAACTTCGAAAATCCATTTGATGAATTACAAATTCCACTAGCTGTTTTTGCATTAAAAAGAATAATAAATCGCATAAAACAGCCAATATCAACACCATCAAACAACTCCGGCCAACAGCAAAATATTACTCCTGTTAACAAAGAAGTAATCATCTTAGACGACAGACTTTCCACAAAAAACTACGGAAAAGCTTTCATCGAAAACCTCAAAAATATCGCACAAATATCTCCATTTTTACCAATGTAGAAATAGACTGGAAAGTTATTAAAAAACCAGTTACTCTTCCTCACGTACACATCTTAAACATTAACAAACCTTAAAAATGGCTCACCTATTACCAAAACTTCCTTACGCATACGATGCATTGGAACCATATATCGATGCAAAAACAATGGAAATCCACCATTCAAAACATCACCAAACATATACAGACAAATTCAATGCCGGACTGGAAAAACATCCAGAATTATTCGAAAAAACACCAGAGGATCTGCTAAAAGACCTTTCACAAGTTCCTGAAGACATTCGCCAAATAGTCATAAATCACGGTGGAGGATACGTAAATCACAACCTTTTTTGGGAACTTCTTCGTCCGGGACAGGAAAACAATGCACCATCCGGAACTCTTCTTGAAGCCATAAACAAATCATTCACTTCATTTGAAGCATTCAAAACAGCATTCACAACTGAAGCGTCAGCAAAATTCGGAAGCGGCTGGACATGGCTTTGCATAGATCATACTGACAAACAAAGTGACACAAAAAAACTCATAATCATATCAACTTCAAATCAGGATTCCCCACTATCAAAAGGCTTAACCCCAATCATGGCACTGGACATTTGGGAACACGCATACTACCTAAAACACCAAAATCGCAGACCCGAATACATTGAAAACTGGTGGAAAGTTGCAAATTGGTCAAAAGCAGAAGAATTGCTACAACAAGCCTAAAACTTCACAATAACAGGGTAGTAAAAATCACATCGTCTTGACAAATTTTAGAAATAGCGTAAAATCCACATCCTACTTTTAAAAACACTAAAAATGTCACACGAAGGAAGACAACATGGAGCAACACCTGGCAATCATACATCAGAAGCAGATAGAGCATATATTAGAAGATTGGAAACAACGTTAAATCCTCAAAGACAACCAAAAGGCCCAAGTTTAGGATCAAGAATAGCAAGATACGCAACAATTACAGCTTTAGCAACAGGAGCAGTATTAGGAATAAAAAAATGCTCTGATTACACTGCTACAGCACCAGGAGAAAAAGCCAGACTAGATCTCGCATCAGAATTACCCGAAGATTTAAATTTACCAGGAAAAGACAGATTAAAACTCGACTGTATTACAGGCCGTATAGCCCTAAGATGCCAAGGCATACAAACAGGAGCACTGAGAGGCGAAGATGGATTTGAATCAGCAAATTGTGACACATTAGCTTTAGATCAAATAGAAGAAAGCAAAGGTCCAAACAGAAAAATATCATCTCTTGCATCGGCAGCAAAGGCACTTACATCAAATACAGGGATAGAGCCAACTTTTTTATGTAGTGGATCGGGAGCAGATCGAGTCTTAAAGATAGACGTACTAACAAATCCAAGCAAAACCATTACCCCACAAAGCCTGAATACACCAATCGGCGATCAAGGCTACACACTACATCCATAAAACAATTTGCCTAAAAACAAAAATCCCAGTAAAATCTACAAAGGTTTTAACAAAACTTTATGATATATGCATTATTGATTCTGGCAGTAGTAGCAATTTTAATTGTAGGTCTTTATAACAGCGTAATAAGCCTGAAAAACAAATGTGACGAGGCTTGGTCAGACATAGACACACAACTAAAACGCAGATATGACCTTATTCCAAACGTAGTTGAAACAGTAAAAGGCTATGCACAACACGAATCAGCAACACTCGAAAAACTCACAGAACTTCGCTCGCAAGCCATGCAGGCAAAAGATATCGAGGATAAAGAAAAATCAGAAAACATGCTTTCAAGCACATTAAAATCACTTTTTGCAGTAGCTGAAAATTATCCGGAATTAAAAGCAAATCAAAACTTTCTTGATCTTCAAAACAAACTTGCTGAAGTGGAAGACAATCTTCAGCTCTCACGCCGTTATTACAACGCAGTGGTGCGTGACTTCAACACAAAGATTCAAGTCTTCCCAAACAACATCCTAGCCCAAATGCTAGGCTTCACATCACGTATCTTCTTCGAAGCATCTGGTGCTGAGAAAGAAAATGTGAAAGTGGATTTCAAGGAAGAGGAGAAGAAGTAATTACACCCCATACTCTTCTCTTAGAGCCTCTATTTCATCCCTGATCTCAGCCGCTTTTTCGAAGTTTAGATTTTCACTTTCAATATCCATTTTATCTTCAAGAACTTTGATCAACCGACCAACCTCATCCTTCGGCACTTTTTCACCGTTAAACCTTCCCTTATCTTTCTTTTTGCCTCCCAGATGAGAAATATCACGAATCGCCTTTTTGATGGTTTCAGGAGTGATTCCATGTTCTTTATTGTAAGCCACCTGTTTTTCGCGACGTCGATTTGTCTCTTTTATTGCCCCTTTTATCGCAGGGGTTTCAACGTCTGCATACATAATCACATTTCCATTTACATTTCTGGCACATCTTCCGGTCGTCTGGATTAAAGCGCTTTCACTGCGCAAAAATCCTTGTTTATCTGCATCCAAAATCGCCACAAGACTAACCTCAGGCAAATCCAAACCTTCTCTAAGCAGATTTATACCGACCAAAACATCAAACTTTCCAAGACGTAAATCTCTCAAAATCTCAATTCTTTCAATAGTCTCAATGTCAGAATGCAAGTACCTTACACGAATATCGGCATCCGACAAAAATTCCGTCAAATCTTCGGCACTTCTTTTTGTCAAAGTCGTGATAAGCACTCTTTCGCTTCTATCAGTCACAACTTTTATCTCCTTAAGCAAATCTTCTATCTGTCCTTTCGAAGGACGCACCGAAATTGGCGGATCCACCAGCCCTGTAGGACGCACAACCTGCTCTACAATCGCAGCTTCTTTAGTATGTTCAATCTCATACTTTCCTGGAGTTGCAGAAACAAAAACAGTATTTTTCATATAATCTTCAAACTCCTCGAACTTAAGAGGCCTATTATCATGCGCTGAAGGAAGCCTAAAACCATGTTCTATCAAAGTTGTTTTTCTCGAAAAATTTCCATTGTGCATTCCACCAATTTGCGGAACCGTCATATGAGATTCATCAATAAAAAGAAGAAAATCTTCAGGCAAATAATCCATCAAAGTCGTCGTCCTTTCTCCAGCCGCTTTTCCGCTAAGATAACGCGTATAATTCTCAATTCCACTGCAATATCCGGTCTCAAGCAAAATTTCGATATCGTATTCAGTTCTTGTTTTTATCCTTTCCGCTTCAATATCACGACCTTGTTTTTTTAGCTCATTGTAGCGCAAATCAAGGTCTTTTCTTATTCCATCTACAGCCCTCGCGACTTTTTCCTCTGTAGTTACATCATGCTTCGCAGGGAAAATCGTAATCTCATCCATCTTGCGAACAAGTTCTCCTGTAAAAGATTCAACCTCAGAAATCGCATCAATATCATCACCAAAAAACTCGATCCTGTAGACATTATCTCGATCTGGTGGGTAAATTTCAACAGTATCTCCAAGTACATGAAACATTCCATTTTTAAATTCCATCGCACTTCTGGAATACTGCATGTCCGTAAGTTGTCTCAAAAGTTTATCTCTGGGAATCACGTCGCCGACTTTTATAGTTCGCGCCATCGCCTTGTAATCTTCAACAGAACCAAGACCGTAAATACATGATACAGAAGCCACGATAATCACATCGCGACGAGTCAGCAAATTCGCAGTTGCAGCATGTCTGAATTTCTCAATTTCTTCATTTATCGCCGCATCTTTTTCAATATAAGTATCCGTCGAAGGCAAATACGCTTCCGGTTGATAATAATCATAATAAGAAACGAAATAACTCACGGCATTATCAGGAAAAAATTCCTGAAACTCACTGCAAAGTTGCGCCGCCAAAGTCTTGTTATGCGCCAGCACAAGGGCAGGACGCTGCAGCTTCTCAATCACTTTTGCCATCGTAAAAGTCTTTCCCGATCCGGTGACTCCAAGCAAAGTTTGAAACCTTTCTTTCTTATCCAGCCCTGCAGTAAGCGCTTTTATAGCTGTCGGCTGATCTCCGGCCGGCGTCATTTCTGATTTTAAAACAAACTTCTTATCAATCATTTTGCGTATTTTAAAGCCAAAAGAGCATATCACATCTTCAAATTCTTGGACAGTGATTGTTTACACACCAAGCTTTTATTCAACCAAATCCTGCAACATTTCCATAATTTCCTGATTTCCACGAACAAAATTAAGCAAACCAAGCTCAATCTTCCTAACTTTTTCCAAAGGAATACCCAACTTTTTAGAAAGCTCCGCTAAAGTCAGATTTTTACCGTCAACTCCAGATCCAAACCTGTGAATAAAAACATCAAAATCACGATCCTTCCGACTTGAACCCGAATATCCAGCAAAAAACTTAGATTTCAGCGAAGCTAAAACATTTTTTTTATCTACAATAGCAGGATTAACAGACAAACCAACAACATCCTCATAAACTTTCTTAACCATTGCATCTCCGTAGACTACCAATAACTCAGCAACATTTGAATATTTATCATGTTTTCTTATTTTATCAAAAAAATCATCATCAAAATCACCTGCAAGCATTTGATTCTTGGCTAGGTCCAGCATCTTTTGAGTTACGACTCCATTTCCAATAGTTTTAGTCAATCCATGCAAAACACCAACCATAAGCTGTATATACAAAACTTTAAGCTGCGGCTCAATATTCATACCATCAACTTTCGAACAAATTTGATCAATAAATTCCGTGATTCCCTTCAAAGAATATTTGCTATAACCAGCCACAAGCTCGGCAACAATAGCACTCCTATCTTTAAGCGCACCATCTTGCAAGAACTGTAATTTTTGAAACATTGTAGCAGGACTGGTTCTGGTACTTCTCCAGCCGGTGATTGCAAAAGCTCCATCACCCAAAGCTTCACCAAGGCGTTCACGCGCAAATCTATTTTTAATAGCATTCCTAAGCCTCGTAATCCATATACGCTTTATGGAGGGAAGCGACTTATCCAAAAGATCTTCATAATCACTGAAATCTAAAGAACTTTTACCACAATCTTCCACGCTAAGCTCCACTCCTCTAAAAAAAGTAACTTTTGCCCTAAAGTCCTCAACAGTTTCACCGCCGGCAACAAGCCTTTTCGCCAATAAATCATCACATCCGACATTTTTCAAATAAATAACAATATCTCGTTGTTCCGGTGTTAAATTGTCAGCGTTCTCGCAAGCCACAAGCCCATCAAGACCAGCATACATAACATCTCTTGTTACAGGCATTTTCAGCCTATTCAATTCTTCTATTTTTGCAAAGGCATACTCAACTCTCTCCATATTTTCACAAAAATAATCCATATCCTTATAACCAAATCTATATCTTCTAAACACAGCTTCAAGCTCTTTTTTCCTTTGCACACGCAAAACAACACTTTTCAAAATTGCCATGTAATCGGCATCTTCATCGGAAAGTGCTGTAACTTCAGCATCATCAGCCTCTTCAAGAACAACTTCAATGTCAATTTTATCAATTTTTGCACCAACCGTAGGTTTAAGTCTCTCAGCCAGATTTATTCTTAAAGTCCATTTTTCCGCATTCTCATCTGAATCATCGACCAATTTATCTCTTACAAAATACCTGAATTTTGCAATTGGAAATCTATTTGACCAAGACCATTGATAACGCCCGTCATATCCAGCCGCTTTCAAAACTTTACAATATTGCCGTATATTATCAGGCTCGGCATCAACAGCGGTCCTATACATAGCGGCAACATCAAAACCATAAATTTCAGCCAACTCATTTCTTCTATCATTTTTCGATAACTTTCTCCATGTCTCCTCTATCTGAGCATCCCGCTGGGCGGCAGCACCATTCAACCACCACCAATATTCAGATTTAAAAGGCACACCTCTAGCCTCAATCCCTTCAATATGTTCAAGAATTCTTGCAGAACCGCTCTTCATAAGATAAGAAGGGGGCAGATCTATATTTCTCTCGGCAAGAAAATTTGAAAGTTTTTCATCAGCAGCATTTTTATCCAATTTTCCTCTTTGAAATTTCTTTGCAAATGACCTGATTATATCGGTCGTTCTCATAAGCAAACTGATTTTTACTTCTCCAAACAACTCAATCATAAGCTCTGCTCTCTCAAGCAAAACAGAAGGCTTACATTTTTTTAACTGAGTCGACAACCCATCAAAAGGATGGCCAAATTCAGCTAATTTTGCCATCGCCTGCCTTTCATTTTCATCAAATTTTCTCTCACGTTTTTTACGAACTTTCGGTATCACATCATCATTTTTTGGACTGGATTCAATCACATCGTCACCATCCTGTCCAACATCAGAATCATCAGCAACCTTAGCCTCAAAATCAATTTCCTCACCCAAAATAATTTCCTTCACAGCATTTGAAAAACTTCCATAACAGGCTATAAAACCACGAGAATAGTGGATAACTTCACGAAAAACAGGCAAATTTGAATCAGGTTTATACTCTCTATTTACATGAGAAAATCCATTCTTTTTGTTATACACACGCCAAAGATCAGCGGAAATTCTCATTTTCACATCCTGTATATCTTTTAGATCAACGATCAAAGGAAATCCCATATCACGAACAAGCTCATCAAAACCGGAATCAAAGGATTCTCTAATCCTTTTATTAAAAGTAATTGGATGAACACTATACTGAGGATTTCTAAACATAAAAAGAGTAGCTTCCAAATATGCAAATTTTTCTCCTGCATCATACCGCACTTTAAAATTCTTAAACTGATCGTCAAAAATATCTTTCAAAAAAGTTAATTTTCTTCTTACCTCAACAACTTTTTCAGCCACGGAAGAAGCCATCATCCTAAGCTCATCATCTGCAGAAAGCCTCAAACTTTCCAAAACTTTATCAATAGCACCAGAAACACCGGACAAAATAAAATCGATATTAAAATTTCCATTGATATTCAAAATCCTGTCACGCACTTTACTGAAAACAGCGACAATTGCAGGAAATTTCTGAACTTCGGTGGAAGCGGCAACTTTATCAACAATTTGCAAAGCCTGCTCACCGCATGACATCTCAAAATTGGCATCTACCGTTTTATACATAGCGTAAATTAAGACACAACTTTAGCTAAAAACAAGATTACATTCAAGGCAAAAGAATAGTAAAATACAAACATGAAATTACTCTCCTTCGCAATCGACCTCGCAGAAAAAGCCGGAAAAATAATTTTAGCTACAGAGAAAAATCGCATCAAGATAACAAAAAAAGCCAGATACGATCTCGTTACAAATGCAGATAAAGCCTCGGAGAAATTTATCATGGAACAGATAAAAAAATATTATCCGGAACATGAAATCTTGTCGGAAGAAGACTTTTTCAAAAATAAAAAAATTCCAAATGCGGAATATGTCTGGATAGTTGATCCACTCGACGGCACAACGAATTTTGCCCATGGATTACCTATTTTTTCGATATCAATCGCACTGGTTCACATGAAAAAAATAAAATCCTCAAAAAGTTTTCAGTACATGCACGGAGAAATAATAGTCGGAGTGGTTTACGCTCCAAAAATGAATGAGATTTTTTATGCAGAAAAAGACAAAGGCGCTTATCTAAACGGAAAACGCATTCGCACATCGGCTGTAAAAACACTTGAAGATTCACTAATAGTCACAGGATTTCCTGTCGCACACAAAGAAGTAAATGTCCCATATTTCACAAAAATGCTGCCAAGGTGCCAAGCACTTAGACGGCTTGGTTCAGCCGCAATCGACCTTTGCTATATCGCCTGTGGAAGATTTGACAGCTATTGGGAATTTAGACTCAAGGCTTGGGATATAGCAGCAGGAAGCCTAATCGTAGAAGAAGCAGGAGGCATAGTCACAGACACAAATGGAAAAACTCTCGACCTTTTCGGCCAAGACATCCTCGCCACAAACGGCTTTCTTCACAAAGAAGTTGTAAAAATCTTTTCAAAGCTTTAAAAATACATCCATCTTGCCCTTTTTTAGCATTTCTACTACTATTTCGTCCGTCAAATGCGTTCGTAGCTCAGTTGGATAGAGCGTTGGCTTGCGGAGCCAAAGGTCGCAGGTTCGATTCCTGCCGGACGCACCATATGCCACTCCGCCTTACATTATAAAAGAAATTTGAAAAATTTTCGAAAAGTGCTAAAATAGATACATTCGCAGTTAGTTGATGTGACTTGTCATAAAAGGCCTCCTTTTGGAGGCCTTTTGCATAATTGATGGTGGAGATGTCGGGAATCGAACCCGTGTCAACTAATTCGCAGTTAGTTAACGCAAACCTGCCATCCCCACCCCAAAATGCATACTGGTTATATCAGATGGATATTAAATTTTCGTTAAAAAAACTTAATATTTTTCTAAAATAATGTAATATAAAAAACGCAATATATTAATCATATTCAATATGGCAATGTCAGAAAAACCTCGTTCCATACCAGCAGAATCAGAACAATTGAAAAACGATCTTGAATCGGTAAAAAAAGAGAATCTGGCAAATTATCCGAAAACGGAAGAATTACGCAAAAAAGATCCTGAAAAATTTGACAACTATTATAAAGACTTATGGAAACAGGAAAAACCTGGCAATAAACGTCGCATAGAGACATTGAAAACACTGGAAAACCTCCTTCAATGGTGGACAGAACTTGATGAAGTAAACAAAGAAAATTTGATAAATTATCCGGCAACAGAGAAATTACGAAAATATAATCCATCAGAATTTGCACATCAATACAACAAATATTGGACAAAATTCGCAAAACTTCCGGAAGGCGAACGCCGCTTCAAGGCTCTACAAGGACTGGAAAACAATTTACAAAAAAATAAAATTGTAGAATCCATGAACAAGAGACTTCGCAAATAAAAACAACATCCATCGTAACAAATCTCCTCCACACACGTTTCTATTTGTGCTACAATACAAACACGATTTAACCCACTTATCATGAAAAAATTCATGCCATATATGTTGGCGATAGCAATCGGTCTATCGACAATAGCAATGCCTGTTTTCGCTGAAGACAGCACAGGAACAACAGGAACTACAGATACAACTGTAAAAGCAGACGACAAAAAAAGCGACAAAGCACACGAGAAAGAAAACAAAAAAGAGAACAAAGATAAAAAAGATGCAAAAGAAAAGGCTGTTCTTTCAGCAGAAACCCTAGCCTGTATACAAACAGCGGTAGACACACGAGATACAGCTATAATGTCAGCTTTCGACGCATACTACACATCAGTAAAAGCCGCTCTTGATGCCAGAAAAACAGCACTAAAAGCAGCATGGGCACTTTCAAGTTCAAAAGATAGAAAAGAAGCCATAAAAAAAGCATGGAAAGACTACAACTCAGCATCAAAGATAGCAAAAGATACTATTAAAAAAGCCAGAAAAGCAGCATGGGGCAAATTCAAAGATGATTTCAAAGCATGCAAAGGAGTCACAGATTCAGAGCTAAACTCAGACACAACATCTGAAGGAGCGGACGTACAATTGTAAAAATCTCACAAAAAATAAAAAGCACTGTCTTATCTTAAAGGCAGTGCTTTTTTTGAAACTAAAAGCCCTTAATCTTCTGTGCGGCCTCTTTTTTATCAGCGGCCTTAAAGAAATAACTTCCGGAAATAAGTAAATTCGCACCAGCATCTATACAAATAGGCGCAGTTTTATCATTTATTCCGCCATCCACACCTATATCTCCATCATATCCCAAAGATCTAAGTTCTCGAATTTTTGGAACCATATCTTCCATAAATTTTTGTCCGCCAAAGCCCGGCTCAACAGTCATAACCAAAACTTCATCGACTAAATCCAAAACATTTTTTACAGCATCAACACTTGTTCCAGGCTTGATAGAAACACCGCATTCACACCCAAAACTTTTTATCATCAGCAAAACAGATCTCAAATTTTCACCGCATGCTTCACTATGAACAACAATCCTCTTAACACCAGCCTCAACAAAATCTTTCACAAATTTTTCAGGATTTTCAATCATCAAATGAGCATCCAGTGGTAATTTACTTTTTATAAACTTCACAACAGGTGCTCCAAGTGTAATATTTGGCACAAAATGCCCATCCATGACATCTACATGAATAAGATCGACGAATTCTTCCACTGAAGCAATTTCTTCATTCAATTTACCGAAATCAGCCGACAAAATCGACGGTGCAAGTTTTATTTTTCTACCGTTATTTTTTATTTCGTCGTTCATTTTATTTTAAATTATTTGCACTCAGTCTAACAACTCGCACCTTCATTTGTAGATGCATTAGCGATTTCATCCATTTTTTCAACTCTCCTGACATGCCTTTCTGCATTTTCAAAAGGAGTCGTCAAAAATTTCTCTGTAATTTTTTTCATCACATCAACATTTGTAGTTCTCGCTCCCATTGTCAAAACATTGGCATCATTATGCTGTCTGGACATATATGCAAGATTTTCATCTGTAGCAAGAACCGCACGAACTCCTTTAAGCCTATTCGCAGCCATCGACATTCCAATTCCTGTTCCACAAATCAAAATTCCCTTCGCATTTTCAGCTGCATGTTCAATAACTTTTTCAGAAACTTCTCTCGCGACATCAGGATAATCGATAGGATTAGCATCAAAAGCACCCAAATCCGTCACAGCAAACCCAAGAGACTCAATAAACGGTTTTAGAGCCGCCTTAGCCTCATATCCGGCATGGTCACTACCTATAAAAACTATAGTCTTATCTTTTTCGTCAAACATTTTTGTAAAATTAAGGGTTAATTAAAAAGCACCTGTCACAGATCTATCATCATGAACATTTTGAATAATCTTGGACAGAAACGACGCAATTGAAATTATTTTAAGTCCTTCAAATTTTTTATCCTCAGAAATCGGAATAGAATTTGTCACCACAACTTCCTTAAATCCTGCTTCTGCAAGCCTTTTAGGTGCAGGATCAGAAAACACGGCATGAGTAGCCGCAAGATACATATCTTTATTTGCTCCTCTGGCCTTTAGCGCATTCATCGCATTCACAACACTTCCTCCAGTATCAATCATATCGTCATAAATCAAACAAGTTTTGCCATCTACCTCTCCAACAACATGCATGACCTCAGATTCGTTATGCGTAGGCCGTGTTTTATGAATAATCGCAAGGCTCGCACCAAGCAAATCCGCAAATTTCTTCGCATCTTTAGCACCACCGGCATCAGGCGAAACGACAACCAAATCTTTTATGTTTTTTTCAAGAAAATATTGTGCAAAAAGTTTATCAGGATTCAAATTATCAACAGGGAAATTGAAAAATCCCTGTTCCTGATCGCTGTGCAGTTTCATCGTAATCATGTGATCTGCTCCGGCAGTTGAGATCAAATCAGCAACAAGTTTCGCTGAAATAGGCTCACGTGGAGTCGCAACGCGATCTTGCCTTGCATAAGCATAATGCGGCATCACAACATGAATTTTACCTGAAAAAGATCTTTTCAAAGAATCCAAAATCACAAAAAGTTCCATCAAATCTTCATTCACATTGTGAGAAGCAGTTTGAAGTACAAAAACATCACATCCACGAACAGAATCTTTCGGCTTTGCATAGATCTCGTTACACGCAAAACGCGTAATCACAAGATCCTCAAGCGCTATTCCCAAACACTCCGCAACTTCCTTTGCAAGCGCAGGATGAGATGACCCTGAAAAAAGTTTTATCGGATGAGCGTTCATGTTTATATTTATTCTGCCTTAATTATAGCACAATTTTGAGGCGGAATAAACAGGTTATTAGCAACTTATCTCCTTCAATATTCCCTCCGCATTAAGCCCGTACTTCTTATAAAGATCTTCCTCCCTCGCAGATTCAGCAAATTTTTCATCAATTCCAATTTTTTTCAAAACAGCAAGCGTCATATGCGCGCCTCCAAGGCCTTCCGCCAAAATCTCAGCAATGGCAGAGTAAAGCCCAGATGTGCCATGATCCTCCACAATAAAAACTTTTTTATATTTTGCCAAAATTTCCAAAACAACTTTCTTATCCAAAGGTTTTATAAATGGAAAATTATAAAGTCCGCATGATTTTCCATTTTTTTCTAATTCCTTTACCGCAATCAAACACTCGGAAAAAAGCCTTCCGTGAGACAAAATTGCCACTTCACCACGATTCAAAACATCTCCACACTCACTTATTCTATCAACATCCTTAAGTTCATATTTTTCATCAAAAATATCATCAACCTCACCATCAAAAAGTCGAACATACGAAGGCCCGAAATCTTCAGCAATAAAATCAAAAACCTTCACAGCCTGATAAAAGTCCGCAGGACAAAAAACTTTCATATTTGGAATACTTCGCATAAGTGCAATATCGGAAGTACTATGCATTCCAACACCTCCCTGACCAGCAGAAAGTCCGCTTCCAAAGCCAATAATCTTCACATTCAAATTTGGATAACAAATCATATCTTTTATCTGCTCCCATCCTTTTCCAGTCAAAAAAGAAGAAGAACCAATCACAAAAGGAAGTTTTCCACACACCGTACTTCCAGCCGCAGCCGCCAAAAGATTAGCTTCAGCAAGGCCAAAATTAAAGACCCTGTCATGAAAAAATCTCGCAAAATTTGCAGGCTCAAAAACTTTAGGAAAAGCACCAATAAAAACCATGGAATTTCCATGTTTTTTCAAAATCCTGATCATTGCATCATCAAAAGCTTTATACAGATTATTTTTCATAAATTTCTTTTAATTTTTGAGCCACATCACTCATTTCATTTTCACTCAAAGAAACTCCTTGATAAGAAACTTTACCTTCGGCAAATTCAATTCCTTTTCCGCAAACAGTATGACACCAAATCACGCTAGGCCTTCTATTAGACGTAAAAGCCCTCTCTATAGCGTCCAGAATTTGTTCAAAATTATGTCCATCGGTAACTTGAATCACATTCCATCCAAACGCTTCAAATTTATCCTGAAGCGGATAAATATCCATAGCCCACGCCGATGAAGTCGGCCCTCCACCAGACTGCACCTTGTTATTATCCAGAACAACAATCAGATTATTCAATCTGAAATTTCCCGCAGCCATAGCCGCTTCCCAGACTTGTCCTTCCTGAAGCTCTCCATCTCCCAAAACCGCAAAAACTTTATTCGACCTTCTGTCAGATTTTAATGCAAGCGCAGTACCAACAGCAAAACTAAGCCCGTTCCCCTGAGAAACTCCGGAAGAAAAAACTCCGGGAATCTTCGGATTCGGCCGTGTAGTCAAAACACCTCCGATTTGGCCAAAAAAACCAAGTTCATGCCTATCAAAAAAACCTAAATCAGCCAAAATCGCATAAAGAATTCCTGCACTATGTCCCTTTGATAAAACCAAATAATCCTGTCCGTCCCACTGAGGTTTTTTAGGATCAAAATTCATCACTTTCTGCCTCCCAAGATCTCCATAATAAAGCGCAACCAAAATATCAGCCACAGACATCATACTTCCGGTATATCCATATCCAGCTTTCGATGTCATCTCAAGACAATCCAAGCGGACACGTGCCGCCTTCTTTTTTAATTCTTCAATTGTCATAAAAACCTATTAAACTGCTCTTTCGTCGTCCGCATATACATGCATATATTCAGACTTATCATAGCTATGAATTTCGTCAGGCTTAAAAAATCTTTTCACTTCTTTTTCTGCATTTTCTACAGTGTCAGACGCATGTATGACATTACAAGCAACACTCATCGCGTAATCTCCACGAATAGATCCACCTTCAGCTTCACGAGCTTTCGTAATTCCAGTAATTTTTCGCACAGCATCCACAACACCAAGTCCTTCCCAGCACATAGCGACTACAGGAGTGGATTGCATAAACTTAGCAACTCCAGGAAAAAATGGCTTATCAGCAATATGCGCATAGTGCTCACGAAGTACCGCCTCATCAAGAGCCATCATTTTCATTCCTACAAGTTTTAGTCCTTTACGTTCAAATCTCTCAGTAATAGTTCCTACAAGACCTCTTTGAATAGCATCAGGCTTGACCAATACTAAAGTTTTTTCTGTTACATTTGCCATAATATTTTGGTTAAAAAGCAGTGGCATTCTACTAGCTAAAAAGCCTCGAAACAAGACAAAAACCGTTTAATTTATTTTCGATCAATCTCGCCAAGAAGCATAGCTAAATCATCGTCACCAAATTGAGGGATTCCATTATGTGCGCCATCTCTTGTACCATCTATAACTTTTACATAATCAGGATGTTCCTTCAAGAACTGATTTATTTTTGCATTTAAAGCACAAAACACACCGGCTGGATAAGCAGATAGCGGCGCAAGATTCAAAGAATTTTCATCACCTCTCGGCAAAACAACGGCAAAATGACCAAACCCTTTCACCAAAACTTTATACCCATGTCTTCCATTTTCACGTGCACGAATAAGATCTGCTTGTGTATGCGGAATTCCAAACAAGTCACAAAGATTTAAAGTTTTCATTTTATAATGCCTCAAATCACCCCTGTCCCATCCATCAACAGCAACAGGATATCTTGAAAATATAGCCATTGTTTGCAAAACAGGCTCTGCCTCTGTTCCCTCTCCGGTAGGAACTTTTTTGGAAGAAACATGTATGTCATTTCTCCACGGATGAACGTGTTCAAAACAACCAATTTTATCAATGTCAAGCCGTCCAAGATAATCCACAGTTTGCGGAGTTTCTCCGGCATAAATAAATCGTTCACCGGAATCAAGACTTCTTACTTTCGGAGTTTTTGGCGATACTCTGCCGTATTCAAGGCCAGTCATTTCATCTTGAGCTTTACTTAAGGTCAAAAAATCTCCATTTTTTTGAACAACCAGCGAACTGGAACCAAAAACAATTTCAATTGTTCGTTTAATATCAGCAACAACATCTAAAACTTCACCTGAAGGATTAAGGTCAGGTTCAAGCCTTAAAACAGGAGACACTCCACTCCACGCCGTAATCACTTTTATTCCTCCAATGTTAGATAGAAGTCTCCTTACATGTTGCTCAACAAGAGCAACTACAGCATCATCCTGTTGCATGTCTTCATTGGCCTGACGTCCGACTCTTGGAACTACAGAAACACGTCTTTGGCCGGAAATGACCCTCAAACGAGGAGGTTTTTCACCACCTCTAGAAGCACCTTCGCGTTCTTCTCCAGAAGTCTCTCTACGACGATTTGCCATATAAATTTAAGTTCAGAAAACAATACTACATTGTTTTTTGAAAAAAAGTCAAGAAAGGTCTATTTCCTCTCCTCAATTATGTCAGCAAACTCACGTCTTGTCTTTTTCGGCTGTTCCATATTTCTATATCCAAGCGGGATAATCAAGCTCGGAACAAGGTCTTCAGAAAGCCCCAAAACCTCTGATACTTTTGCAGGTTCAAATCCCTCCATCGGACAGGAATCTACTCCTTTTTCCGCGGCAATAATCATCAAGCTCATTCCGGCAAGATAAACCTGTTTTTGAGACCAAGCCTTTATCTCCTGAGAAGACCTCGAAAGAAGAGAAGTGGAAATCATATTTTCAAAAGCTGCACTTTTTTCATCACTATTACCAAAATCCTCTTTCGACTTTAGAACATGCTGATGAATAGCTCCATTATCTCCGGCCAAATCAGTTCTTGCACACATTACAACTACACAACATGCCTCAGTAATCTGTGGCTGATTGTAGCAGGCTGGAGCAAGTGCCTTTTTCAGATCCTCGGTTTCTACGACAATAAATTTCCAAGGCTGAACTCCATAAGAACTTGGACTAAGCCTTGTTAGATCAAGAATCTCATGCAAAACATCTACATCTATTTTTTTCTCGGTATCAAAATGTTTACATGCAAATCTGAACTCCATAACTTCCCTCATTGATTTATCCATAAAAATTTATTAAAAAATCAGTCTTGATCTTACACTACAAAGCCTTAAACACATATCCCAATTTTTGAAGCTTTGGAACAAGTAATTTTATGGCAGCCGTAGTCGCAGGAGTATTTTTTGTCCCCATATGAAAAACTATCACATGAATTTTATTGATATTTTTCAAAACATTATAAAAGACATCTATAGCTTTTTTCATATATGCATCGCCGGAACTAAATTCATCTTTGATTATAGACAATCCCTCCTCCGCAACAATCGCATCATCATGCGCATTATGACAAAGCCCAGGATAACGAAAATACGTGGGCGCTTTACCTGAAACTAATTTTATCGCACTTTGCGCTTTCTCTATTTCCTCCCGTCTTTCCTTATCAGAATTATCAGCCGCCAAACCATAACAGTCTTCGTCAAATGCAAGATGACTGTAAGAATGATTTTGAATCGAAAAATTCGAATTTGCCGCAAGCTTTTTTACTAAATCCGGGTACATTTCCGTAAACATTCCGGTAAGAAAAAATGTAGAAGGAATATTATTTTTCTCCAAATACGAAATCAATTCAGGATCATACCATTGCTTTACCTTACCGGTTTCCTGCTCTTTTTTCATGTAAGGAGTCATATCGGCATCAAAAGTCAGAAATATATTTTTACCGGAAAATTCTGGAGCAGATTTTGGAACAACCTCAGTAACAGCATTCGTAAGGGGTTTTTCAGTCCACATCTCAAACCAAGCCCTCTCAAAAGAAGACGCAAACTCAAAAAACACAAAAGCACAAAGCGTAATCACTGCAACAATCAGAAACAAAATTTTAAAAACTTTTTTCATATATCACTAACGATTTTGAGACCTACTAGTCCCCTTTGGCAGGCTTTAGAAGGATTCTAGAACCCTCACTAACGGTTTTGGAGACCTACTAGTCCCCTTTGGCAGGCCCAGAAGGATTCGAACCCTCACTAACGGTTTTGGAGACCGGTGTGCTACCATTAACACTATGAGCCTATGGTACTTTCAAACTTTTTGGAGGCGCCACTCGGATTCGAACCGAGGAATAACGGTTTTGCAAACCGCTGCCTTAACCACTTGGCCATGGCGCCATACTTTGCGGGAGAAACTATAGCAAAACAGGCCTATTTCGCCAAACCATTTTATTCCTATATAAAAACTACTTCGCAGGCATAGCCGCAACTGCTTCGGCAACAACCACCTTCTCCTCCGAAAGTTTACAAGTTTTTGTAAATACAACTCCGGCAGGAATAACTCCCGTCAAAACTGCAATTCCATTTTTTGACTTTATTTCAGCATCAGCAGTATCCTTTCCGAGACGTACAAATTTTCCACTTTCTACAGGAACATCTTTTCCATTCACAACCAATTTCACACCTGCAGCACCTCCATCTACTACTATTTCACCACCTGCGCTCAAATCAACTTTCAAATTTTTTGGCTTATCTCCTTCACCAAGTTTAAGCTCCTTATCAACTCTAATTCCATCCTTCGCAGGATCGATGGCTTCACCTTTTTTGACTTTTTTATCCAAAAACTTCGCCTCATCAAAAGCTTCATAGTCTGGAGCTTTTACTTCACCAAGTTTTAATTTGCTTTCATCAACACCAGCAACTCCAAATTTTGGATTTTTCTTGGCCTGTTCATGCATTTTCACCAAATTCGCTTTAAGCCCTCCGACATCAGGAAGTGACCCAACCAATTCATCAAAACTTCCAAGTCCAAGTTTTTCCCCAAATCCAAGAAAAACCAAAAGCCCACCAACAAAAGGATCCCCACCTTCAAAAATTTTCTTAAATCCGGCATTTCCGTCTTTTCCATACCCAAACAATTTCAAAATTTTACCGATCGGACTGGCAGAAATATACGCCACCTTATCATCGACAGACTTAAGCTCCAAAGACTTAGCTTCTGCAGGTTTTTCCGGCTCCGCAGGCTGAGTCTTTGCAAATGCAGCATAAGCGTCATCCAAACCGGCAGCAGGAACAAACTCAACCAACATACCTTTCGCATCATCATATTTAAAAGTCACATCAATCTTCCCATCCTTAAAAGGCTTTCCAGACTCAGTTTCCAAAAATTTATTCAAATTTTTATATTTAGAAGCAAAATCAGCCTTCGCTTTTTTCACAAAACTATTCGCAAGTGAAATAGAAACAATAGCCATAAAATTCTTTTCCAATGTTTTGGGATCTTCTGTATCTATTCCAACAATTTTTGCAAAACTCGAAAAATCAGCTGAAGCCTTGCCGTATGCGGCATAAATCAGAGCATATAACGCCTTATCGTTTCCATTTGCAAGTAAGCTAAAATCAGGATTTAAAACATCAACAGTCTTCTTCGCTTCAAATCCAGCAATTTTTTTAACTTCACTTAAATATTTTTGCAAAAGGCCTTTATCTCCAGATTTTTCCAATCCGGCAGCAAGCTCAGTCTGCAAGGCGACCATATCTCCTTTTTTTCTATCCACAATTTCAGCAGCCTTGTCTGCTTTTGCACCTTCTTCAGGCTTTGCGGGCACAACAGGACCACCTTCAGGTCCCTTACCATCATACAAAAATCTCTTCTCCTTAAAACTGAATTTTTCTACAAAGTGCAACTTACGCATATTTTGTTTTTATCTGACAATTATACCATAAATTTTAACAAAATAAAAGCGATACAAGGAGATATTTGTATCGCTTCATTGTATAGAATTTTACAATCCACCCATCAATTTCTCAAATCTCGCCTTGTCATCATAAGGCCCAATTACACAAATCTTCATCTTTTCCGCTTTAAACAAATCTTTGGCAACCCTCATAACATCATCGATCGTAACAGCATCAACAGCTTTTGCGATTTCTTCAGGAGATTTTGCATCATTATGCAAAAGTTCATACTTCCCTAGCAAATGCGCAAATTCCTCACTATCTTCAAGACTCAAAACCATTTTTCCTTTCACATAAGATTTTGCTTTTTGAAGTTCAGGCTCAAGAACTCCTTCATCACGCAACTTTCTATATTCTTCAATAATTCCACTCACAGCATCATCAATTCTTTTCAAATCCACACCGGCATTCGTCACAATCGCACCGGCATCCATATAATCATCTGTAGTGGTGTGAATATAATAAGCCAACCCCTTCGCTTCACGCACACCCAAAAACATACGACTACTCATATTTCCACCCAAAATCACAGACAAAACTTTTAAAGCCCAGTGATCTTTGTGCATTTCATCATATCCAGGAAAACCTATAGCCACATGCGCTTGTTCAGTCTTTTTTTCTCTCAAAAAAATCTTTTCTCCATCCATTTTTTTGACAGGCAAAAATTCAAAAGCCTTTTTTCCGTCAGTCATAACAAAATATTTTTTCACCATTTCAAGGATTTTTTCTTCATCAATATTCCCGACAACAGCAATAATCGTATTTTCAGGCGTATAAAGCTGCTTATTATAATCCACGAAATCCTTGTTCATGACTTTTCCAATCACCTCTTTAGTCCCAATTTGATCCCATCCTAGCGGTTGATCACCAAAAATCAATCTCTCAAAATCCCATCCGATTTGATACATCGGCGTATCCTGATACATATTATATTCTTCCAAAATCACACCTCTCTCCTTCTCGATTTCCTCTTGTTTGAAAGTTGCGTGAATCATCATGTCAGATAAAACATCACATGCAATCTCCACATTTTCCACACCAACTTTCACGTAATATCCAGCATATTCCTTTCCGGTAAACGCGTTAAATTCGCCGCCAACACTATCAATCGCCTCAGAAACCTCTTTCGTATCCTTATATTTTTTCGCCCCCTTAAAAAACATATGCTCAAGAAAGTGAGAAAGCCCACGTTGCTCAGTTGTTTCATAGCGACTCCCGGCACCGACAAGAACAAGCACAGTCGCGGATGCCGTACCAGAGAGCTTATTTGTAATAATTCTAAGCCCGTTCTCAAGTTTTGTTTTTTTGTACATCTTTATAATTTTTTAATGATGAAAATATTAAAATTGCTATGCTATAATACCCGCACAAAAATAAAAAAAGAAGCCAATGTACCAAAGAACGTCAAAGCGCAATCCAATCAACAAAATCACTATCTTCATAATTTTCAGCACTGTCACGATGACAATTTTAGTGCTGAGATTATTCCAACTTCAGATTTTCGACAACGCATATTACCAAAATCTGGCTACACAAGAGCAATCCGGATCACTCGAACTTCCGGCGCAACGCGGAGAAATCCTCATAAAAGACAGCAGCTCAAAAGAAGAATTTGCACTTGCAACAAACACAACACTAAACCTTATTTATGCAGACCCAACACTAATAAAAGATCCGGCATTAATTGCAGAAAAATTTGTTCCGCTACTATATAACGTAGAAGATGAAAGAGCCTCAGACAATGAAAGAATAGAAAAATTATCCAGAAAATTACCGCCTGACATAACAGAAGAAGACAAAGCAAAATTACTAAAACCGCTTACAGATGAGGAGCTTTCAAAACAATACAAAGACGAATTCTTGGCAAAAATTTCAGCAAAAAAAAGATCTCAAATTTTACTTGCAGAAAATCTCGATCAGGAAAATCTTGATAAATTAAAAACCATCGGGATCTCAGGAATAGAAATAAAAAACAAGAACGTTTACGCATATCCGCCGCAAATCGGAAATTCGGAAGTCGTAGCAGAACAAATCGGACAATACGTGCAAATTCCAACAAAACGCCTGTCAACACTACTAAAAGGCTCAAACAGATATGTTATCCTAAAAAGAAAACTTTCCCCAGACACCTCAGACAAAATCAAAAAGATGATGAAAGAGGACAAAGACAAGCATTTCACCGGACTTGGCATGCAACAGGAATCATTTAGATATTATCCGGAAGGAACATTGGCAGCGAGTTTACTCGGTTACGTAAATCACGAAAATCAGGGGGAATACGGAATAGAAAGCACATTTGATACGGAACTCAGCGGAGTTGCAGGAAAATTTCAATCAAAAAAAGATTCAATGGGGCGGCAAATCACAGTCGGAGACAGTATTCTTAGCCCAGCAATTGACGGAGATACGATAGTTTTAACAATAGACAGATCTATTCAATCAAAAGCCGAAAAATTGCTTGAAGAAGGCACAAAAGAGTACGATGCAGAAAGCGCACAAGCCATAGTCATAGAACCAAAAACAGGAAAAATCATGGCAATGGCAACTTATCCGACTTTCGATCCAAATAATTATGGACAAATTTTCAAAAAGAAGGAAATTCAGTTCACTCCTCAAGACATGCCAAATTTGAAACCGACACAAACACCTGGAATTTACTATTACTACACACAAAAAACAGAATTAGACAGATTCATAGTCTTTGAAGAAAAAGACGAAAAAGGTGACGTGCATTATTACAAATATGAAAACTTGGTAGGCCCGGAAGTCTATCACAACAAAATCGTTTCCTGGCCGTACGAACCAGGATCGGCATTCAAACCAATAGTTATGTCATCGGCTATAGATGATGGCGACATAACTCCAAATACAACATTCAATGACGTAGGCCCGTTAAAAGTCGACTTCAATAAATACACAGGAAAATATGATTTCGAAATAAAAAATTCGACAGGATATTACGGACTCGTAAACATGAGCGTGGTCCTCGAAAAATCACTAAATACAGGAATGTCATTTATCGCTCAAAAAATCGGCGGAGCACTTCTTTACAGCTATTTGAAAAAATTCGGATTCATGGATCGAACAGACATAGAAATGGACTCGGAAGCAGTTGGAAAAATAGCATATTATGACAAATGGACACAGTCGGAACTTTGTACACATGCATTCGGACAAGGACTAACAGTAACAATGATACAAATGGCTCAGGCATACGCAGCACTCTCAAATGGAGGAACAATAATGAAACCATATTTGGTCGAAGAAATTCGCCATCCGGACGGCACAAAAACAACATTTGAACCGCAAGAAGTACGCAGAGTAATTTCAGAAGATACGTCATCAAAAATCATAACAATGCTCGTCAATTCCACAGAACGAGGATTCGCAAACAAAGGACAAGTCAAAGACCATTTTGTCTCAGGAAAAACAGGAACAGCACAGACATATAAAGGCGGCCGCGCACTCTTCGGTAAAGGAACAACCATCGGAACATACGCCGGATTCGGCCCGATAGAAGACCCTAAATTCGTCATAATAGTAAAATACGATTACGCAAAACAAAGCGAATGGGGCTCAGACACAGCCGGCCCAACCTTCTCCAAACTCGCAGGATTTATTTTTGATTATTTGAATATCCCACCTGATAAGTAAGATGCATTTCCTTATTTCCTACAAATATGGTATAATATCCGGATATAAATAAAAACAAAAATATGTCTGGTCACGGACACGCAGCACCACAAGGAGCAGGAGGAGAAAGCTCGTTAGGGAAATATCTGGCACCTTTTGCAAATCCATTCAAAGCCGGCGGCGACAGAGCAGGAGTATTAAACGCAAACGAATCATCATCTCCATGGAACACAAAACGACTATCCGAAGCCAAAAAAGAGATGTCCCCAGAAATAGGAACAACAATAAACTTAGTAAAAGAATCAATTGCAAAAGTAATTCTGGGAATAAAAACAGCAGTAAAAATGCCTCTGAAAATCACAAATGAAATTGCAACAAACATCGCAGCATTACCTTTAAATATTGGTAGATGGGCACTCGATATTCTCCGTATGCCTCCGAGAATGCTCGTAATAGGAACAGATGTATTAGCAGAAAAAACCTTCGGAAAAGCATCTCAAGCAGTTGCAAACATAAGAAGCGGTATACACAAACAAATCGACAAAATAGACACACTAAACTTCTCAGACATATTCTCATCTTCAGGAGGTGGCCACGGCGGACATGCCGCCGCAGCACACGCTCACTAATTTTACAAAAACTTACTCTCCAAGAGTCACTTGATTCACTTCGCTCAAATCGCTCATCTTATTTGCCTGAACAACTTTTGGCGAAGTCGTATAGTAATATTCTCCAATATACATTGCCCTATCAATATCCTTATCTCCACACCAATAACTTCCGCCAACCATCAAATCCGCCGCACCCATCCAGTCATAATGACACATAAATGTCTTGGCCTTATATTCCGCATCAGTATAATGAGAAATTTTTCCTTTAAGCTCAATACCGGTTAAGCTGATATTATAGACATAAACTCCTTGGTAAGTTTCATCTCCATAAGTACCCGGCGAAGTCTTTGGATCATCTTTCATACTTTGTGGAATTTCATAAAAACTCACAGGGAAAGCCAAAATTCCTTTATCTTTATCAAACAAAAGAGCTTTATGATCATAAAGTAAAGGACTTGTTGTACCCCTGTCGCCTATCGTTGTTTTAAACATTTCTTTAGGATTTTCAACATCTGAAACATCAAACATCGCCACTTTCATTCCTTGATACCACGCAAAATTATCTCCTCCCCATCCCTGTCCATTTTCACTGTTTACAGCTTCTTTTCCAAATCCGATCAAATGATTTTCATCATAAGGATGCAGGTAATCGCTATATCCAGGGATTTTCAACTTTCCAATAATTCTTGGACTTTTTGGATCAGCCAAATTTATTACAAACAATGGATCTGTATTTTTGAAAGTAACCATATAAAGTCTATTGCCGGCAAACCTCGTAGAATAAATTCTTTCGCCCTTTGCAAGTCCCGTAAGAGCACCGACAGTATTCATGTCATTATCCAAAACATATACATTATTTTGAGCTTTATTATTTTCACTCCACATGTCTCCTTTTGTCGTTGCAATACGGAAATACCCGCCACTTTCATCCATCGAAAATTGATTCAAAACCGTTCCATCAACAGTTCCGGATCCCTGATATTTTACAAGAGATCCGCTCAATGCAAATTTATAAATATAAGTTTGTTCATCACTAACACTATCAAGCCACCAACCATGATAACTATATCTTGGCTCAGCCAAATACAGATTATCGGTAGACGCATAAATATTCTGGCTGGATCCCATGATTACCTGTTTTGAAATACTTTTTGTCGCATCATCGATAGGAATTCCTGCAACAATTGCATAATTTATATTGTTATGACCTGGAACGACATAAACATCGCTACATCCTGTCACAGGTTTGATTTTTCCATCTTTTGAATCAGCGTAATACGGCACAATTCCTTCATTTTTCGGATTTTCACCATTTCCCCATGGCAAATAATACATATATTGATTTGAAACAAGATAAACATTATTTCCGATTTTTCTTGAAGAATTATAATTTCCCTCAAAAGAAAGCTCACGAATCTGTTTTACTTTTGTCTTGTCAGCGATGTCAAAAATATAAATTTTTGTAAGACTTCCAGAAAGAGTCACAGCATCGGAAATAAATGTACCTCCATTTTTGCCCTCAAGGAAGACATTTCCATTGTAAGAATTTCCAACTACAACAAGCCTGTTTTCATCAACATACATTTCGGAAGGATAAAAATTATCATCCGCAAAAGTCACTTTTGTAAGTTCCTTCATTGTCGAAGGCGGATAAGCATTCACAATTCTTACCGTGTTTCCTTTCAAAGTATAAACATATTGGCCGTCATTTTTCACAATATCAGCCTCATCAACACCTTCAACCTGCACATTTGTTTCAGAATGTTCAACTCCCTTTGCCGCACCCATTTCGGCACCACCGGGCACAGAGGCACCGGTAGTGGAAGGAACAACTGTCGTAGCCTGATCAGCATTCGGAGCGGATTCTTTAACAGTATCAAGATAATAAACATCAGGACCACGATTATAGCTATTATCCTCCATGTATTTTCTCATTTCCGAACAAGATGCAAATTTTTGAAGACCTGCATTTGCCTCAGAAACAAGCTTTCCATTTGCAATAGATTCGTAAGTATTTGAAACTTTATAAGTCACATTATCTGAAGCTCTCCAGATAATCTCAGCCATATCGCCTCTCTTAAGTTTGTAATCAAAAGCAATTACAGTGGAAGGAATAGCTTTTTTTAAAGAAAGCGCATTTACATAACCTTCATACCAATTTCCACTTGCACCGGCAGAAACACTAAGAGCAAGAACATTTGAAATAATTTTACTTGCCTCAACAAAATTTATAGTATCAGCAGGCCTGAAAGTTCCATCTTTATATCCGTTAACCCAACCAATTGTTGTCGCAGAACAAATATAAGGCGCAAACCATTCATCTTTTACATCACTGTAACAATTCGATCCTTCCCAAGCTGTCGTGTCACCATCATTTTTAGTCACAACAGGCGCTCCTCCATCTGTAGATTTATTTGCATTCATGATTTTATCTTTCGCCTCCATAACAATTTTCAAAAATTCAGCCCTGTTTATCTCTTTATTTACACCAAAAGTGCCATCGCTATATCCCTTCACAACACCTGCATTCGCCAAAAAATAAACAGCCTTATAACTCATGTCATCTTCTTTCAGGTCAGAAAAAGCATTGCCATAAGCGGAAGAAACCCCTGCTCCATAAAAAGAAAAAAGAGAAATCACGGTCACAAAAACAAGAAACTTCGCAATAGATTTATTCCAAAAATCTTGAATTTTCATAAGAAGAATTTTTTAAAAATAATTAGTTATATGCGACAAACCGCCACACATAACTAAAACGAATAATAACAAACTTAGTTACTATTCTCAATAAAACCATTGAATACAAAATTCAAGCACAATCCAGGTACGTTGACAAATCGTTCTTAGAAGCCTAAAGTTTAGACTACTGAACTGGAGCAAATAGTTATAAATAAGCATATTCCACAATACAATGACCACAAAAAAATCACAAAAAAGCTCCCTCATAATAAAAAATCTTCACGTAAGAACCGAAGATCAAACAAACAAACTCGTAAAAAAAGAAATATTAAAAGGGGTTGATTTGGAGATAAAAGAAGGCGAAATCCATGCAATAATGGGACCAAACGGATCTGGAAAAAGTACACTTCTAAACGCATTAATGGGGCATCCTAAATATGAAATATTCGACGGAACAATCCAAATCAAAACAGGAGACAAATCAAAAAAACTGAATAATTTAAAAGCGGACGAGAGAGCAAATCTTGGCTTATTTATGGCTTTTCAACACCCTATTGAGGTTCCGGGGCTTTCATTTTTACACATGCTTCGCACAATCAAAAATCTGAAAGGTACAGAAAAACAACCGCTCGAAGAACTTCTTGTCGAATTAAAAGAAGAACTAAAAAAATTAAAAATAGATGAAATAGCTTTGGAAAGAGGAATAAATGAAGGATTTTCAGGAGGGGAAAAGAAAAAACTGGAAATTTTTCAGATGAAAATCTTAAAACCAAATTTCATTTTACTTGATGAAATAGATTCCGGACTCGATATAGATGCACTAAAAATTGTCGCGGAAAACATAAAAGAATTTTTCAAAAAACATTCTCCTGCAATAATAATTGTCACACATTATGCCCGTATCCTAAAATTCATTTCTCCGCATAAAGTACACATTTTATCACACGGCAAAATAGTAAAATCAGGAGGAAAATCATTAGCACACACTCTCGAAAAACACGGCTACAACGAAATAAACGACAAATAATATGCACAGCAAAGCAGCTCAAACACAGGCAATCCCGCAAGCAAAAAAAATCGACACTCTTTTTTCAAATTACAAGTACGGATTTCGCACAGACACAAAAAGCAAAATCGTAATTCCAAAAGGATTGAGCGAAGAAATTGTCAGACAAATTTCTGCGATCAAAGAAGAGCCTGAGTGGATGACAGAATACAGAGTAAAAGCCTATAAGGAATTCGTAAGAAGACCACTGCCAAGTTTTGGCCCTAGCCTTGCAGAAATCGACTTCGACGATATTCATTACTACATCCGTCCTCAAGACAAAACACAAAACAAATGGGAAGATGTACCATCCGAAATAAAAGAAACTTTCGACAAATTAGGAATTCCGGAACATGAAAAAACAGCACTTGCAGGATCAGGCGCGCAATTCGAATCGGAAATGATTTATCATTCAATAAAAGAATCTCTAAGCAAAAAAGGGGTTATTTTTGATTCAATAGATCAGGGTTTAAAAAAACATCCGGAACTTTTCAAAGAATATTTTGGAAAAATTATTCCATACACAGACAATAAATTTGCCGCATTAAATGGAGCAGTTTGGTCGGGAGGATCATTCATTTATATCCCAAAAAACACTTACGTCGAACTTCCATTACAAGCATATTTCCGAATAAACACAGAAAGCATGGGGCAATTTGAGAGAACACTTATCATCGCGGACGAAGGAAGTTTTTTACACTACATAGAGGGATGCACGGCACCGACTTATTCAAAAGATTCACTTCACGCGGCGGTCGTGGAAATCTTCGTCAAAAAAAATGCACATGTCCAATACACAACAGTCCAAAACTGGTCAAATAACGTCTACAATCTGGTTACAAAACGGGCATATGCATACGAAAATTCTGAAATGATTTGGCTTGATTGCAATGTCGGATCAAAAATCACAATGAAATATCCGGCAATATATTTACTTGGTGACGGCGCAAAAGGAGAAATAAAATCTCTGGCAATGGCCAAAGATCATCAATGCCAGGATACAGGCGGGAAAATAATCCACGCCGCAAAAAACACAACTTCAAAAATCATAGCAAAATCAATCAGCAAGGATTACGGGAACGCATCGTACAGAGGGCTACTGAAAGCCACAAAAGCGGCAAGAAATTCTGTAAATTATTCAAAATGCGACGCATTGATTTTAAGCAAAAATGCACGCTCCGATACAATTCCAAAAATAAGCATCGACGATCCGACGGCATCCATCGCACATGAAGCATCGATTTTCAAAATCGACGACTCGCAATTATTTTACTTGATGTCACGAGGACTTTCACAGGACATGGCCGTTTCCGAAATCGTAAACGGATTCGCAAATCCGATAGTCAGCGAACTTCCGATGGAATATGCAGTCGAATTAAAACGCTTACTTGAAATCGAAACAGAATAAATTTTACTTCAAATGACATACAAATTTCCATTAATCATCACGCCGGAAGAGGCAAAAAAACTCTTTTTAAAAGCATCGGAGCCGATTGTCATAAATCTCGATAAAGCAGATACTCTAGCCGAAATTCTTGTCATGATCAGAGGCGAAAAAGATGAAAAATATGATTTTGAAATAAAAGTAATTCACAATGCTCCACACACAAGAAGCAGAATTTATGTAAGAAGCATCATGGAAGATTCTTCATCAGTAAATTTCGCCGGAACAGCAAGAATAAACGAAAAAGCAAATTTCTCAGATACAGATCTTTCTCATCACACACTTTTGCTTTCCGAAGATTCAAAGACAAACACACTTCCTGCGATGGAAATAATTTCAAACACTGCAAAAGGCAACCACGCCGCAACTATAGGCCGTATAAACGAAGAAATTTTATTTTATCTTGAGTCACGAGGCATAGACGAAAGACAGGCAAAAAAATTAATTGCAGAAAATTTTCTAAAAGCGGATATTTCTAAACTGGAGACTTTATCAAAATAAAATATGCCAATACTTGATCCAAAGAAAATCAAAGAATTATTTCCTATTTTTTCAAAAGAAGAAAATAAAAATTTAGTCTATCTCGATAATGCTTCCACAACACAACGTCCAAAAGTTGTTATAGATGCGCTAAAAAACTTCTACGAAACATACAATTCAAATATCCACAGAGGGATTTACGATCTTTCTGAAAAAGCTACAAAAATGTATGAAGATACTCGTGAATACACAGCAAAATTCATCAATGCAAAATCATCGGAAGAAATAATTTTCACAAAAAACACAACTGAATCCATAAATTTATTAGCATATACATTGAGTGACGACATGCTTCAGAAAGGCGACAGAATCATAACAACATCGCTGGAACATCACGCAAATTTCGTACCATGGCAAACAATGGCAAAGAAAAAAGGATTCATACTTTCAGTCGTTCCGGTAAAAGACGACTACACTCTCGACATGGACAAATTTGAAGAATTGATCAAAGAACAAAATGTAAAATTGGTTTGTATTTCCGCAATGTCAAACGTCACAGGAACAATTCCGGACATAAAAACAATAATCAAACGCGCACACGAAGTAGGAGCGCTTGTAATGGTCGACGGAGCCCAGTCAATAGCCCACGAACACACTGATGTTCAAGAAATGGATTGCGATTTTTTCGTATTCTCAAGCCACAAAATGTTTGGGCCATTTGGAGTCGGCATAGTCTACGGAAAAAAAGAATTACTGGATAAATTACCTCCATTTTTATATGGCGGCGACATGATAAAATCAGTCAAAGAAACATGCACTCTTTTCAACGACACTCCATGGAAATTCGAAGCAGGCACGCCAAGCGTGGCAGACGTTGTGGCTTTCAAAAAAGCCATGGAATTCATAGAAGAACTTGGAATTGAAAACATCAAAAATTGTGAAATGAATCTGGCAAAAAAAGCTGTAGAAATGCTCGAAACACACAAGCAGGTAAAGATAATCAAACCAAAAAATCTTGATGAGTCCGGCCCGGTTATTTCATTTGTAATAGAAGATATTCACCCACACGACATTGCAGAAGTTTTCAACAAAGAAAATATCGCAATTCGCGCAGGCCACCATTGTAATCAGCCACTCATGTCACACCTCGGTATTCCTGCAACAGCAAGATTAAGCTTCTCGATTTACAACACAGAAGAAGATATAGAACGCGTAGAGCTGGCACTAAAAAAACTTTTCGAAATTTTCGCAAAATAAAACAACATGTCAGACATTTATTCTGAAATAATTTTGGATCACTACAAACATCCTCACAACAGAGGAAAGATTAAACATGCCACACACAAAGCGCAGGAGGACAATCCTCTTTGCGGAGACAACATAAAAATCTACATAAAACTTTCCGACAAAAAAATCATCGAAGATATTTCATTTGAAGGGGAAGGCTGTGCAATAAGCCAGGCATCAGCTTCCATGCTCACAGAATTTTTGAAAGGAAAACCACTTGAGCAGGCAAAAGCAATAACACCAGAACAAATTTACGATTTACTGAAAATAGAAATCTCTCCGGCACGTGCAAAATGCGCACTTCTTTCGCTTAAAACAATCAAATCTGCGCTTGCGTAATAATCTCAGACATTTGTCCCATAAGACAGGCTATTTTCCCTCCTTAACCTTTTCAATCGCATTATTTTTTTGCAACTCCTGAAGTTTCAAAAACGCATTAAACAAAACCTTATCATTTGCCGGCATCGAAGAAGAATAAACAAAATATTTCAAAACCTGCATAGTCTGTTTCAAAAGTGCGTAATTTTTCTCGTATTCGCTTGTCAAAATTCCGTAATCCTTAGCCACTTTATAATAATTTGTATCTACAAAATTTATCAATTTCTCCGGACTGAAAAAGACAACATCAAAAGAATTTTTTTCATTTTTTTCAAAAGAGGACAAGACATCTTTATCATTACCAATGATATTTTCTCCGTAAACTTTATTAAACTCAGGATAAAGAGCAACCGTCAAAACGTTGTCACCGGTTAACCCATAATAAATCTCAATTTTCATTTTTTTCAAATCAAGTCCTGGAATCAGATTGAAATTTGCAAGAAGCTCGTCTGGAACAGCACTAAAATCGATATAAAGCTTATTTAGGCCACCACCCTTCACAACATTGATATCTTTCCTGACTGCACCTTTTACATTGATCATTCCCTCAAATTCTTTGATTACAGCATCTACATATGCATCCAGTGCGCCAATCATTTTTTTCGCCGCACCGGCATATTTTTCATTCACATCAAGATAAAGAGAAATTGTAGGATATTTTTCTCCGCTATCCCCAACAGCAAAAGCAAATTGAGACTGTAAAATTCCATGAGCCTCATCCTTCGAAATTCCGGCAAAATCAGGAATAAAATTTTCGATATATTGTCCTACATTCGGCATCTCCCAATAAACGATAGGATTTTCAAGCGGAATCTTCTCAAAAAGAGAAAGTTTTTTCCCAAAATAAGGCATATTTTTCGCTACAAGATCATTATCAGAAGTCAAATTTGCAAAGCCACCAAGCCCAAAACCATCTTCTTTCGCAAAAATCTCGATATAAACATCTTTCAAAACATTCATTCGTTCATTCAAGTTCGCAAGCGTACTTTCATCATAACCAAGCCCGGAAATAAAGTTTTTAACACCATCGCCTGTTTCAAAATAAACATATCCAATATTTCCTGTCGAATTTTTTGAAGCATTTTTAAAATTCTCATTTATAGAAAATCCATTTCCATCTTTTATCCTTTTTAAAGCACCATCCACTTCGGCCTGAGTCGAAGAAAAAACAAAAATATTTCCATCATTACCATAAAAAACATCTTTAGCTTTTTTCTTTGCAAGAATATCTCTCATTTTACCACCTTCCGAAGAATAAATAGCCACAACAATTCCACCATTCTGGAAATGATCCTTAACTTTAGATAAATCAATTGAAATAGAAACCTTAAAATCACCTTCCAAAACAGGCAAAATATCGTTCTCATAATTCAATCCATCCTTTTTCAAAGCATCTTCGCTAAAAATTTCGTCTTTAATCGTTTGCTTAAGTCCATAATCAGGAAGCATCTCAAAAAGTTTTTTCGTATTTTTAACCTGCTCACCATTTGAATAATCAATTGTCACGACATATTGACTGTCTTTCGGTAAAGCAGACTCGGTAGAAGACGAACTTCCAAAAGGCCAAAGCTTACATCCTGAAAAAACCACTATAGATAAAGCAGTTAAAGCAAAAAGTTTCTTCATAGGACAAGTAACTTAGTTATTACCTTTTTTAGTGTCTTTTCTTTTGTGTGTAGTATGTTTCCTGCATTTTGGACAGAACTTGCTGATTTCTTTTACGATCTCATCATTTCTTCTTTTATCATAAGCGGAAATATCATTTCCTTTCTTACATTCTCCGCAGAACCAAGTACAATATTGACTTTTTCCCTTTGCCATAATAATAAATGTTACTTAAAATCTTAGGAATATTATATCAATTTCGCTTATTGTCAATAAAATATAAGGATAAAACAACAAAATTCTTGCATGAAATTTTCTTTTCCTCTAAAATACTGCGCGAGAAACGGATAAAAGATTGGAGACCCTCTTTAAAAACCTAGAGGTCATCTCCATCTTGCCCAAATAAAGTTGGAGTAAGCACAAAAAACCGCTAAAATCCTGTCCACAGAAAGCTTTTTACGCCGTCGTAGCTCAGTGATAGAGCACTCCCTTGGTAAGGGAGAGGTCAGGGGTTTGATTCTCCCCGACGGCTCCATTTAAACATAAATCCACATAAAAAAAGAACCATCCAATATAATAGATAGTTCTTTTTTCGTACCCTGATGTAGCCTTTCTCTGCAATATGAGATGTTTTGAGATAGTCCATGTAAACAACCAATCCTACTACTAAGCAGAACGACGGGATACATAAGTGAACTTCTACTTTCATCACCATGACGTGCGCCACAGCGGATAAAAGAATAATTGATTGCACTCCCATATAAGCCGTTATAAGACTTCCTTATATTGTACCTATACAGCATGGTCTTTCCTTGAACGATGTTGCCACGATTCTTGGAGGAACCACTGAATGTTTTCATCCATATTATCTTGCGATATATGGCTCGTAGACATCCCCATGCGAACCAACCGGTTAAAATTCAAATCTTTAATCTTCATCCTTCAGGACTACCCGGAGAATAAAAGAAAAAAGGAAATACCTCTTATGAACGTCTTAAGCTCAACCTCCTTGCGAAGGGAACGAAAGCGAGAGAAAGAAAACTTTCTCTTTAACATAAGATCTTCTCATACTACCTACCCGTGTTAGCGGGGAGAAAAGTTACAAGAAGGGTAGAACGTCCTATTAAAAGTCATAAAGACCAAAAGACGCTCTATTCTTCCTGCAACTTAATATGAAGTATTGTTATTTTTGTTTTTGTTTTTTTCAAGGAACTGCACATACAATACACCATTTTCAAGAAAATGTCAAACAGGGACCTTGACATAAAAGAATTCATACAATAAAATACACCCCTGTTTTTAATAAATAATTTTTTTATCATGGACGCAGTAAGACAACCATCAGACGCAACAATAGAAGCTCTATCAGACTATCGCCCAAAACAACCTGTACTAGACATGGATATTATTAGAGCGGAAGTTATAACATCAGGATTGGATCAACTGGCCACAGATATGGGCAAAGTACATAATCTTGCAGTAACATTACTAGACAGTTTGCGAACAACAAATAAAAGCGGCCAAAGAGTAGACGGGGAAATTTTAAAAAACAAAGATCCACTATCCACTCTCAAAACAATTATACGAGGTTTAGCTGAAAAAGCAGCAGCATCAACACCAAGAGCCGCTGAAACATTGCCGGAAGGAGTAGTAAGAGGAATCACAACAGGTCGTGTAAGTGGTGGATGGCTTATCAAAAGAGCGGATGGATCAAATGGCAAAAACTTCACACTACCGGATGCTGCGGTATCAGGACGTTTACAGGCAGGAGCTGAGATTTTAGTTGCATTAACAGATGAGGTAAACGAACACGGAAGAACAGTAGTTAGATTAGCTCAAGCTCAATAAGACCAAGAAATAAAAAGAGCACCGAGACAAAATCTCAGTGCTCTTTTTTCATATACTTTTTAACTCTATGCTTCAGCCTGTTTAGCCATTTTTTGACCTAATTGCACTACATCATAGTCACCTAAATTCTCAACACCCTTACCATCATTCAAGATTTCACCTGCCATCCTACCTCGGACAAACTGCCTAGCATAATCTGTCTCAAACAATTCAGCAAATTCTTCCATAAGCGCAGCTTCGTCAACACCATGATCTCCAAATCCAACCGCTCCTTCTTGTGAAGCCCCTGAAGCCGCAACCTTACCCTCAATCCACTCGCGATATCCATCTTCAAATGCTCTACGATCTTCTTCCATTTTTGCCACAACCTCAGCGCCCATAGCGCTTCTTCTGGCCTCAATCTCATCATGGTTTTCCGCATCAGCATAAGAAATAGAACCTGCATCCACTCCATCAACAACGTCATCAAAATGAGCCATTTTTATTTTATCTAAAGTATCTCTTTTTCGCTTTATATTAGCATCACGTCTCTTATCTCTACCTTCAAAAGCAACACTAATCTCATCCCTTATCATTCCGCGAACTTGCATTTCTTTTTCCCCAAGTCTAAATTCACCCAATCTTGCACCAATCAAACCGGCAAATTGATCAGGATCAAGACCAGGTTGCATTTTATCAACCAATGCAACTCCTAAAGAAGTCAATTTCACTTTGCCATTAGACTTCACTTCATAATGTCCATTTCTCGAGACTCTTCCATCTCCTGCATATTTTTTTTCCTTCATGACCATTTTAAGTTTATTCAAAACTTCAGAATCATTTGTTGCAGGTATATGCTCAAGCTTAGGAACTGGTTTTTTTACACCATGTAAAACAGAAGCAGGATCTATGTGTCCACCAACAAATCTCACAGCATCTGAAACCACAGCCTTCAATTCATCCTCACCTAAAGAAGCAATTGCTTTAATATCTCCAATCTCAGCCAAAGCACGATCAATCTTCGACAACGAAACATCATGCGGATTCGACGCACCACCTGCCTTCCCTTCTACCTTAACTTTGTCGCTACTCCTATTTGTCGAACGTCGAAAAGCTCTATTCTCTTGATAATCTTCACCCATAGCAACCTCAGAACCATCATCAAAAACTTCGGCAACCATTTTCATTCGCGCACCAATTGCATCCATTTCACGATTAACAACAGCAGCAGGAGCATTTTTGGAAATTTTACTTTTTTTTGATTCTCTAAAATCTGATACAACAACAGTCCTGTCAGGCCCATTATTATTTCCAGCATCAGCAGTCCTCGTAACAGGTGCAGAAATAGACATCGCCGAAACAAGCGTAGCCGCCAATACAACACTTTTCAGTGAAGATCCATGGCCAACATCATCATAATTCCTTTCAGGTCCTCTAGAACTCATATTTTTATAATTAACATTTAAATACAAGGAAAAATATATACATTAACATCAAAAAAGTGTCAATGCCCTGATAAAAAACCAAATACTGGAGGTCTTGACTTTTATATTCCATACAATAGAATAATTATTCTAATTTTTTAATAAAAAATATATGCAAAGAGCATTACAAGAACATGGCGGAAGTTCAGATTATAGAGAAGCACTCACCTCAGCTACAAAAATAATCTGTGAGAAACAAACTCCTGCAAATAGAGCAGCCGCAGAAATTACAACAAATATTTCGCAAAGAGCAAATCTAGCGGTAAGACCGTCTGTATTAACAGGAGTAAAAGTCCCCAGAGGAATAAGAGAAACAATTCAACCAGGAGGAACAAGCGACTACAAAGCTGCACTGATTGAGGCTTCTATATCAGCACGAGCATGGAAACCACTGCAAGAATAATAAACACAAGAAAAGCCCTGCGACTGCAAACTGCAGAAGAACAGGGCTTTTCAATTTTCTTCTTAAACTTCTTACGCCTTTCCAAGAATCTTATACATTCCTGTTGAGCATTTTGGGCATTTTCCCTTCATTGCTTTGCGACCATTTTTCATAGTCACTTCTTGTGCTCCAGCCATTTCTTGTTTGGCTTTGCACTTAACGCAGTATCCTTCCATAAATTTAGAGGTTAAAATTTAATATCCTTCACAAAGACTACTATAAATGAATCCACCTTCCAACAAATTCAATTTGCCTTAATCTGCAATCTATGTCCTGCTTTGCTTCGCAAATTAAGCACAAATTTCAAAAATTTGCGCAAAAATAAATTTAATGATAACCTTTTTCCACCTTACATAACAACAGCTCCAATGAAAAAAACAAATCTTATAATCTCATTTATTCTTACATTTTCAGCACTTAGCACATTCTCAATTTATGCGCTTGCAGACACAGTTCCGGGCGACAATGGCACAAACAGTGCAACAGTTTTAACAAGCTCAGTACAGCAAGACGCGGATTTCGACGGAATACTAAATAAAAAAGATAAATGCCCATATTCCCCTGAGTATAGAATGGTCAGATTTAGCGCAAATGATTCAATAACATTCCTAAACAAAAAAATTACATTAAAAGAGGTTTCGGCGGGAGAAAACGGGATAGGAGTAATGACATTCGACGTAGACGGCAAAAATTACGGAGTCGATCCTGGAACAGAAACTTCAGTAGCAGGAAAAGCAAAATCACCAACACTTATCATCAAAGGGCTTTTTTCAAGCTATAACAGCATCGACACAGGAGACCTAAGCCAATATGAAGGAATCGTGGTTTTGAGACGTGGAGACATGAACATCTCAACAGGTTGCGCATCAAAATAATTATTCATTTTTTAAAATTTATTTTTTAATACACAACACACATGAAGAAAATCATGTCAGCCCTTGCGGTTTCAGTTGTAGCAGTTGGACTGTCTGCTTGCTCAGCGAAAGCTCCGGCACCAGCAACACCTGCTCCAGCAGCGACACAGGCAACTCAGGCCCCTGTGCCTGGGAAATTAGCTCTCGACTACCCTATAGTCGCAACAACTTCAGCAAAATCTGGAGACTACGTACTTGTTCCATCAAAATCAACAGTTGAGGGACTACGCACAAAAACAGATTCAACAGTCATTTTTTATGCAGCAAAAATGGTAACTCCAGGAGCAAATGAATCAGAAGTTCAAGACCTACCAGGAGACACATATTCAGTTCCAAACTCTCTTATTCTTCCTCTAAAATCAGGGGAAAGTGTAAAAGCGGGAGATTTGGTCGCAACATGGTGGCAATCAGGTTCAGGTCTTACACAAGCTATTGCTGAAACAGCCGGAACAACTCCAAAAGTTGCTTATTTGGATTCAAACATGACTAGCGAAGACACTTTGAAAGAAAACTCATTCACAAAATTAACAGGAAGTCTTGATCTTGGAGCAGTTGTAGCGGTAAAAGACGGCGCAAAATACACATCAGCAGTTCTAGTAGGCAGAGCTGACGGAAAAGCGCTAGTAAGCGGATGGGCTGGATCTCTAAAAGTTGTAAATGAATCAGATCTAGTGGCTCTTCCTATCAAACCAAGCGTAAAAGCAGGAGACAAGGTAATGGCTCCGGTAATCGGGACATACCAGGAAGTTACAGTTAAAGAAGTTGATGCAAAGAAAGGACTTCTAAAATGCACATACGACTGGGCAGGATCACCATCTGAAGAAAATTTCTTCTTCGGACAAGTCATCTCAAAGTTCTAAAACAAGTCAGATAAAAAACAAAAGAACTCCCTACTATGGGAGTTTTTTTGTTTTTCCGAAGGATTGACTTTATTCCCCCAACATAGAAAAATACAAACTTCAATTAATAAAAAATATGGAGATTTTAGATAAACCGGACACAACAATAACAAGACCACAAAGCCATCACGCTACACAGGAAAGTCCAGCAAAAGGAATGAGACAAAATATAAAATCAGCAATCCTTACTGCCCTCGCAGGAATTTCGATATTGGCTCAGAATACAGCAAAGGCATCAGAAGGAAAGACAGCTATAGGAGAAATTGGATTCAAAGCTAATCAACTTCATTTATCAGATCAAGTTTCCCAAATCGGAGGATACTTTTTCAGAGGAACAAAAATCGGACATGAAACACATATAGATCCATACACAACACAAGGCCTTGCCCTTCATGCAGGGCATTTCAACGCAGAAGTAGGAGCAAAAATTCCATTATCAACATCTGATTTTGAAAAAAGACTTGGAGGAAATTTGACTCTTGGGTATCACGGAGAAAAAGTAGCATTACACAGCTCTTCAATCATAGACAGCCAACAATGGAGAACTGAAGCGTCAGGTCAATATCAATTACCACATCACATAAGCATAGGCCCTGTTGGATTAGCGGAAGGACATTTTGGACACACTCCAAAAGTATTCGGCGGAGTTTGTGCATCGGCTCAAATAAGCGAACACATATCGACTGAAGTTTGCGCAGCAGCAACAAAAGATTTAGATGGACACGCTTCTATCAATTTGATGTATAGATGAATACAAGAAACCCACACTTTTTAGAGAGTGAGTTCTGAAATCCCTTGTAAAATTTTTGATGATTTGTCCATCGCTGGACAGATAATCAGGTTTTTTGCTCCATTATGTCGTTGCTGTCTTTAGTGCTGTTGCCCCCCTGAAACCAGGTGGATGTCCTCGTCACCCCACCGCAGTGAGGAAGAGATACCGGACTCCCGTAAGCTATATGATAGAGAGAGTACATAAGACTCTGACGTGCAGAATCGAGCATCCTCATTGTATATAATCACCAAGGCATTGTAAAGGGCTTCCACAAGCCATTCGCCGAAGATCAACGCCACCAAATAATGCGCCTTATCACCTATTCACGCCACTACATCTAGGTGCCCAAAAGTAAAACGGTGCTTACCCAATCATGCATAAAGCCCATAAAGTAGTGCAAAAACGAGAATTTGAAGATAGAGTCTATAATAAAGACATCAATCAGGATTATGGCAATAAAATATTTAACACCATTTTGCAGAAAATTCTGATATTGAGGATAAAAACGCTTCGGGATAAAAAGCCCCAAAATGCCTGAACCATCAAGCGGAGGGAAAGGAAGAAGATTAAAAATTCCAAGATAAATACTCACATGAAAAATAGTCCAAAGAAGTAAATTCACAAAATCAGGCAAATACGCTCCAAGATATTTCATAGGAATCGCCAGTACAAAAGCCAAAATAAAATTTGAAACAGGTCCGGCCAAAGAAGTGAGAGCACTATCTTTCACGGGATTTTTAAAATTCATCGAATTCACAGGAACCGGCTTTCCCCAACCAACTCTTTGCGTAATTAAAAAAAGTAAACTTCCAACAGGATCAAGATGAGCAATAGGATTCAGCGTGAGTCTTCCGCGAATTTTCGCAGTCGGATCACCAAGATAATATGCAATAAGAGCATGCGAAGCTTCGTGCACTGTCATCGCCACAAGAAGTGCAATCACAAAAACCAAAAATTGAAGGAAATAAGTCATAAATCTAAAATAATTATCACAAAACAAACTTAACAAAAACACTCAAAAAATGCTATAACATAATAAATATCTCCTAACCCTCAAAGATATGTTAAATAAATTCAAAGTAGGCTTGGCCCTCGGAGGCTTCGTCTCTTTTCTTCACGTAATTTGGTCAATTTTAGTTGCAACAAATTACGCAAAACCTTTAACAGACTTCATCTTCAAAGTACACATGATGCAAAGTCCGTTAATAATAAACGAATTTGACTGGAGACTGTCTGTAAGCCTTATAATCATCACAGCAATAGTTGGCTTCGTAGTCGGATTCATCTTCGCATGTTTCTACAATTGGGCAAACAAGGGAGCGAAAAAAAAGAAATAAACTACATTTTAAAATAAGTAAGTGATATATTGTGACCCTTGAGTAAACAAGTGAGCTTATAAAAAAGCGAGCGCACGGCGCGAGCGCGTAGCTAGCGAAGAATGTGGCTCTGCCACTTCTGAGCGAAGCGAAGCCTACAAAGGCGAGCGCACGGCGCGAGCGCGTAGCTAGCGAAGAATGTGGCTCTGCCACTTCTGAGCGAAGCGAAGCCTACAAAAGCGAGCGCACGGCGCGAGCGCGAACAAGCGAAAGTATGTGGCTCTGCCACCACTTGAGCGCAGTAAGCTTATCAAAGAGGAGGGGTCGCATAGTGGTCGAGTGCACCGTCTTGGAAAGGCGGCATCCGTCAAAAGCGGATCGGGGGTTCGAATCCCCCTCCCTCCGCCAGTTTATTATTAGCAGGGGATGAAAAGTTTATCCTCGGAGGGGAAATCCTTCTTCCCCCGCCACTGAAAAAACAGTTCTACCAAATAAAACAAACTCATGGAACAATCAGCAAGCCAACCAAACGAGAACGCATTGGCAATAGCCGCCGTAGAACAAAAAATTCTGCAGATTCGCCAAAACATAGCTATGATGGGAGGAAATGATGCTGAATTTTCACAACTTAACGATATTCATCAAAGCTTGCGTAAAGGACGGATAACACCTGAAGATGCATTGCTGGAAGCAGAAAAAATCGAAGCCTCAAAGATGGATTACCACTAAAAACAAACCTGAAATTATTTTTCAGCCTTCATAGAAAAGATAATTTTATTTGCAACCAAAACTCCGATTATAAAAAATAGTGCATGGCCAAACCACCATGTTCCACTAAAAAGAATCAAATTGTCTCTTGGAATTCCATAAATTTCCGGAGCACGCGACCCAAATGGCACATGCGCTTCTCCAAGTTCCCAAGCCCTATAATAGGTGCTCATCAACGTGCTAAAGATAAGTCCAAACAGACAAATAATACCAACTTTTTTTCCACCGACGGATTTAACATAAGAAGAAAAAGTAAAAAGAAAAGTCGCAACAAAAAATGCCAATAAAAATTTAATAACAAAATACGTCAAAGACTCCATCGGATGAGTCAAAAAATAATGAAAAGCAAAATCAACCGCATTAGTTACAACCGCGACAACAAAAGCTTTTTTTGTTTCAGATACAAACATAAAAAAAATTTAGATTATTTCACAACAACAGTTCCTCTCATAGAAGAATGTATTCCGCAGTAATAATCATAAGTTCCGGCAGTATCAAATTTGAAAGAAAAACTTCCGCCTCTTTCAAGATTTTGAGTTTCAAAAAGCCCGGGAGAAACAACAGTATGCGTTGCAACATCATCATGTTTCCACACGATAGTATCCCCTTTATTTATCGTAACAGACGAAGGAACAAAAGCAAAATCACTAATCATCACAACTTTTGTTTGAGGAGCTACAGTTACAGGCTCAGCTTGTGGCTTAACTTCTTCAGGTTGCGTCTTAGGCTCTTCGACTTTGGCCTCTGGCTCCTTCTCCGGAACTATTTTTTTCGTCTCTGCAGGAGCAACTTTTTTATTTTCTTCAGGTACAACTTTTTCAACCGCAGCATCTTTATCATCAACCTTTTTTGTTTCTACAGGGACATTTTCAATCTTTTTCTCAACAGGATTTACCGGAGCACATCCAACAAAAACAAACATCGCAATCAAAGATATCGATAATAATTTTTTCATAAAATTTTAAAATAAAAAATATTTAATTACAAAAACATATTAACAAAAAAAGACCCCGCCCACAATGTGAGAAGAGTCTTTTTTCATTGCTAAGCAAATACTATTTGCGTTTCTTTGCTACTTTCTTTTTAGCTACTTTTTTCATAACTTTCTTTACTACTTTCTTAGCAACTTTCTTTTTTCCTTTTTTAACTGGCATCTTAAATGAGGTTTAAGAAATAAAATGCAATTAAAATATCCTTCCTTATGGGCAAAAAGTCAATGTACAAGCGCATTTTTCATGATGCTTCTTGTAGATGAATTTTAAACCTGTTTTATAAATCAAAATTTACGCGCGAACAACAGTAGGCTTTTTTGCCTTCAGCTTGAGCACAACGATGAATACAACAATTCCAACGACTGCAACAACAATCATTGCAACAAGGCTATGCACTAACATGGAAACAACAATAGCCAAAATGCTCAAAACCAAAGAAACAAGGAATGTTAAAAATCCTATAGCTCCACGACTAAGCGCACCAAGAACAGGAAGAACATCAAGCACTACACTTATCGGTCCAAACAAAGCGCTAAGACCGATCCACATCATAAAGAATCCAATCGCTCTGAAAATCCAAAGCCACATCGTATATTCAGAATGCATTTGGGCAACAGCTTCATCAAATGTTCCGGTAAAAAGTCTGTACAAAGATTCATTTGTTTTTTGATCTACATATGTCACAAGTTTTCCGCTTTCCAATTTTCCAAAAGCAGTTCCATTCAAATTATTTTTTACAACAGCATAAGAAATCCTCAAGTCTCCAACCTGTGGAGTAGCAAGTGTTCCCTTTCCAACTAACACATATCCACCATCAAAAACACCTTTACCAAGATCTAGATCTTCTTTTTTAAGAGTCAAATTTTCATAAGAAGGTAAAACAAGTTTTGACATATCGGATACTTCATATGCCCCGACTTTTGCAGATTGAACATGGAAAGAATCATTTTGAATAGTCATTTCAGGATTTGTATGCCCTGCAGGATCTTTAAAATTAGAGCTTGATCCTGGAGAAGAAGTCCAACCTGTAGAATAAGAATATGTAGTAGATGTTGTCTCAGAACCTCCTGTGTTTGTACTTGATTTTGATTCTGATTTTTCAATCCATGAATACATTTCAACCCTTCTTGAAACAGCAAGATAGTCAGCAGGTTTCAAAAACATAGCATCCCCAAGTTTCTCAGTAGACACAGCTTTTCCTGTCACAGCAATCAATTTCCCTTCAGCGGAAGCATCAACATTTTCAGCGGAAACTTTCATCGCAGTTTTTCCAATATCTGAAATATCAACTTTCCCTTCATTCCAATAAATAACTCCGAACGCTCCAAGAAAAAGAATAATACCAATCACAACGCCTTGAACAGCATCAATGATTCTTTGAAAGTACCCTTTTGTGGTAACTTCTGTAATATTTGCCATAGAAAATGGATTAAAATTTATGCATCACTGCAAATTCATAGTATAATCCAACCCGACAAAAAGCAATTATTTTCCTTGAATACAAATCACGAATGAAAAATTCGACCACAAAAAAAGAAGAAAATTATTACGCAAAAAATAAAAAGGCGTATCACGATTATATTATTTTGGAAAACTTCGAAGCCGGAATAGCGCTTAACGGAGCTGAAGTAAAATCCATAAAAAAATCACAGGCAAATTTGAAAGGTGCCTTTGTTACAGTAGAAAACGGTGAAGCCTTTTTGAAACAGGCACACATTTCAAACTACAAATTCGCGGATACAAAAGCTATCGATCCTGTAAGACCTAGAAAATTACTTTTGAGTAAAAAAGAAATCGCGACACTTGCACAAAATCTTGAACAAAAAGGAACCACAATAATCCCTCTGGAACTTTATCCAAAAAACGGTTTAATAAAACTTCGCATCGGAATCTGCAAAGGCAAAAAGCTCTACGACAAGCGCGAAACATTAAGGAAACGCACACAGGATTTGGAAGTGAATCAAGCCGTCAAGAGGTATAAGTAAAGTTATATTGTTTTAGTTCTTTTGCAGAGGTATATTTACCTCCTTTCTTAATATAAAAACTATGCACAATATTTACACAAAAATTCTTGCGGAGATTCACAAATATTTCAAGACTTACGGATTTGAAAAAGCAGTCATCGGGGTTAGTGGCGGAATCGATTCCGCTGTATCACTGAAACTAGCAGTAGACGCACTCGGAGCTGAAAATGTCACCGCACTTCTTATGCCGGAAAAAGGCATTTCATTGGAAGAAAATTACATGCACGCAAAAACACTTTGCCAATTTTTAAAAGTGGAATTTTTCACAATTCCTTTAAATAAATTTTTGACAGATTTTCTCGCGCTTCCATGGAAACCAAGCGATTTGGCTCAAATAAACGTAAAAGCCCGCGTAAGAATGTCGATCATTTATAATTTTGCAAATACAAAAAATGCACTCGTTATCGGGACATCAAATAAAACAGAACTTTTTTTAGGCTACGGAACAAAATACGGAGACCTTGCGGCAGACATCGAAGTCATCGGCGATATGCTGAAAACAGATGTATACAAATTGGCGGAACACTTGGGACTTCCGGATGAATTTCTTACAAAAGCTCCATCAGCAGAGCTTTATCCAGGACAAACAGATGAAGAAGAACTTGGCATGTCATACAAAGAAATGGATATGATTTTATCACAGGTTGAAAAAGGTCTGACAAAAGACAACCTAATAGACAAAGGCATAAATCCAAATTTGGTCCACAAAATATTCAGATTGATAGACATAAATCAGCATAAATTACACCCGCCACATCTTATCGTCTTGAATTAAAAAAGATTTTTCAATATTCTTTAGACATGAAATCTGCTTTATTTATCGGACGATTCCAACCTTTCCACAAAGGTCATCTTGAGGTTATCAAGGAAATTTTAAAAGAAAATGATCGCGTGATTATCGCAATCGGAAGCGCAGAAAACAGCTTCCTTCCTGAAAATCCAATGACTGCGAGTGAGCGATTTCAGATTATCGACGAATGCTTAAAAGAAGCAAAAATTTCATCTGAAAAATACAGAATCATTCCAATTCGAAATATAAATAATTATTATCTTTGGTTTGAACATGTAAACACTTACGTCCCTCCATACGACACAGTTTATACAGGCTCCGAAATAGTAAAAGCATGTTACATCGGGAAAAAAATAAAGATCAAAAATCTGAAAAGAAAATTTGAAGTCAGTGCGACAAAAGTCAGAAAAGCAATTTTAGAAAATGATAAATGGGAACATTATGTTCCAAAAGCATGCGCGGATTTGATAAAAAAATTTAAAATTCCTGCAAGAATAAAAATCATCCAGCACACGATGGATCAAACAAAATACAACAATTCTTCATTCTAAATTATGACAAATTTAAATCCAAACATTTTCAGAGCATACGATATTCGTGGCATAGCAGCGCCAAAAGATGCAGGTCAAACGGCAGACCTCACAAATGAAACAGCCTATTTGATAGGACTCGGGACTGCAACATATCTAAAAGAAAAATATGCAACAAAAAACATGGCCGTTGGTTGCGACATAAGACTAACAAGTGAAGATCTTAAAGCGGGATTTATAAAAGGAGTTTTGGAATGTGGAATCGACGTAACAGACATCGGCGCTTCAATTTCGCCAATGATATACTGGGCATCGTGTGCATTACCATTTGATAGCGCCACAAACATCACGGCAAGTCACAATCCAAAAGAATATAACGGGGTAAAAACAGTTGCAAAAAACGCACACTCGATTTGCGGAGAAGATTTACAAGAAATCTTAAAAATAATTCAATCACAAAAATTTTCCAAAGCAGAAAAACAAGGAACATTAGACAAAAAAGACATCTGGCCATTGTACATGCAGGACCTGCTTTCAAAAGTAAAACTGGATTTAAAAAAACATTTAAATAAAAAAATAAAAGTTGTTGTGGACGCAGGAAACGGAGTCGCAGGAAAATTCGCTCCGGAACTTCTCAAAAATCTGGGATGCGAAGTTATAGAACTTTTCTGTGAACCGGATGGAAATTTTCCGAATCACGAAGCAAATCCGGAAGAAGAGGCAAACATGAAAGACCTTATGAAAGCAGTGAAAGAACACCATGCAGATATCGGAATCGCTTTTGATGGAGATGGGGACAGGGCGGGAATCGTAGATGAACAAGGCAAAATGTATGCAGCGGATTTTGTTTTACTAATGCTAGTTCGCGACCTGACAGAACGCATAAAAAATCCAAAAGTGGTTTTTGATACAAAATTCTCACAAGCCATAATAAATAAATTAAAAGATTTTGGAGCTCTGACAATAATGTCAAAAACAGGCCACAGTTTTATAGAAAACAAAATAAAAGAAGAACATGCCGACATCGGAGGAGAAACATCGGGACATTTATTTTTCGCGGAAAATTATTACGGCTTTGATGACGCATTTTTAGCAGCGCTGAAAATTCTCGAAATAGTAAGCAAACACACGCATCCAGTTTCTCAAATGTTCAATGATGTACCACGCACAATCGCAACACCGGAGATAAAAGTTCCATGTTCAGATGATTCAAAATTCAAAATAGTAGAAGAATTGGTCGACCATTTCACAAAAATCTACGACTGCATAACAATCGACGGAGTGCGCATCCACTTTGATGAAGATTCATGGGCCGCAATCAGAGCCTCAAACACAAGCCCAAATCTCACACTAAGATTTGAAGCGAAAACACAGGAAAAAGTCCAAGAAATGAAAAAAGTAATGGCCGATGCATTAAAAAACCACCCTGAAATTTCCACCGAGTGGTAAAGACTGTTGACGCAACAATACATATTTTTCAGAGGCTACTATTTCTTAAACAACGGCGACGTCGATGCAGAGAAGATCACATAGATAGGGTCATATTCGCCATCTTTAAGCCCCTGCGCCAATGTTGTCGCATCTACAGGCGCAACCAAGTCTCCACCTGAATTACTAGCCGCATCATAAGGAGATAAGGCATCTATTCCGTCACACTCAGTAACTCCATCATCACCATAAACAGTATCATCAGACTGCCCCAAAGAATAGTCTTTTATTTTTAACATTTCCTCCAGACTAAGGCCTTTTTTACAACTTTGATCTATCGGCATTCCAAGTTCATTTGTCTGAATAGACAGCTTGAAAAGTCTCAAATAATTCAAATCATAGGATTGAATAGCGAGCTTTTGATCACTGGTAAGACCATTCGTAGGCCATGCTTTAAATCCATCCAAAAGATAAGACAATGGATTTTTCAAATCTTTATCAAGATCCGATCCTCCAACGGTATTATGAGAGGCTATACTTCCAAACCACCTCAATTGATAACTCAAAGAATCAATCATTTCGCTAAAATCAGTCCACTTATAAAGACCGGTATTTGGGTCTATTTTATCTTCATCAACATAAGAAAAAACGGAACAATCGCTAAACACATTTGCATTGATATTTTTCACCTTATTTTTCACATAAATATTTCCCTTATTGCATCCTGCTGAATAAGGACGAAGAGCAATAATCTGCACTTTATCAGTACTTGGCGCACTCTTATAAATATCTGAATCTATATAAATATTTCCATTCATAACAACAACCGTCTGATTATCGGTATATGCTGAAGAGCTTGAAAGATTTATATGAACATCAGTATTTTTATAGACAGAAACATTTGTTCCATCAACATTTGTCACAGAAACAGGAGGCCCGGAACATCCACTAAGCCCATTATCTACGATAGTACAATTTTTTGTATTTTTAACCGCAGCAATCGGATCTTTTTCCAAAACAACACCAGGAATTTTACTCGTAATATTTTCATAAATACCATCACGCACAATATTCACACTCTTACTTCCGGTCTCCTGAGTCTCCACAGAAGCACTTGGACTAAATGCTTTTGCCGCATAAAGATTTCCATAAATTACAGCCACAGGATTTGAGACCGCACTGATAATTCTAGGGAGTTTATTCGAATAATAACTTACATTTTTTCCATCAACTGTATATTTCACAATACTATAAAGAGATGGCCCCATCGCCTGCATACAAGGCTTTGCAATAGCCGCTTTGTCAGCATCGCTCAAACTATCGTAATCGGGCAAAGTAGCAACAGCCTGCAAATCAAAACTATACAAAGCATTTCCAACATTTTGCCATGTATAGCTGTTGCCTCCCTGCACAAAACTTACAGTAAATCCACCACCGACAATATCTTCTCCATTTGCCGCACAAGTATCATCAGTCATCGTTTTATCATAATCCAATTTCAAATCAACGCTTGCCGAAGCCGCAAGCTTACTGTCTTTTTTTCCACCAACCTTAAAAGAAAAAGGAATAGACCTAAATCCTGTTATAGAATCACTGGCATTGCCTGGTGAAAAAAGATTACTCACTTCCACGGCAGGCCTGAATTGAAAGAAAAGTCCGTCTTTTCCGTTTGGATATGAAATATTACTATACACTTTTCCGTCAGCAGTAACAGGCGCCTGCCCTGTAGCTTTTACAGTAATAGGAAGATCCATCTTTGAAAGCTTCAACCTATTTGATTCTTTAACAACAGGAATTTTATTTCCAAAATCTTTCATACTATTAAAAAACACTTCATTCTTAAATGCAGAATTTGGTTTAAAACTGGAGGTATACGAAACATTCATATCCGTCGTCGGAGCGTAAGATTTTATCGTCTTATTTAATATATAATGCCCACTTCCTCCAGGAGTTTCAGTAAAATCACTCAGACTGACAGTTATCGGTTTGTAAATAATACCTCCTGTTCCTTGCGACCATGGACTCTCAACCTTATCAAGCGATGTGCCAACAGAACTACCAACATCTTGTTTTATCTTCACAGTATCACTCCACGAGAAAGTAATTTGCCCAATATCATACTTAGTTTTATCCATCGGAGTCACTCCATCCGCTTCCATCAAATACAAGCTAACCTGATATTCATCAACGCCATTCGCAACTTTTATATCAGGATCAGAACCAATTTTTATACCACCGGAACTATTTCCTCCACTCAAAACTTTATCAAGCCCTTTATCAGGATCAGTAACTTCCAAACAAGCAAAAGGCTTGCCGGAACAAGGTCCGATAACAACAGGTTTAACAGCCTGTTTTCCTGGAATTTGCATGGTAACTCCAGCCATATCAACCCAAACTTTAGCTTCTGTCCATCCATATCCGGAAAGTTTTCCGTCTTTATCAGCAGAAACTTGATACGGAATTCCACCTCCTCCGGCAAATTGAATATATCCAAAAGACGGATTCCATGCATTTCCGGAAAGAAGTCTTTTACCGGCTCCATCTGCCACCCCAACTTTCACGCCATAGTTAAAAGCTCCACAATCAACACCTTGATTTTTTCCACCATCACAGAAAAAAGAGAAAAACCCAAGATTTGTATTCCAAGCATATCCTTTTACAACATATTCATCCGCAATCAAAGGAACAGCAACACTGTTTTTAGCATCCAAACACGCCGCAAGATTCCTGTCGGCAGGAGCAAGTCCCTGGCCAAGCCCAACTATAGAAAGATCGGTAACTTTATTCGCATCGGAATAAGGACTTGGATGAGAATCAAAATCAATATATCCAAAATTCGCATTTGAAATTTTTGTTTTACCCATAATCTTCCCGCTGCAATTCACGTCACCACCGACAATTGCAGGATCTCCTTCAGCAAAAACAACATTGGCAGAAAGAGCCAAAACAAAGACCAATAATACGAAACGAGGAAATTTAAAAGTCATGATAGAATTATACAAGTCCACCCCGAAAAGTAAAGAATTTGATTTTCTCTTTACCTTTGGCTCAAGCGTGCTAGAATATGACCGAAATCCCTCATTATTTTTTAAACAAATTAAGTATGCAAAAAACATACAAAATTGTAATCGCTTCAATGATTGGAGCATCTCTTCTATTCACAGGATGTTCTTGGATTAAGGACAAACTACAAAGCACTGTGAATGACGTAAACAAAGGAATTTCTGACACTGCAAAAGATGTTGGAACACAACTTAACGGAGCAGCAAAAGACGCAACAACTCCAGCTCCAGTAGCACCAGCACCTGTTACACCAGCTAAATAATTACAACAATCAAAAAGACCTTTCTAGAAATAGGAGGGTCTTTTTTTGTAATAATAATGAAAAGCAAAAAGAAGAATAAATGAGAAAGGTTTTCGCAGAAACATTCTGCAGCCCCGCTGTGCGGGGCGAAGCCGTTTCAAGGGAATCTTTCTCGTTTATTCTTCCTCTTTCTCTTTCGTATCCACATACGGAACATGATTCCCCTCCTTATCTTCCACGATCAAAGTTCCATCTTTATCAATTTCGATAGGTTTACTCCATGTCGCAAATTTGCATTTTGGATATTTATTGCATCCCCAAAAAACACGTCCGCCCCTTTTCGTGTGTCGTTCAATCAGCTGCCCGACCTTACAAACAGGACATTTCACTCCAGAAGAAATCACAATCGAAACAATATTTTTACATTTCGGATAAGCGCTACACCCCAAGAATGCACCAAATCTTCCATGCTTCACGACCATCGGCTCTCCACATTTTTCACATTTTTTATCCTTAAATTCCTTTTCATATTCTGCAATTTTTTCATTTTTTTCTTCAACTTGTTTGGCTTGTTCTTGAGTCAATTTTCCTTCCTCAACAAGTTCTTCAAGTTTTTCTTCACTGACAGAAACACTTCCGCTCAAAACAGCTTCACCCATGTTTTTGGCTAACGGTCGGGCATTTTTACACTTTGGATAATTGCTGCATGACAAAAATTTTCCAAATCTTCCAAGTTTGACAATCATTTTTTCTCCACATTTTTCACACATTTCATCAGTCTCTTCATTTACCATGTCAGACTTTTTAAGAGTCTTGTCTTTTTCCAAAATCGCTTTATGAAAAGGCCCATAAAAAGCCTTTATAACAGGAACCCATTCCGTTTTTTCTTCTTCTATTTTATCCAATTTTTCTTCAAGTTCCGCAGTAAATTTATAATCCACAATCTCAGGAAAATTTTCCACCAACATATCCGTCACAACCATAGCAACATCTGTCGGCACAAGAGCTTTCGCCTCCTTTTTAATATATCCACGCGCAACAATTGTAGAAATTGTCGGCGCATAAGTACTCGGTCGGCCGATCCCTTCGCTCTCAAGTTTTTTGACCAAAGAAGCTTCAGTATATCTTGCCGGCGGTTTCGTAAAATGCTGTGAATGATCAAGTTTTTCTAAATCAACTTTTTCACCCTCTTCAAGTTTTGGCAAAATTTTATCTCCATCATCTGTGTCTTCCTCCAAATCACTACCTTCCATATAAACTTCCATAAAACCGGGGAATTTTATAACCTGACCATTTGCTCTAAATACATAATTTGTATCAGTCGAGCCTTTTTCGGCTTCAATATCAACAGTCGTTCTACTCAAAATCGCCTCTTGCATTTGACAAGCCATCGCACGTTTCCAAATAAGTTCATAAAGCTTAGCCTGATCTTTTGTAAGTTTCGCGGCAACATCTTTCGGATGAATAGTGATATCTACAGGACGAATCGCTTCATGCGCTTCCTGCGCGCTTTTTCTTCCTTTAAATTTACGCGGTTCTTTAAGTGCATATTTTTCCCCATATTCTTTCACGATCTGTTGTCTGATTCCCGTAAGCGCAAATTCAGATAAATTCACACTATCAGTTCTCATATAAGTGATAAGACCGATATGCCCGTTTCCTATGTCCACACCTTCATAAAGTCCCTGCGCAACCATCATGGTTTTTTTCACAGGAAAATTAAGTTTACGCGAAGCCTCCTGTTGCAAAGTCGAAGTTATAAATGGTGCAGAGGGAGATCTTGAAACATCTTTTTCTTCAACACTTTTTACTTTATATTTCGCACCTTTTATTTCCTCCAAAATATCAGTCGTATCCTTCTCATTTTTCATTTCGACCTTCTGCTCTCCTCTTTTTATAAGCTCAGCTGTAAATTTTTGCGCATCTTGTTTGCCCGCATTTTTCTCAAACTCGCCAAATATTTGCCAATATTCCTCGGGTTTAAACGCCTGAATTTCACGTTCTCTTTCTACAACAAGTCTAACTGCCACACTCTGTACACGACCAGCAGAAAGCCCATATCTGATTTTTTTCCAAAGCAACGGAGAAAGTTCATAACCAACAAGTCTATCCAAAACTCTTCTCGCCTGTTGCGCATCCACGATATTTTGATCCATATCTCGAGGATGCTCGATCGCGCTTTTTATAGCATTTTCCGTAATTTCATGAAAAACAATTCTTGATTTTTTAAATTTCGTTTTCGCACCTTTTAAACATTGAAGTAGATGCCACCCAATCGCCTCTCCTTCGCGGTCCTCATCAGTTGCGATCCAAAGTTTATCAGCCTTCGCAAGTTCTTTATTTAATTCCGTCACAACTTTCTTTTTATCAGGAGAAACACTGTATGTCGGCTCAAAATCATGCTCTGTATCTATTCCTGTTTTTGATTTTGGCAAATCGCGAACATGGCCCATAGAAGCCAAGACTTTGTAATCTTTTCCGAGAAATCTTGATATAGTTTTTGCTTTTGCCGGAGACTCAACTATCACTAAATTTTTTGACATAATTTTCGCTAAAAATTCAAAAGTTTTACCAATCATTGTTATATCAGCACTATTTTTAAGTCAAGTTTCGTTTTATCATTTGCAAAACTTAAGAACTTTCATGATTTCAAGCAAACATGTTATTTTATGGACATGTACATAATCTTTTTAATCTTGGGATTCGCTTTGCTTGTCAAGGGAGCCGATTTCCTTGTCCAAGGAGCATCATCAATTGCAAAAAAATTAAAAATATCTGAACTTGCAATCGGATTAACAGTCGTAGCCTTTGGCACATCAGCACCCGAACTATTAATAAACGTTCAGGCAAGCTTACAGGGGAATTCAGATATTGCACTCGGAAATATTTTAGGAAGCAATATAGCAAATATTTTATTAATCCTTGGAATAGCTTCAGTTATTCATCCATTAACAGTAAGAAGAAGACAGGTTTTAATAGAAATACCAATTGGAATATTATCACTAATTTTAACTTGGATTTTAGGAAACAATTTTTTTCTTAATAAATCAGCAATACTTTCGCAAACAGACGGATTAATAATGATTTTCTTTTTTGTAATATTTTTAATATATACATATAAAATTACAAAAATAGAAATTTTCAGTGAAAATAAAGAAAAAACACTTTCAACCACAACAGCAATTTTTTTGACAATAATAGGACTCATATCACTACCAATAGGAGGAGAATGGGTGGTTGAAAGCGCCGTAAAAATAGCAACATCACTCGGTGTAAGCAAATTCGTAATTGCAGCAACGATAATCGCAATAGGTACATCTTTGCCGGAACTTGCAACCTCCATGGTTGCAGCACACAAGAAAAAATCAGATATAGTAATCGGAAACATAGTTGGCTCAAATATTTTTAACACTTTATGGATTTTGGGATTAAGCGCTACAATCAGACCAATTAAAATAAACAGTATAAATAATACAGACATTCTCATCGCAACGTTGGTTGGTATAATTTTATTTTCACTACTAAGAAGAAAAAGATTTTTTGCTCAGCACGAATACATACTAAGTAGATGGACAGGAATAACATTCTTAATTTTATACACAATATATTTAGCATTCTTAATTCTAAGAAGCGGAACCTAAAACAATCCACGCAACAACCTTGACAAACCTGCAAGCAATTTTGAAAACGGCTCAGGAAAGCCAAAGTTAAGCTCTTTTCAAACACAAACATGCCATTTTCCCCTGTCAAAAGCCATTCTGTTAAAACAAATCTCTTGATTTGGCTAAACGCACGCATATAATGCACACGGGCTTAAAAAGCACTTTCATTATTTATCTTTAACCAATCCTACTATGACAAAACAGGATCTAGTAGCTGGCGCAGCTGAATCAGCTGGTGTCACAAAAAAGGCAGCGGGAGCAGTTCTAGACGCAGTTCTAGGAATGATCACAAAAAGCCTTAAGAAGGGTGAAAACGTAACAGTAACTGGATTTGGAACATTCCGTGTTTCAAAGAGAGCTGCTCGTACAGGTGTTAACCCAAGGAACCCAAGGGAGAAAATCAAAATCCCTGCAATGAAACTTCCTGCTTTCAAAGCTGGAAAATCTCTTAAAGATGCTGTTAGATAATCATCTTTAGAAAGTTTCACTTTCAAAAAGCCTTCGAGCAATCGAGGGCTTTTTTGTTGCCAAAACCACACAAAACGACTAAATTACCTTCGTAAATTTGTAAAACATTCATGCAAGAAATTTTAAAAAGATTGGAATCTGACGCACTTTCCGCCCTAGAAAAAGCGGACAGCTTAGAACGAACAAAAGAAATTGAAGTACAATATTTAGGAAAAACCGGTCACCTAACTATTATACTAAAAGGATTGAAAGATCTTTCCGATGAGGAAAAACGCCTAGTCGGTCCACTTTGCAATGCCACAAGAACAACGCTTGAAGAACATTTCGCGAAAAAAATAAAAGAATTCGAAGATAAACAACTGGCAAAAGAACTTTCAAAAGAATTTTTTGACACAACAATTCCGGGATCTATGAGACCTCTAGGCCACATTCACCCGCTTTCTCAATTACAGGAAGAGGTCGAAAGAATTTTTTCACAAATGGGTTTTGCCGTTGCAGATGGCCCTGAAATCGAATCAGAGCATTACAATTTTGAAAGCTTAAATATTCCAAAAGATCATCCTGCCAGAGACATGCAGGACACATTTTTCATTCAAGAAAAAGATGACGCAGATCACGGAAGAATGGTTTTGCGCACACAAACATCGCCTGTCCAAATTCGTGCGATGGAAAAATACGGAGCACCACTAAGGCTTATCGTTCCAGGAAGAGTTTTCCGTTTTGAAGCGACGGACGCAAGCCACGACAGCATGTTTTACCAAGTTGAAGGATTATTAATAGACAAAAATATTTCACTCGCACATTTGAAAGGAGTTTTAGCGGAATTTCTCACAAGACTTTTTAAGAAACCTGTAAAAGTGAGATTTAGGCCTGGATATTTTCCATTCGTTGAGCCGGGACTCGAAGTCGATTTTTCGTGTCTACTATGCGAAGGAAGAGGATGCAGAGTTTGTAAACATTCCGGATGGATGGAATTCATGGGCGCAGGAATGGTTCACGAAAATGTTTTAAAAGCCGGCGGAATAAATTCAAAAGAATATCAAGGTTGGGCATTCGGTTTTGGGCTTACCAGACTCGTAATGATGCGTTATGGAATCGATGATATTCGCCTCCTCACAAACGGCGACCTAAGATTTAATAAACAATTTTAAAAATGTTAGTATCCCTAAATTGGCTTAAGGACTTCGTGCAACTACCGAAAGATGTAAACGGAAAAGATCTTGGAACTTTGCTTACATTAAAAACTGCTGAAGTAGATCACGTTATTGACGAGTCAGCAGATTACGAAAATATCGTCGTCGGACAAATCGTAGAAATCACCGCACATCCAAATGCCGACAAATTGAAAATCACAAAAACATCTATTGGAAAGGAAACTTTGCAGATAGTTTGCGGAGGACAAAACATAAAAGAAGGAATGTACGTCGCGGTCGCTTGCCTAGGCGCAAAAATAAAATGGCATGGAGAAGGCGAACCGGTTGTTATGGAAAAAGCGGTAATTCGTGGAGTCGAAAGTTACGGAATGATTTGCGCAAGTGTCGAAATCGGACTAAACAATCCAAACGAAGGACCACGGGAGATTCTCGACCTGTCAGCACTAAAACCAGAAATAGGAACTCCAATAAAAGACGTTTTACACAAAGACGACATCATCCTGCAGTTCGACAACAAATCACTAACCCACAGACCGGATCTCTGGGGACACATCGGAATTGCACGTGAAATTGCAGCGATAACAAACAGCAAATTCAAGCCATTAAAAGTAGATATAAAAATTCCTGAAACAGGAGAAAGTGTCGATGTAAAAGTAAAAGACAAAGAACTTTGTCCAAGATATTGCGGACTTATTATCAATAATATAAAAATCGGGAAGTCTCCGGATTGGCTTATAAGAAGGCTGAAAGCCATAGGCCACGGAATTCACAACAATATCGTAGACGTAACAAATTATGTGATGATGGAACTCGGACAACCGATGCACGCCTTCGACAAGGCATTAATTAAAGGTGGAATAATTGTAAGAACAGCAAAGAAAAACGAAAAAATTCGCACACTGGACGGGAAAGATCAAAATCTGGATACAAACATGTTAGTCATCGCAGACCTAGAAAAACCTGTTGCCGTAGCGGGAATCATGGGAGGAGAACACAGTGGAATAAACGAAAATACAACTTCTATTATTCTTGAATCCGCAAATTTCAATCCATCTTCAGTACGAAAAACTTCGGTGAAACTCAGCATTCGCACAGACTCAGTCCAAAGATTTGAAAAAGCCTTAGATCCATTATTGGCCGAGGAAGCCGTAAAACGCGCCGCAGAGTTAATTTTACAAATCTGCCCTGAAGCAATAATTGCAGGACCTATAACAGACATACAAAAATTCAACAAAAAACCATTAAAAATAACATTAGACACAGAAAAAGCAAAATCAAAAATCGGCATAGAAATAAGCACACAGGAGATGAAAAGAATTTTGGAAAATCTTGAATTCAAAGTCACAGAAAAGGGTAAAAAGACAAAAACATTTGTAGTGGAAGTTCCAACATTCCGTGCAACAAAAGATGTACTTGCAGAAGATGATTTAACAGAAGAAATAGCGAGAATCTACGGCTACGACAACATCGCTCCAACTCTTCCACAATTACCTACAAAACTTCCACTCGAAAACAACGAACGCACAAAAAAACATCGCACACGTGAACTTTTTTCTTACGGACTTGGATTCGATGAAGTATACAACTACTCATTTTACGGCCTAAACGAGATCAAAAAATCACTTCTCGTAGAATCACACCATTTGAAACTTCAAAATTATTTGTCAGAGGAACAAACGCACATGGTGACTTCCCTTACTCCAAATATTTTGAAAAATTTACAAGAAAATGTGAAAAATTTTAGCGAAGTGAAGATTTACGAAATCGGTCATACATATCTCGAAATCGGCGAATATTTCCCACTCGAAGAAAAGAAAATTTGCGGAGCAATTTTGGTAAAAGGAAAATCAGACAAAATATTTTACGAAGCAAAAGGATGCGTAGAATCATTCATCCAAAAATTTAATTTATCACATGTAGCAGAAGCAAAAGGTGCAAAAAACACACCATATGCACATCCGGTAAAATCGCTAACATTCATTGACCATAGAGGAAAATCACTCGCAACTTGCTTCATGCTCCACCCAACAGTTCAAAAAAATTACGACCTTGAAAAATATTCTATCGCGCTTTTTGAAATAAATTTCACTGAAACTTTGAAACTTGAAGAAACAAAAAATTCATACAAACGCATTCCAAAATTCCCAAGCATTTCACTGGACGTTTCTGTCGCAGTAGACAAAAACGTAGAGATCGGAACATTACAATCAACAATCAAAAACGCAGAAAAAGATCTAATAAGCGACGTGAAACTTTTCGATATTTACGAAGGAGACAAAGTAGAACAAGGCAAAAAAGCTGTGGCATTCAGCATAACAATCCAATCTCCGGACAAAACTCTCACGGACTCAGACATGGCTAACACACAATCAAAAATACATTCAAGTCTGGAAGCACTAGGAGGAAAAATCAGATAATATTAAAACTCAACATACGTCCATCCGGGAACTTCTCTGACTTTTTCAGAAATATCAATTTCACATTCCGTCTTAAGCAGCGAAACAATCGCCAAAACTTCACCGGCAACATGATTAAACCTCTCGAGTTCTTTATCTACAAACTGATCGTTCATTGGTGAATTTCTCAAATTAGCAAAAAGATTTGGCAAAACAGCACCATAAGGAGACCTCTGTGAGGCAAATCGTTTTGCGGTGTCAATATCGCCACCACATAATCCTTTGGCAACAAAAGATTTTACATCTCCAAACAGAATTTTTCCAAAATTTCGTCCGATTTTATCCAAAACCTTTTCTCTATCATCTTCTTTCACGCAATTAAGAGGCCAAATCATAAAAATATCTTCAATAGCTACTATCTCCTGATTCCAATCAATATTTTCTTTTGGCAATTTATATGGAGCACTATCCCTCTTTGCAGGATCGGCAGAGTCCAAATCAGGCTTCCTTATAGAAAAAGTTATACGCCAAAGGGTATCGTTATATCCTGCGTAAGTTCCTGGTGTAATAGAAATATCATAAATCTTAGCACCTTTCATCGTAAGATAACCTATTATCTCAAAATATTGCTCTAGCGAAAGCATCGAGCTGACATGTCTTGTGTTATCGAAATGATTTAGCGTGATTTTAGTAACTTTATCGGTAGCCTGACAATGTATTGGATCGGTAACATAAAGAAAACCTCCAGGCTTAATATTTTCATATAGCCTCAGCATGTAAGCAAAAGGATTTTCAGTTTCATGCAGACAATCAGCCGCAACACCAATATCCGCCTGACCGTCAAATTGTCCAAAAACTCTATCTATCCTACCCCTATCATTATCTTCACCTCTCGCAACATTAACAAATTTTCTCCTGGCATCATTACTAGGATCTTCTTCGATCAATTCAATTGCATCCTTAGTCCACTGCCCGCTCTCATCTTTTTGCATATGCAAATCCACTCCGGTCACAGAAGAAACCATGGCGTCATCACCAGTTGTACTCAAAAGCTCATTCTCCAAAACTCCGTCTCCATGTCCCAAAGAAAAAACTTTTGCAGGTTTCCCAAAATATTCCTTCATCATCGCCAAATTATCCATCAATGATCTTCTCGTCGTCATTTTATCAACACTGGACGAAGCCGAACTTAAATGAAACCTCTTAACAAAACTAAGATGTCTCAATTTAAATATAGAAGCAAAAACCTGTTCAAATTCTTTATAAATTTCCATTTTTTTAGCAAGTCCCATAAGATCAACCAACACAAAATCTTCCTGCGCAAGATAATCTATACAATTTTTAGCATCACAAGTAGCCTTGTCCGGAAGAATAAGAGACAATAACGCCTTTATAAAACCACGCGCACTATCTTTAGACCTATCACTTCCTTTATCAAACATTGCTCCTGATGGAACATCAAAAATTCTACGATCCTGAGAAAGAGGAATAGAGCGCCTATGTCCGACATTTTTACCAATCAAAACAGAAAGCTGAGCGGCCATGTATGCAGTCCTATGTCCATCATCTTTTCTAAAAGCCTCATGAGAAGCCTTCAAAAAAAGTATTCTATATCTTAAAGCCTGAACAGGATCTTTTTTCTCTTCTTCAGAAACCTTAAGATTTGTTAAATCCTGATCATCTCCGACAAACCTCGGACATTTCAAGGCAGTATCAACACAAAAACCATTTCTTCCCATAAGAAATACGGGATTTTTCAAAAAAGCACGACCATCTCTTCTCCAATCCCCAAGTACATTTTTACCCATCAATCTCATCATTTCTTCTTTTACTATAGACCCTTCTCCATTTACAGAAGATGTGGAAAAAAGAGCCTCTCTTGGAATATTTTCTATAAATTTCATAATATCAAAATCTTCTTCTGTCAATTCAGGAAAAAGACCCATGATTTTAAACAAAGCTTCTTCATGAGAAAAAGCTTCTTCTTCAAAAAATCTATCAAGGCAAATTCTTGCATCGTCATATTCACCAAGCTCAAAAGGCCCAGAGTCTACATCAATATCAGACAGAGTAGCTGAAACATTACGCGATATTTCATCGATAGGAACGGACAACTCCCTATCCAAAACATTTTCTGCAGGCACACTCTTGGAACCAATTTGCGCCACACCGCCAAAAACATCCGGCAAAACTTGTCCTTTTTTATCATCTGGATTCTCATCTTTATCCCCTATGTTCGGCCCTTTTGTAGGATCCTTTGCCATATTTTCTTGACATAGTCAAATTTTAGGGGAGAATGATAGTAAATTATAGCATATGTTGTCAATCAAAATGTCCATAAGAAAAGCGCTTATAGATAGGAAAATTCTCAATGACGCAGTTCAATCCGAAAACATAGCGGAAGCAATGAACGAATGTTTGTGGGTAGGAGATAAAAACCATGACACAATATATGTAAACCCAACCTTCGAAAAAACCTCGGAATATACGCTTGAGGAAGCCGTAAAAATGTATTGTACGGATTTTTTTGACGACGAAGGTAAAAAAATAATAGAAGATCATCACAAACTGCGCGAACACGGACTATCTTCTCAATATGAAGCAACAATGCTATCCAAAAGCGGAAAAAAAATTCCGCTTTTAATAAGTGGCGCACCGACAAAAAGTGGAGGAACAATAGGAATTTTCACAAATCTTTCTAAAATAAAGAAACTTGCCGAGAAAGAAAGACTGTCAAACCAGATCATAAAAAATTCAACGGAAGCAATTGTTGTACTTGATAGAAATAGAAAAATTCAACTTTGGAACACAAGTGCACAAAAAATCTTCGGATACAAAGAAACAGAAATAATCGGTAAAAGTATAGATATCGTAATCCCAAAAGAAGAAGAAGATGCGAACAAAAGGCTTATCGAAGAGGTGGAAAAAAACAAAGTAATCAGGAATTACGAAACAAACAGACTCACAAAAGACGGAGAAAAAATTCCCGTTTCAGTTTCTGTATCAAAAGTAACAGATGAAAAAGAAAAATTTATCGGCTACCTGATAACATACAGAGATATATCAAACCAAAAACGCACTTCTACAGAACTTCAAAAAAGATTTGAAACCATACAAGACGCATACAAAGAATTAGGATTCCAAAGAAGACAAATGGATTACATCTCGGAAATAACAGAAGCCGCAATTTCAAACACATCATTGGAATCTCTTTTCAATCTGGTAATTTCCGCCATCGTACTTCTTTCAAAAGCCGATGCCGCAGTCTTAAGATTATTCAACAAAAAAACTCAATTTCTAGAAATGGTTGCCCATATGGGAATAGACAAGAAATGGCAGAATAAAAACAGAATAGAATTCAACAACAGCATTGCACAAGACGCATTTGAAATAAAAAGACCTCTGCTTGTAGACAATGTGGAATCTTCAGAATTACACAAAAGCAGAAACTTAGTCAAAAGCCATAAATTCAAAACATTAATATCAATTCCACTCTTCATAGGAACTAAATATCTTGGCTCAATGAACGTATATTCAAAAGATCCTGAACAATTCAGATTAATAGAAACAGATTTTCTTCAAAAATTTGGACAACAATGTGCATTGGCAATCTATGTAAAACTTCAAAAACTTTAGGGGAAGCCTTTACTTGAAGCCAATCCTGTACTAAAATGCATGCATGTTAAGAAAAATAATTCCGGAAAAATTCTGGCCTAAAAGAGACGCAGAAACAAAACAAAAAATCATCTTCTGGGGATCAACTATAATAGTTGGTTTCATACTGGTTTCAATCATACTTTTCGTAGGAACAGTCGGAATCCTTTCCATAGGCCTTCCTGACGTAACCGATCTCGAAAAATTACAAGCGGCTCAGTCAACAGAAATATACGACAAAGACGGCGGACTGCTTTACACAATCCACGGGGAAGAAAACCGCGAACAAGTCGCATACGACAAAATTTCTAAAGATTTAATAAACGCAACGGTTGCAATAGAAGATGATAGGTTTTGGGAACATGGAGGATATGATCTTGTCGGAATAGGAAGTGCGGCATTATATGAAATTTTTGGAATAGGAGTTCCGCGCGGAGGATCGACAATCACTCAACAATACGTAAAAAACAGCTTTCTATCATCGGAAAGAAGCTATATCAGAAAAGCAAAAGAGCTCATTCTTTCGATTCGTCTAGAACGCACATACGACAAGAAAAAAATTCTCGAACTTTATCTAAATCGAATTCCTTACGGAAATAACGCATATGGATGCGAAAAAGCGGCACAAATATATTTCAACAAACTAGCTTCAAGCCTTACTTTGGCGGAAAGTTCAGTACTTGCATCTCTGCCTCAAGCTCCGACAAAATATAATCCATATGGCAACAACAAATATTCACATCTTCTAAAAGATTTTACATCCGAAGAAATCCATTACAGAAAAATTAAAGGCGAAACAGACTTAAACCAAGATGAATACGTTCGCGGACTCATAGGAAAATTCGTAGACCTCGGTAACGGTCAGGAAATTTATATTCAGGGTCGCACAGATCTTGTACTTAAGCGAATGTTTGAACTTGGCACAATCACAACAAAAGAACGAAAAACAGCACTGGACGATCTGCAAAAAATTCAATTCCAAAAATATGTGGAAAAAATAAAACATCCACATTTCGTCCTATACATAAAACAAATCCTTGAAGAAAAATACGGAAAAGACGTCGTGGAAAAAGGAGGATTAAAAGTATATACAACTTTAGATTCAAACCTTCAGGACTATGCGGAAAAAACAGCGGAAGAAATAGGAAAAAACAATGCAAAAAGCTATGGCACAAACAACGCGGCAATACTCACAATCAACGCAAAGACAGGCCAAATTCTCGCAATGGTAGGTTCACGTGATTACTATGACGAAACCATCGACGGAAATGTAAATGTAGTCCTTCGTCCACGCCAACCTGGATCTTCATTCAAACCGATCGTCTACTCGGAAGCCTTTTATAATGGCTTTGCTCCTGCAACTCCACTCTACGATGTACCGTTAAAAGTCGGTGAAGACAGACCTGAAAACTACAGTGGAAACTGGCTCGGCCAATTGACTATTCGCAGAGCACTCGGACAATCCAGAAACATTCCTGCAATCGAAGCATATTTCCTCGCAGGACAACAAGATCCGATCATAGACCTTGCTACAAAACTTGGAATAACAACACTGACAAAATCACACAGCTACGGCTATCCATTAGCTATCGGGGCTGGCGAAATTCCTCTTTCAGAAATGGTTACAGCATACGGAACATTTGCAAACGGAGGTAAAAAACCGGAACTTACGGCAATCCTAAAAGTCGTAAATTCAAATGGAGATATTTTGGAAGAGTGGAAACAAAAAGAATTTGACGAAGTCCTAGATCCACAAATTGCTTACTGCATAAGCAGTATTTTATCAGATGCATCTGTCGCAGTAAGCTCACGACTACACATAAGCGGTCACACAAATGCAGCAAAAACAGGAACTTCCACAAAAGAAAACAAAAAAGCGGCAGGCGGAAAAACAGTCGCTCCGGCCGACGCATGGACTATCGGCTACACACCTACAATAGTCACAGGTGTATGGACAGGAAACACAGACGGGTCGGGATTGGCATATTCAGCAGATGGAGTCACCACAGCTGCGCCAATTTTCAACGCAGTAATGTCATATGCATTAAAGAATATTCCGGATGAAGCATTCCCAAGACCGGAAGGCATAAAAGAAGTTTCCGTATCTACAGCATCAGGCAAACTTCCAGGAGAAAACACACCAAAATCACAAATCACAACAGACATTTTTCCAAGCTTCTCAATTCCAACAGAAGTCGAAACGAACTCATTCTACAGGGTAAAAATAGACAAAGTCTCCGGATTGCTTGCTACAGAATATACCCCGCAAGACGCAGTACAGGAAGTTCTATATCAAAACTACGAAATTCCTCCACAACTTTCGTTGTTTAAAGAAGATATCCGCAAATATTTTGCATCAAAAGCTGATACGGCACTAAAAGACGGCGAAACTTCAGTAGGAGCAGTTGATGAAGCATCAGGCGTAAAAATAATGATCGGCGTACCGCCTACGGATTATGACAATATTCACACAGCGCAAACAGCAAAAAATCCACCAACAATTTCAATAATAAGCCCTACCTCACAATCAATAATCTCCCTTGGAGAAAGCAAGAACAAGATTATCGTAGACATAAAAGCGGAAGCAAAAAACAAAGTATCCGAAGTCCAATTCTTCGTAGACGATAAACAGGAATACACCACAAATATAGCACCATACACAGGATACCTCACATTCTCCAAATTCTTCATTCCTGGAAAACACTTGATAGTTGCAAAAGTTATAGATAGTTTAGGCTATAGCACATCATCCGCAATAGAAATAAAAATAGAAAACCCATCCATAGCAACCCCAAAGGAAAAGGAAAAACCAGCCGTTACAGATGTTCCTACAGACTCAGTTAAATAAAGCCAAGAAGCGGGTTTACTTTTAACATTTTTTGTGTTAAAATATTACGATATAAGTTAAAACAAAAACCAAAACACATATGGACATCCAAAAAACACCCAAAGTAGGGATTTTATCAGTGATTTTGACATCACTATTTACAGTTGCGGCAATAGGAGGAGGATACTACTATTTCACGCAAGTAAGCCAAGACACAGACACACCCCCATCTCTTCAAAACACAGAAAGTAAATACAAAGGATCGATACAGGAGAAAAAAACCGGATTCATAGAATACACACAAGAAGATATCGACAATTACAAAACAATTGAGGCTGGCATTTCAAAAACATCTCAAAAAAACACTTTCAAAGCAACTGCAGGCACAATCTATGGATTTGCAGATGAAGATACTACTCTCGGAGAGATAGTAGGAAAACTTATAATCCCTACAAAAAAAACAGCAGTATTGGCAGGTGCCTGGGATCCGGAAAGCACACCTCCTATTTTCAAAGTAACAGCACACACAATAAGTAATTGGAAAAATTCCACGGTCATAGCGTCAGAAACACAAATAAAAGCAGGTCATGGATTTTTTATCCTAACAAACAGAGCAAATCTGGATCTATATAAATTTAAGGCAGGAGATGCCAAACCTGAGACAAAAATAGATCTAAATACGCTAACACAGGGATGGAATTTGATTGCGCTAAATCCAGAGACAAGAGCAGAAACACTGAAAGCTTACAGCAATTCAGTAAAATCGGTATGGGTACTTAAAGACAGTGTTAATTTTGAAAAAGTAAAAGATTTCACAAACAAAGAAGGCTTTAGCTCAGAACAAAAAAAATACTCTCTAACTTGGTTAAATTTCAAAACCACTCCAGTAAAAAACGTGGATTTTGGTGATAACGAAGCAAAAGGAATTGATCCTATGAATCAAGTTACACCTGTTCAAGTAAACGACGAACAAATAGGAGCCGAAAATGCAGTTTTGAAATTTCAGATAAATGAACCGAAATTCAAAGACATCAAGGTGGAATATGAAGAAAAAGTAACAAAAATCACATTAAAAGCAAAAATCGAAAAAGATGAAGCAACAGGAGATTTAGTTTCAGATAATCCTGACGTAAAAATCAAAAAGAACAAAGATGATATTTATGAATTGGAAATAAAAAATCTTAAAAACAACAACAACTACGATGTAAAAATTTCTCTTGGACTTGAGGACGAGAAAGGCAAAGACAAGGAAAGCGTAGAATCTGTAATATCAATAAAAACGGAAAAGAAACTACAATTGCCGCCAAAAATAACAAACGAACAGGGACAAAACGTCATAAAATTGACAATCACACCTAAAGAAGATGCCAATATAAATGAAATAGCGGCATACAAAATAACTTATGAAAATATTGAGATAAATGAGTCGTCCGACTTCTGGATAGACTTCATAAAACCGGCACAAACAAGCAAAAAAGAGAACCTAACAATAACTCAGGACAACGACGCAAAAACAGCAACACTTGAATTAATTATAGGCGACGGAAAATACGAAATATCCGCAAAAACAATCGACACCTCAGGAATCGAAAGTGAAAATGAAACATTAACAGGGGAAATGACTCCTCCCACAAAAGTAAAACTATCCATCAACGAAGATGACGATGGAAACACAGACGGATTCCTTACAAACGGAGAAAACACATTTTTCACACTTACTCTAAATCCTGAAAAAGCAGCCACATTGGACACTATCTGCGTTACAGGAGAAGCTGTATTCGCAAACATCACAGTAAAACTAACCGGATTGGAAATTTCCGAAACGGAAGAACAAGATCCATCATGCCTTAAGAAATTTACAAATATAGGCAAAGAAATTTCTCAAGGAGACAACAAAATAGAAATAACAGGAACAGTCTTACCAGGTGTAAAAACGGCACAACTTGGTATGTCGTTACCGACATTCAAAAATGCAAATGCATATGACCCTGCAATGCTTCCACTGCTTGGAGGAATATTCACAAGTCCGGAAATAAAAGATATTCCGGTCGACGAAGAGCAATAAACAAAATATAAATGCAATATCCAAAAGAAAAATTGGACTCTCTACAAAAAAGGTGGACAACAGCAAAGGGAAAAAGGCTTGTTGCGGCAATAAAAAGAACGCATTGCTACTTAAACCCGACACTGTTTCGCGAAAAAGTAAAAGGCCTTCAGGGAATAAACGACCCGGAGCTGGAATACGGCGTAGATTTACGCGGAATTTCCCTTTCAGGTTTTGATTTTCGAATTCCGGTACAGGAAGATGATGGATTTTCTGAAGAATTAGCCATTCTTTCAAATATACATTTCGAAGGTGCAACACTAAGACATTGCAATTTTCAGGAAGGAAAAATCCACGATTGTAATTTTGAAGACGCCCAATTGTCTCATTCGGACTTCAAAAATGCACATATCACAAACTGCTCGTTTGAAAGTACAAATATGACAGGAATAAGCTTTACAGATTCAAACATCACAAACTGTAATTTTTCAAACGCAGATTTGGGTGACATCTCAACTTCAGGAGCAATTATCGACGAAAAATCATCATTTGGAAAAGAATTAAAATCTGAAATAGAAAAAGATTATCACGCCGCCGCAATCGAATACAAACAGATAAAAGAAATGTACAAAAGCTCAAGTCTGCATGGACAAGCCGATAAATTTCATTACAGAGAAATGGTCGCAAAAAGAAAAAGCCTCTCAGTTTTTAATCCGACAAGATGGTTTTCATATATTTTCGGAGATCTACTTTGCAAATATGGAACTTCTTTCGTAAATGTATTTATAGCTTCCGTACTTGTAGTAATCGCATGCGCAATAGTTTTTCATATCTTTGACGGCCTGATGTTTTACAACGCAAAGATGGTAAATTACACATTCATAGATTCTCTATATTTCAGCACCACAACCTTCACAACGCTCGGATATGGTGATTATCACGTCATAGGTGCAGTTCGCTTCATAGCGGCAGCAGAAAGCTTCATAGGCATCGCCCTTACCTCGCTATTCACAGTTATCGTGGCACGAAGTCTCATAAGAGACTAAATTCCTTCAAGCAAATAAATTTTATCGACATAAACACTGGCAATCTAGTATACTTACGTCGAAATTAAAATTAACAAAATATTTATGCACACATACACAAAATCTCAGGAAGTGTCATTACTTCTACTTCGTTTGATTATAGCCGCGATATTTATTGTAGCCGGATACTACAAACTGACTTTTTGGTCAGGCCCTGTAGAAGGAATGTCTGCAAACATGTCACTTTTGATGAAATTTCTTTCTATAGTTGAGCCATTGGGAGCATTGGCGCTTATTGTTGGATTTTTGACAAAATGGGCATCAGCAGGACTTGGAATAATCATGATCGGAGCTATTTTTGTATTGAAATTTACAATGCAAACAAGCTTTACAATGCCGACAGGGGCAGGCTGGAATTTTCCTTTGATGATTTTAGCAGGCTGCCTAGTCCTCATCGCATTTGGAGCTGGAAAATGGTCCATAGATTCAAGAAAATAAATGCTGCCAAGAATTCAAAATTTACTAAAATCTCTCGAAGTAACTCGTGAAACTTTTTGGAATATTCATGAAGAAACAGGGAAATTTTTGAACCTGCTTATCGTTTCACAAAAATATAAAACAGTTTTAGAAATCGGCACATCAAACGGCTACTCGGGAATTTGGCTGGCGGAAGCACTCTCTCACACCAAGGGTCATCTCTACACAATCGAATCAAATTTGAAACTTCGCTTTCATCTCGCAACCGAAAATTTCAAAAAATCCGGACTTTCAAAATACATAACACAAATTCCAGGACATGCTCCGCAAGCCATTCCACCAAGCACTGCGAAGCCAAAAAAATTTGATCTCGTATTTTTTGACGCTACAAAACATGAACACATATCATACTGGAAATTATTGAAAAACAGGATAAACAAGAGCGGAACAATAATCACAGACAACGCGATTTCTCACAAAAAAGAACTCACTCAATTCATAAAAGAAGTCCAAAAAAACAAAAACTTTACATCAGTAATACTTCCTGTGGGAACAGGATTATTCATTGCGATAAAAAACTAACTTACGCAACAATCGCAGGACGAATACGCGCAGTCAGATGACTCAAGTTCAAAGCCTCTTCACGAAAATCCACCCTGAAATCCCCCTGCCAATCAAAGTTTCCATCGACACAAGAAACAAGTCCGTCATTTCCTATAATTTTATGCGGAGGATTTTCCTCACTCAAAATAGTAAATCCACTTGAATCAATTACAGAGTCCGATTGTGCCAACAGCACAGCATATTCCCTTGGCGTAACACTTCTTAAAACTCTCGCCGCTCCACTGTTTCCCCACTGAGATATTATGTCAAAAAGTTGCCCCTGTCTGTTTTGAGGTTCAGGCACCATTTCTCCTATTCCAAACCTGTAATTTGGCGCCTCGTTTTGGCATTTCAGAATCGTATCTTGTGCAGCAAAGGCAGCTTTTCTGCCATCAGAAACAGAAACATCACACTGTGCACGTCTATGTTTATTGACATTCAAAAATTTCACATAATCATCAAACGACTGCATTTCCGGAGGTAAAACTATCAATCCGGGAAGCCTTACCGCTCTCATCAAAGCCTCTACCTGTTCAGGCCTAAAACGATCTGTCATTATCATTGCTTCCAATATTTGATCATCAGAAGGAATACACACTCCTGTTCTTTCAAAAACTTTTCTCACGTTTGGCAACGCTCTTGAAATTGTCGCTTCAAGATATCTTTGCTGTTCAGGGGTATGAGGACTACCACCAAGCACCGGAAAAGCCCCATACACATCATCACGTTTTTCTCCAATTTCGACCATCATTTTTTAGGTTATTAATAATTAGAAATCAACATTTCACATATTTTTGAAATTGCTTTTCCTCGATGACTTATAGCATTTTTTTCTTCAGTAGAAAGCGCAGCATAAACTTTTTCAAATCCATCAGGCAAAAAACAGGAACTCAAGGGAAGTCCTTTCAAAATAGGCGCCTCAAGCTTTTCAGTAATTTTCCCTGAAGTTTCTCCCTCAAAAACTTCACAAAATTCTTTGCCGTCATCTTTTTTCCCGCACACACAAGCGCTGCAAACAAATTTTGCATTTCTGTTTTTCTCGGACGACATTCGCTTCATAAAAAACTCAATCCACTCCTCATCACTTGCATTTTCTCCCGCCCCCCATCTTCTCGTCTTCACGCCAAGCTCTCCATCTAGAGCAGAAACCACTATCCCCGAATCCTCTGAAATCGTCAAAAGTCCCGTTTTTTCGTGATAAAATTTCGCTTTTTTTATAGCATTTTCTTCGAATGTTTCACCGTCTTCCTCAAGCCCGTCAAAATCCGACATCTGAAAACTTCGATCCTCTAGCCCAAAAGACTCTTCACTGTCACATAGCTCACGCAGAGAAATCACGCGAAAACGACCGCCACTTAAAACATCAAGTTTTCCAAGAATTTCAAAAATCTCTTTAAACTTCCCTAGGTTTGTCGTCGCTATAAGCAGATATTTTGGCTCCATAAGTTTTCAAGAATTTTTTAATTCGCCACTGTTGATCATTTTTAACAAATTTATACTCCATCTTCCAGTCTTTCACAGCGACATTTACCTGCAAAGTTGTATCATCAACTTTCTTCACAACCAAGCTTTCAACCTTAAACGCACCACAAGCCTTGTTCACAATTTGGCTCGCAATAGACCTTTTCTCAGCATCATAAAATTTGCCATCACCACTAATAGGATTATTGCTTGGCAAAATCCCACCAAAAATTCCACCTGAAAAATCCACCACTCCAGCCTTTGCCGCTGCACAAACAACAGGATATCCACGTTCGATTTTTCCATTAAAAACAAAAATATTTAGCGCGACATATACACCGACAACAAAAAACAAAAACATTGGCGCACCGATAAGCACACCCTTCCATTTTTCCAAAAAATCCATCAGTTTTTCATGATCAAATCCATTAGATACAGCCTCATCTTCCTCAATTTTTCTTATTTTTTCCTGTTTTTCAGTTTCAAGATCAGCCCAATCCGAATCGGTCATTTGTTGGGCAGCCTTAACAAAAACCTTAGCCGGATCATCACTTCCGACACTTAAAATATCTTTCTCTTGAGGCTCTTCAAAAGGGCTTGCCTTAACCGTCCATTCTTCTGCACGCACCTCTTTGTCAGCCACAACTTCAGCGTCAATCGCCAAATCCTGCCTGTCTATTTTATTTGAAATTGTAGTACGAAGTTCAAGCTTGAAAAGATCCTGAATCTCTATCTTTTCAAGACTCCTTGCCTTTTCAAAAAGCCCGCTCACATCGCCAAAATAAACACCTGTTTTAGTCCTATTATCGCCAAAAAGAAGGAAATGAAGCCTTTTCAAGACGCGATAGATTTTTATTCCGACACTTTCCTCCGAAAGCCCCAAAACGGTCATAACATCTCCATCCGAAACCTGTTCAAAAAACTTAAGCCTCACGATTTCCCGCTCCTCAAGTGTCATTTTTTTCATAACTTTTTCCGTCATAGCCACAATGTCATTATCCTCAGCGCTACGACCGGAAACATCTTCCTCAGAACCAAAATCAGGACCTGAAAAACTCGATTTTGCAATACTATCTCTAACCATGGGAAAAGCCAACGCATAAGCCCAAACCAAATACCCACTATCTTCAGGAGTATTTTGAATTTGCCCAAGCGCATCCAAAAAAGTAAGCTTCACAATTTTTCGAATATCCGCAGGACTATCCACTCTTCTCGCGACATATCTATACAGATCATCAAAAAATGCATCAAAAAGCATCAAAAACTGTTTCGCATTTCCAGCTTTCATTTGGCTTACACACTGCTTTTCTACATACAAATCCATGCTCTACAAATAAAGGAATGCATCCTACCATATTTCCACTTATAGTCAAAGCATTTACTTGGCAAGACGTTTCTCGTACATACCCTCTTGCTTAATAATCCGGTCTTTTGAAAGATTGAAGTCTTTTATACAAACACCTTCCCTGGCGATATCTCCGGGCGGCTGCTTTCCTGTAAAAACATCGGCACACCATTTGGAAGATTCCCCATAGCGGGAATTCACACCACAAACACCATTCTCAGGTTCTGTGACAATCCATTTTGTAACAAGTCTCGTAGGATCATCGGGGCTTGACGTTGAAACAGAAACAGTATCACCCTTCAACGTAACAGTCCTAAGATCATCAAGCACAACAGGATTACTTTTAAAATTTTTAGCCTGACCGACATAGCAATCAATTTCACCGTCATCTTTTTTATCGCAAAGTGTCGCATTTCCATTCGTCATAGCATTTCCATCATTCACAAGCATCGCACGATTTTTAAAGAGAATAACAGACCCAGCCTGAATTCCTTGAAAATCCCCATGTTGAACCTGCGTATGAGGAGCACCGGAAATAATTTCCATATCAAGTAAGGCCATATCAATAGCATTCGCAACCTCATCACTCATTTGTACAAGCTTGGGATCGGTACAGGTTGTATCACCATTGATTTCACGCCCTGTAGCACACGAGAGCGAGAGGGCCGCAAGCACTGGAGTAAGAACCGATTCTATTCTTGGGAAATTCATAAAACAAAAAAAATACAGGAGACCATTATCACATTTTCTTGTCATATTGACAAGCCCTTTCATAAGCCAAAACAAACATCTTTTTAAAAGCATCGGCAACATCTTTCCCCTCAACAATAAATCCGGTTTTTTCCTTAAGAGAAACAACGGAAATTTTATTGTCATAAATATTTATTTCCGAAGAAACAGCAAATCTTTCAGGCAAAAGCTTAACAGATATCTTATGATCGACAAAAAGCCGTTTTTGCTCTTCTGTAAGACCGGAATCAGAGACAAAAGATTCGGTTTCTATTCCCTTTTTTGCCTTCTTCTCATAATATTCATCGAAAAACCCTGGAAGCATGCCATCCTTGTCTTCAGAAGCGGAATAGGAAAAAATTCTGGATTTTGCTGTCAACGTATCATCATAAATAGCCATAATCCCCTCAACTCCATCAAAATACCTGATTTTAGTTTTCTGTTCAGGATCGCGATAAAGAGATTTAAATTCAGGCATCAAACTCTCAGCTTCTTTATAATTATTCGCAGCCTGATGCATCTTTTCTCTGACAAAATTAAGAAGCTTATCAGGCTTTTGCGCCCTAAACATTGTCTTACTATCCCCCTGTTCACCAATAACAAGTCCATAAGATGAAAGGGCACCGAGAAGATGATAAGTATTCGTTCTGGTAACCCTCGCCTTTCTCGCAATATCGGTCACAGAAGCCTCGCCCAGCTCCATCAGTGCCAAATAAACTTTTGCTTCTTTTTCCGAGAGTCCAAATTCAACAAGTTTCTCAAACATACGAAAAATATTATACAACAAAAAAATATTCCAAAAAGCGTTAAATGTCAACCGATTTTTACAAAATTCGCAACATTTATCAATTTTAATTTTACCCACCAGCAAAAGCACAAAGACACGCAAGATGACAGGGCGTATGAGGTCCCACCGGCACAGTCAAACCATATTCACAATGTTTGACTAGCTCGAAACTTAAGACTAAGATTGTCTCGTAAATCCATCAATAAACATTATGACATTTACTCAAGACCAATTCGTCGCATCATCAATTGTAAAATTTGGAAAATTGAATGAATATATCCAAGAAAAACTTGTTTCCGATTTTTCTGCAATAAAAGGAAACATGCTGATGGCCGAAGGACTCCGCAAATATATTCAAGAGAACTTGGAAACACTAAGGGCTAAACAAAAAATAGAAATCCTAGACATCGGGCCTGCCATAGGTGCACTTTCAACACTATTCGCACTTCAAACCTTAAACGAATTCGGGCTTATGGAAAAAGCCCAAATCCATCTCTTCGATGTGTCCGCAAAAGTGATAGAGCAAACATTAAACTGTAAATTTTTCTTCCCCGACAGCATCATCAATCCAAAACTAAAAAATCCGATTCATCAAAAATTGAGACAGGCAAAAGGAGAAGTCGGTTCTGCCGAAAAACTTCCATGGAAAGATGAAAAATTCGACATCGTTCTCGCCGGATTTTTATTTTCACACATCCATGATTCTGTTAAGCCTCTGGTTTCGAAAGAGATGGAAAGGGTTTCAAAAAAAGGGGGATTCATAGGGATAGCAGAAAACACAAACACAAAAACTGCGGCAGCAATCTCTTCGAAAATTTCACAAACGCGTCTGGAAAAACTTTTCAAAAACAAAAAAATCGCGTTTAAAAGCAGAAACCAGAAAGACATGGCCTATACAATTTGTATAGAGAAATAAATTGCAAACATAAATTCCCAAGACTAGAATTCGCTCATGGGAAAATTAGAGCAATCGGCACAAATAGAAGAAAAACAGCCCTCGAAAAATCGTATAAATATTTTTGCTGAAAATTTAATAGCGCGCAGAAAGAAAAAAAGACAAATTTTTTCGGAACTGGGCTCAAAATTGAAAAAACTAAGAAAAAAACCACATACGACTCCCGCAAGAAAACCAAAAGACCGAATTCCTCTTCCTAAAAAGAAACCGGCCTTAGCAGAAAAACAAGAGTACGTAACTCTCCCGATGGGAATAAAAGCGAGAATCCTGAGTCAAAAAGAAAAAACTCACTTAAAAATAGCAGAAGCTCCCGACAAAATAGGCCCGAGACTAAGAAAAAAAGGCGTGTGTCCAGGCCCAAAACAGCTGGCCAAAATTCGTGCAAATAGCGAATTTTACAATCCAAGCAAAACCGACACACCTCTAGTGGAAATAAACGAAAAAGATCTGGATAAAGTTATTTTAATATGCGGGACAAAAGAAAATCCCATAAAATACACGTTGAAAGAGTTTCTAAGAATCGATCCGAAAGATATAAGTGATGCGCCCCCGGGAACATATTTCAACAGAAATGGCGAGTACTACAGAAGAATAACTAGGTTAAATCCAACAATAATTCAAAAATTCGGGAGATTGCATGAAGAAGTGGAAAAAGTCGTGAGCCAAAGACTTTCTCCGGAAATAACAAGAATTTTATATATGGTAAAATCAGCAGTTGCATGGGCTGTTCCAAGCCTTAAAATTCCGGTAAAAGCACCGATCTCTTCTCAAAGAAATGTTCGCCTGTACATAGACGAGAACTATCGCTCCTATGGAGAAAATCTGTGTAACTACGTCAAAAAAGAAACACCAGGCAGTGACATAAAATACGGCAGCAGACATCCGGCGGGCGATGCTCTAGACCTACAAACATTTATTCTGGTGGATGGCAGAAGGGTTGAAGGAAGAGAAGCAGAGGATATTCTCAGAGATGCGATCAGTGAGGAATGGAAAAAACACGGCGGAGGAAGAGGGTTTTACACAAATCATCGAAACTTTCACATAGACGCAAGAATAGGAACTGGTCAATGGGGGCCAAACTGGCCTAAATAAAATTTTGGTGGAGATGCCGGGAGTCGAACCCGGGTCCAGAGGTGAGGAGACAATGCCTTTATAATCATATCCTGTTTTGAATTTTCGTCGCTAAAAAATTAAACAGCCAAAATACTTCAGCGCTTAGTTTCAAGGTTTTCGTGTATTAATGCGAAACGCACATTAATACCTTATCCCTCTTTATTACGCCTTCACAACTTAGAGGAAGTCGGAAGTGATAGACGACGTTCGAATCAAATCAAACGATTAAGCTAAAACAAGAGCTTCTCTCAAAGCTAATCTTTTAGCAAGATTGTCTAAGTTAGCACTTAGTTTGCGTGGAAGTGCTTAAGGAAGTACCGCGCCCCTCCCTGATTAAAGCAAAAGAAACCTTTAGTCACCCTGTCGAATGCCAATACATCCCCACTTTTCAAAGATCCGCTTTGTCTAAACAAAGCTCACAAATATAACCATTTTATAGCACAAAAGTCAACATACATCATCCGCGAACCTTCATGAAGCTCTCGCGAATCATTGGACACTTTTCGCCTGCCCCAATAGAATAAAGTACATCTGAAACAGACATTGCTGTATGCTTAGTTCCCGCGCGTACAACTATAGCTTCCCATGTTTGAGACAAATAATCAGGCGTCAAAACGCCGTCCTCAACACCGGCCTGCAAAAACAAATCACGCAAATTTTCAGCGGTAACAACCGTTTCCGGATCAAAAACCACGGGATCTACACTCCGCACTTCACTCATAAATTTAAATTAAAACAGGAAAATAATTAGAATAATTCACGCCCCAAAACCATTCTTATTTGTTCCGCCATAGCCCTGGCGCCTACCCCTTTAAGCGCATCGCACACACGTGAAGCAGACGTTCGGCCGACTTCATCAATTCCGGCAGCAGTCTTAACGGCAGACAACCACCCTGGTACCACCATTTGAGCATCATCAATTCCTGCAGCACGGAGTAAGTGCTCAAAATTTGAAGCATCAACAATAGTCTCAGGCTTAAAAGTTCCTGCGTCTTCAAATTTTAAAGGAGATCCGTTTACAGGAGAAAGCCTAACGGTTCCTGGATCACCTCCGTGATCACAAGAATGTTCTTGTCCAGCACCACCCATATACTTTTGTTTAAAAATTAATTCAAGGTAAAACCATACCAAATCTTAAAGATAAAATCAAACACCAAAACACATAAGGCCAACAAATGGTTTACAGAAGCGACATAATTTGATTAAATAAACTTACCTCATCATTTAATTCATTCCCTATGAAATATCCAAAATTTCCGATTCAAAAATATGTAGCTGAAATGTTCGGCGCATTTGTTCTATCCTCTGTAGTCGCAATCTCTATAATGAGCCACACACCTGTTCCAACTCAGGTTCTTGCCGCACTCACACTCGGAACTTTTGTGTATATTTTAGGAGGAGTAAGTGGAGCACATTTCAACCCAGCGGTAACAATCGCAATGGCAAGCATCAAAAAAATAAATCTCCTTGATACAATAATGTATGTTTTGTTCCAACTCACTGGAGGCGCTTTGGCTTTTTATTTTAGCAGGCACTTTCTTGGAGGTACAACAGGAATAGAAAATATGACAGGAAGCGCAACTCTATGGAAAATAGCATTGGCGGAAGCGATAGGCGCAGGAATCTTGGTGTTTGGAGTTTCAGGTGTTGTTTCCGGAAAAGTAAAAGAAGACATGCATGGCATCGTGATCGGAAGCTGTCTATTGCTGGGAATAATGCTTACAGGAGGTCTATCATATGGCACACTAAACCCAGCCGTAGCATTTGGAATCGGCGTACCTTACACAAATTATGTTTATTTTGTGGCACCAATAGTTGGAGGAATTATTTCCGCTTGGTTTTTCAAAGCCTTGACAATGGGTTCTGTAAAAACAGGTAAGAAATAAAACAAAAAAGGAAGACTTTATTCCTCTTTTGCACTTCTAGCACCATGTTTTGCACTTTTTCCAAGAGCTTTTGCACATTCTGTAAGCATTCCAAACCAATCAAGCCCAAGGTCTTTTATGTTTATTTTAAGCCGTGTTCCTGAAATCATCCACTTAGGATTAAATTCAAGCAGGCTGATTATGTTCGCTGGTTTAACTTTCTTAGACATAATCAAAACAATCTCTTTTTCTTTACTCATAGGCACGCTTTCCGCCTTGATATTTAAAAGTCCAGCAGCCTTCGCAAAAATCTTTAACTCAATGATGTTAAACAAATTTTTAACCTCCTCTGGCATCTTTCCGTAATCTTCAACCATGTCCTCCTGAACTTCCTTCAAATACTCAACGCTGTCAGCAGAAGAAAGCTTTTGATAAGCCGAAATTTTATCTTTCGCGTCAGGCACGTATTCATCTGGAATATATGCTTCAACAGGTAATTCAACGGTAACATCTGTGATTTCCTCTTCACCGTCAGCAATCCTACCAGCCTTCAGATCCTCTACAGCGCGATTAAGCATCCTCATAAAATGAGAAACTCCAACAACATTAATAACCCCATGTTGATTAGCCCCGAGAATATCTCCGGCTCCGCGAATTTCAAGATCTTTCATGGCGATTTGGAATCCACTTCCAAGTTCACTGGCTTCGACAATAGCACGAAGTCTCTTTTTCGCATCAAGTTTAAGCCTCTGTCCTTGGTATAGGAAATACGCATAGGCTTGGGCTTTTCCACGTCCGACACGTCCACGCAATTGATACAATTGTGACAAACCAAATCTCTCAGCATTGTTCACTATAAGCGTGTTTGCATTCGATAAGTCGATTCCGTTTTCAATAATTGTTGAGCTGACAAGCACATCAAATTTACCTTCCTTGAAAGACATAATCCTATCTTCGAGGTCTCCGCTTCCAAGTTTTCCATGTGCAACTCCAAACCTCGCTTCTGGCACAAGCATGCGAAGTTTATCGGCTACACTATCGATAGTTTGAACCCTGTTGTGCAAGAAATAAACCTGTCCTCCTCTTTTTATTTCAGTTAAAATAGCCTCCCTAACAAGGCTTGGAGAATACTTCCTAACTTCGGTTATTATGGGTAGTCGACCAAAAGGTGGAGTTGTTATCGTTGTGATGTCCCTAAGCTTGTTTAAACAAATGTTTAGCGTTCTAGGGATAGGTGTGGCGGTCAATGTAAGTATGTCCACCTCCCTCCTTAGTTCTTTAAATTTTTCTTTTTGTTTCACTCCAAATCTCTGTTCCTCATCCACAATCACAAGCCCCAAATCTTTAAATTTCACATCAGGCTGAAGCAATCTATGTGTCCCAACAATCAAATCAACCTCGCCTTTAGCAAGCCTCTCCAGCGTCTCTTTTTGCTCTTTAGCTCCTCTAAAACGACTAAGCATCTCTACGCGAATATGAAAAGGTTCCATCCTTTTTACGCAAGATTTGTAATGCTGATCTGCCAAAATCGTAATCGGAGAAATAAACGCAACCTGTTTCTTGTTTTGAATAGCCTTAAAGGCCGCCCTCATAGCAACTTCGGTCTTACCAAAACCAACATCTCCACAAACAAGTCTGTCCATAGGAGTATCTCTTTCCATGTCAGCCTTCGTATCGTTTATGGCTTTTATTTGACCAGGTGTCTCTTCGTATGGAAAAGTTTCTTCAAATTTTTCCTGTAAATCAATATCTTTTCCAAACGCAAAACCTTTCGCAGCCCTTCTCTCTGCGTATAATTTCAAAAGTTCTTTTGCTATTTTTTGAGTTTCTTTTCTTACCTTGCTCGTAATCGTATTCCATTCGGCACTTCCAAGGCGGGTTAATTTTGGCATAGTCTCCTCGGATCCAATATATTTACTAACCTTATCAGCCTGATCGATAGGAACAAACAGTTTATCGTTTTCGGCATACCCAAGCTTCATATACTCTTTTGTGATTCCATCTACTGTCTTTTGGTCAAGCCCCATAAACTTCGCGATTCCGTGATCTGAATGAACAACAAAATCTCCAGCCTTAAGGCTTGTCAAAAAATCATCAAAAATATTTCTAGAAGTATTTCTGGCTTTTTTTTCGTCCTTAACAAAAGAAACATCCGTGTCGTTTATTAGAATTATTTTTGGTTTTGGTGCTTGAAAAGAAACAGGAAACACGTCTTCTTTTTCAACGCTTACAAGAAAAACGGACTTTCCGTTGCTATTATCGTTATTTATCCCAACAACAAAAGGAACACCCTGGTCTGCAAACAGAGCACGAACGTACTCTGTATTTTTCGTGAAAAACAAAATTTTCCATCCATTCGCTATTTTATCGCGAATATCGTTGGCAAGATCATAAGAACTTCTGTATTTCAAAACAGACAAAAAATGCAAATGAAGATGGTTGGTTTCGTCCTCATTGAAAGAAGAGAAAGAAACGGTTTTAGAAGACTCGGTTGCCTTGTCTAAAAACCCATTCCATGCCTCGTAATATTCGTCAACAACATCTATTTCATCATCTACTATTAAATCTTTTTTATCAAAAAAACTTGTTATGTCAGAAGTTTCACTATCACACTCTATAGGAAAAATATCGGCGGAAGAAAGCCTTTTAAACAAAACAGAATAATCGCTGTTTTCAACAAAGGAAACGTTATCAATTTTATCAAAATCAAATTCTATTTTTAAAACATTATCGCTGTTAACAGGCCAAACAAAAAGACCATCCCCAATTCGATAATACTCGCCTTTTTTAAGAACCTTGTCGTCTGTAACAACATACCCAAGACCAACAAGGTTTTCTATCAAAGAAACGAGGTTTATGATTTCACCTTTTTTGATGGAAATTTTAGAAGAATCAAGCCTTTTTATATCTGGAAAATTTTGCAAAACAGAAAGAAAATCAACAACAAAAACAGCTTTTTTATGTGTAAAAATTCTGGAAACAAATTCTGTAACAGAAAGCTGTTTGTCTCTTTCGAAAGCGCTGGCCGTCGGAAACGACATCTTTTCCTCCTCTCCACGTTTTTTATACACAAAAACATCCCTGTCGCTCCACATCTCTATAGCCTTTTTAACAACAAGTTGGTCTCCAGGGTCGTTTACGACCCAAAGGCTATTTCCTATTCCAATTTTTTCATCTCCATAAATTCGACTAAGAAGCATGGCTTTAGAGGAACTGTTTCCGGCTCCAGAAAAACTAATATTATTGGATCTCGAAAAAAGATCCATAGCTTCTTTAAACTCCTCCAAAGAAAAGAAGGAGATGATATTTTTCATGTAAAGATCTAAACCTTAAGTGGCATTATAATGTAAACGTAGTCGTTTCCTTTAAGCGGAGTAATAACCGCAGGAGAAACTTTGTCGTTCACAGAGAATATAATCCTATCTTCCCCTATATACGTCAAAACATCAAGTAAATACTGTGAGTTTAACGAAATTTTATTATTTTCACCTTCAATTTTTACAGCAACCTCTGCTTTTTCCTCTCCAACCTTTGTTTCCTCTGAAGAAATAGTAAGCTTGCCGTCGTTTGTAGCAGAGAGTTTAATACTGTTGTTGTTTTCCCTTGCAAAAAGACTGACACGTTTGAGAACAAGAGAAAGATCCTCAACAGAAATCTCAAGTTTTGTTTTATTTTCTTTTGGGATTATTTTCTCGTAATCGGGAAACTTCCCTTCTATAAGCCTTGAAATAAGCTCGGTGTCGCCAATTGAAAACAAAATTTGATTTTTAGAAACATTAATTTTAACCTCGTCATCCCCTGATTTGCTTATAATCTTAGAAAGCTCCATCATTGTTCTGGCTGGAATAATGCACGAAACGCTTCCGGTTGGTTTTTTGTCGGCCTCTATTGTTTTTTCAGCCAACCTGTAACTGTCTGTGGCGGCAAATTTTATATCTTTATCTTTTGAGTACAGGTAAACACCTGATAAAACAGGTCTTGACGTGTTTAAAGATGCCGCAAAAACAGTTTCTGTTATTGCGTTATAAAGTTTCGAGTTTCTAAGAGAAAACTCCTGCTCCTTCTCTATTTTTGGAATCAAAGGAAACTCGTCTGCTGAAATACATTTTATTTTTGTAAAAGAAGATGTTGAGTTTATAGCTAGGTTAAGTCCGTCCACAACACTTAACTCAACTTTTTCATCAGATAAAAGAGAAATATAGCTGGTTATTAATTTTGCTGGAACGGTTATTGCTCCTTCACTTCTAACGTCTGCAGAAATAGAACAGCTTATGGCTATTTCAAGATTAGTGGAAGAAAAATAGAGTTTTTTTCCTTCTGCTTTAAGTAAAATATTATTTAAAACAGGAAGTGTGTTGTTTGGACTGATAGCTTTATTAACAATATTAAGAGCTCCATCTAAATCTCTTTGAGAACAAAAAAGTTTCATATTTTTAAACATTTACCTAATACAGAAGTTTTGAAAACTTCGTCTGCATTATATAAGAATATTTATAATAAACAATATATATATTAAATAGTAATAGTAGTGACTACCCAAAACACCAAAAACATTGTAAACAAAACAAACCAAACAAACCCCTTCTTTAAAACAAAAAACAAAAAAGTTGCTCAAAATAAAACATAAAAAGAAAAAAAACATGTGCAAATCTTGTGTGAAACACATTTAAGACTTTGCCACTAATGTTTTAATAAAGTATAATAAGCCGGCAACATTTAAAGAGTTTAAATAAAAAACAGAAAAAATGACACAAAACATATTAACAATTTTGGCGGCGATGCTTTTTAGCGGAGTATTTGTTTATTTCTTTTATAAAGGAAGTGACATTATAGATGTAGAGAAAAAAGAAAAAGAGTCGAAAGAACTTTTGCTAAAAAGCAAAGAAGAGGCCATAAAAATAAAAGAAGAAATTTCAGGAAAAGTTAACGATTTTAAGAAAACATCAGAAGAGGACAGCCAAAGAAGACACGAAAGAATAAAAAAAATAGAAGACCTAATGGATTCAAAAGAAAAATCTCTTCTAAAAAAAGAAGAAAAACTAAAAGAATTAAGGCTTAGGGTGGCGTCAGAACAAGAAGAAACACAGGGAAAACAAGAGGCAATAAAAAGGATAGAAAAAAAACAAACAGAGGAATTGTCGAAAAAAGCAGGAAAAACAATAGACAAACAAAAAGAGGAAATACTTGAGTTCTACAAAAGAAGCTTAGAAAACGAAGCAACAGAGAGGCTCGCAAAAGAAGAAGAGGTGTTAAAAGAAGATGCGCAAAAAACAGCACAAAAAATCTTAATAAGTGTTATACAGAGGATTTCATCTCCAACATCAACAGAAACAAGGTCTGTAAATATAACAGTACCAAAAGACCACATAAAAGGGAAAATAGTAGGAAAAAATGGACAAAATATAAGTGAGCTGGAGAAACAACTTGATGTTGCCGTGGTTTTTAACGACCTTCCAAACACAATAAGCGTGTCGGCATTTAACCTTGTCACAAGGAGAAAAGCACATGTTGCGATAGAGAAACTAATGATGGTTCCAGGCGAAATAACAAAAGATGTTGTTTTAAAAGCAATAAAAGACGCAACTGTGGACGTGGACAAGGAACTTTATGGAATAGGTAAACTAGCATTAGAAAAAATGAAATTTAACCCAGAAACAATAGACAAAGAGTTTGTAAGAATAATAGGAAGACTTGAGTATAGAACAAGTTACGGACAAAACATAATGAAGCACTCAATGGAGGTTGGTTGGGCTGCAATGATGCTTGGAAGCGAAATAGGTTTGGAAATAAACACGTGTAAAGTTGCAGGTTTTCTTCATGATGTTGGTAAAGCCATAGACCAGGAGCCGAACGCAAAAGACGCACACGACAGAATCACAAAAGATTTAATGGAAAAATACGGGTATTCAGAAGAAGAAATACACGCCGCATGGACACATCACGACGCAGAGAAACAAAAAACACCTGAAGCACTGATTATAAAAGCAGCAGACGCAATTTCAGCTGGAAGACCGGGGGCTAGACAAGAATCAAGATACAGCTATTCTGACAGAATACAGCAGATAGACGACACAATTAAAGAATTTAAAGAAATTCAAAAGTCATTCATAATGTCTGCCGGAAGAGACATAAGGGCTTTTGTAGATCCAGACAAAACGAAAGACGACGGCATGACAGACATAGCAAAAAATCTCGCAAGAAAAATAGAGGAAAACGTTGTTTACCCTGGAAAAATAAGAGTTAATATAATTAGAAAAATGGAAAAAACAACAATAGCCTCTCAGACAAAATAACAAAATTAAAATGTCGGAAGAAAAAAAAGAAGAAAATTCGCAGATATTAGATAAAGTTGTTATGGGCGCAATAATAGGAGGAGCAATAGGCTCTGTTTTAGGCGCATCAATAGCCCCAAAAAAAGGATCCGAGACAAGAAAAGATATAGCGGATGCGGCATTAAAAGCAAAAACAAAATCATTCTCATTTTTACATAAACTTACACATTTTTTCAGAAAAAAAGAGAATTAAATGAAAAAATTAAAAAAAATAATCCTATCTGTTTTTATTGGAACTGTTTCTGGAATGTTTTTTGCGGGAGCAGTTTTGGGGGCAAGAATATATTTAGACGGAACTCTCCCAAGAGGAACAGTTATTTCCGGTATTAGGGTTGGTTTTTTAACAAAAGAATATGCAGAAAAAGAGCTTTTAAATAAAGAAGACGAATATTTAAACAAAAAAATAAAAATTTACATAAAAGAAAAAGAAGATGAAACAACGCTTAGGGATCTAGGTGTTGAATTTTTAACAAAAGAAACGCTGGAAGGAATACAAACAATAAACTCAAAAGACAAAATACTTCCGGATTTTTCAACAAAAGGGGTGGAAACAGATTTGTTGACAAGGGTTGATAAAAAAAAACTGATAAACGAACTTGATAAAAAACTTAAAATAAAAGAATTTTATCCAAAATCAGCCATTTTTGCGGTTGACGACAAAAACAGGCTAATAATAAAAGACGGAGAAGCAGGATATGTAGTAAAAGAAGAAAAATTAATTAAAACAATAGAAGGATCAGTAAAAAATCTTACTCCGGTTGATTTGAAAATAGAAATAAAACCGGCGACGCCGGAAAAAAACAAAGAAGATGTGGAGCAAGAGAAAAAAAGTATGATAGAGAAATTATCAAACATTGTAACGCTAAAAGATCCGGTATATAGAGACAATTGGTATATAAAGCCGTTGAAACACTTGGATTGGGTTGGATTCGAATGGATGGAAAAAGATGGAACACAAAAAATCGCAATAACTATAAAAAAAGAAAAGTTAAATGAATTTTTAAATTCAGAGGTGTCAAAATGGCTCGACGCAAAACCGGATAACGTAAATATTTACAGAAATGAAAAAGGCGAGGTTGTTATGGATGGAATTGGAAAAGACGGCATGAAGATAGAAAGAGAAACACTTTTGACCGATTTTGAAAGTGCAATAAACGAAGGAAAAAATGAGGTAAAAATTCCAGTAGAAGTGATACCACCGATTGTAACAGTATCGGAGGATTTACAAAAATTAGGAATAAAAGAAAGGATCAGTGTGGGGCATACGTCTTACTACGGCTCACCGGAAAACAGAAAATATAATATAAAAACAGGCGCATCGAAATTTAACGGAAAAATGGTAAAACCGGACGAGACATTTTCTTTTGATAAAAATCTGGGAAATGTAGATGAATCGACCGGGTATAGAAAAGAACTGGTTATAAAACCGGAAGGTACAATCCCGGAATACGGCGGAGGAATTTGCCAGGTTTCAACAACAATGTATAGGGCAATACTTTTCGCGGGGCTTCCGGTCGTGGAAAGAAATGAGCATACATATGCTGTTTCATACTATTCGCAGGTTTTAGGCCACGGGCTTGACGCAACAATATATCTTGGAGGCGCGGATTTGAAATTTTTAAACGACACAAAAAATTCAATTTTAATACAGACCTATGTGGACAAAGACAACGAGCTTTATTTTATTTTTTACGGAACATCTGACGGAAGATCCGTGGAGCTGAAAGGCCCGCAAATTTCAGCACAAACAACGCACGGTGAACCAATATACGAAAAAACAAAAGACTTGCCAAAAGGACAAACAAAACAAGTTGAAAAAGCACACAATGGTTTTGACGTTTTATGGAAAAGAATAATCACATTTAGTGATGGAACAAAAAAAGAAGAAGACATAAAAACACATTACAAAGCAGTCTCCGATAAAATCCTCGTAGGGGACGCAGAAAATTCGAAAGATTCATCAATTGTTAAATAATATTTTAGCCATAAAATACGGTTGACAAAAAACGAAAGAGTTGTTACGATTACACTCCATTTGTTTTTATAAAATAAATATAGCATGAGTGCAGAAGTGAAAGTACGAACAGAGTCTGTAGGCGATATACAAGAAAATGTAGACAGGTCAGGCTTATGGGCTGCGGCGAAAAGGGTTGTTTTATCAGTCCAAACGCGGATTTCAAAAGCATTAGAAAGAAAAAACATAGTACCGACACACGCCATAATGCGGGATCTTTTGACAAAAGAAATGGTAAAAGAGTTTAACAGGATAAGAAAAGACAATCCTGATTACAAACCAGACTTGAGTAATGCATACTTTATAGGTAAAGATTTAGGCGGTGTAAACCTAAAAAATACAATTGCAAAAAGAACTCGTTTTGACGACAGCGACCTTTCGGGTGCGATATTGGACGGAATTATTTTAACAGGAGGTTGTATGGATAACGCAGTACTGTTTGAGTCAAAAATAAACGATGCTTTAATGAATTGTGTACAGGCGGATGGCGCTGATTTTTCGGGGGCGGAAATGAAGAATGTAAATTTGGACAGGTCACGTGTTTTAGGCGCAAATTTTTCAGGAGCAGATATGACAGAAGCAAGCCTGGATAAAACAGACGCAGAAAGTGCGGATTTCGAAGGGGCAATTTTAGACAGAGCAAGTATAGTCGAAACAGACTTAAGACTGACAAATTTACAAGGTGCGAGCGTTAAAGGTGTAGACTTCACAAGGGCTCAAACCGCCGGAGCATTTTTCAGGGGTGTTAAAATAGATAAAGAAACAAAACTTCCGGAGGACATGTCGGATATCATAGAAGAAGATGACGATTTAGGCGAAACAGATTAAAATGCTATATAATAGAGATAACAACCAAAATAATGGATTTAGAGATGCAACAAGCAACAGAACCAGAATCTCGGAAAGATGATGCAAGCATTGACAGGCCTACATCATCAGACGCAACCGCAGACGAAGCGGTTGCATGTCAAGTTGAAGACACTGCGGGGAAAATGCTCGTTGTCTTGCTTGACCCTGCAACAAAACCATCTGTTGATGAGTTAAACTCTGCTGGAGCAAGCCTTTTAAGAACAAATGTAAGCGCATTTAATAAATTAAGAGAAAATTATTTAGAGTGGAGGCCGGATTTTCAAGGTGGAGATTTTGAAGAAGCAAATTTGGAAGGAGTAAATTTAAGCGGGGCAAATTTGCAAGAAGCAAGACTAATATCCGCAAATTTGAAGAACTCAAATTTAAGCGGAGGAAATTTCTCGAATGCACAGATTTCATCTGCAGACTTAACAAACGCAGATTTAAGAAACGCAAGGTTTAATGGAGCTGACTTGGGAGATTCGAAACTAAACGGAGCGGATATAAGAGGAGCAAACATGGGAACAGGCATGGACAGTGGGTATTTGAAAGAAGTCATAGACGAAACAGGAAAGCCAATAAGAGTTTTGACTTTACTTGGAGTAAAATATGATTCAGCAACAATACTGCAAAGAATAACAAACCCAGGAATACAATCAACATTCTATATAGCAGGAGAAGAAGTATCAGCAGAAAGCCTTTTAGCTTTATTGAAAACTTAAACTTTTGTGTTTTCAGCTATAGCCTTTTTTACTTTTTTAAGATAAGTTTTTGCCTCGGCATTTCCGGGATCAATCTCGATAATTTTTTTCAAAGCATTAACAGATTCGTCGTAATTTTCTGAATCCATTTGTAAATCAGCAATCAAAAACAAAAAATCAATATTTTCCAAGTCCATATTGTGTGCTTTATCCGCGGCAACAATGGCGTTTGAAAGTTGACCGAGGCTTCTGTATACCTGTGCAAGACTTACAAATCTTTGTGGACGGGAAGGATCCAGAATAACGGCCCTTTGATAAGCCTCTTTAGCGGCCTCAAATTCCTGTTGCTGGTAGAGAGCCAGCCCAAGATTACTATAATGCACTGCGTCATTAGTAAGTTCACCGAGTTGCTTGAAAAGCGCGGCAGCGGCCGAATACATTTGTTTTTGCATGTAAAGCATGGCAAGTTTTTGCTGAGCTTCGATATTTGCAGGATCTATAGCCATGGCCTGCACAAGCAATTTTATAGCCTCATCTTCTTCACCGACCTTAAGTTTGATATCGGCTTTTTCACATAATGCGGAAATATCAATTTTTTCCTGTTTGGAAAGTTTTTTATTTTCATCAATATCAAGAGGCTCTTCATCTATAAGAGATTTCTTTTCAGGGGGAGGGGTATTTTTTTTGACATTCAAAACATGGGCCCTATGCACAAAAACTCCACCGAAAAGCGAAACACTCAAGAATAATAAAAGATAAGTCCACATAGTTTTATTTTAAAGAAAGCATTAAATTTTCCAATACCAATTTTAAATTTACATTCTTTTTGATTAAAGTCATAGCTTCATCGATTTTCAAAACAGTGTCTATATGCTCATAAGCATTCTCTCCATCCAAAATTTTACTCCTCAAAACATTTGATAAAATAGTTACAAATGTATCAATTTTAGTTTCATCCTCGACAAGATCGCTAACATAAGAAAATCTTTCCGTAATATTTTTATGTTCCAAAAAGAATATAACATCACTATAAATTTTAATATAATTTGCAAGTTCATCGGGATTTTCCATAAGATTCACGGCCTTTCCGGTTTTTCCGAGAGAAAAAAGACCGACTTTTTTTATGGTATCTTCATCGCATTCGCTATACATCTCGCGTAGCTTCCGTTCGAGATATCCGGCTGAAACAAGAGCAAAATTCATAACTCTCACACGCGAAATAATCGTTGGTAAAACAGCCCTGACATTGTTTGTAGTCAAAATAAAAATAGTACGCTCGGGCGGCTCTTCAAGCATTTTCAAAAAGCTGTTTGCCGCATCGGTAGTCATTCTTTCTATAGTTTGTATAAGAAAAATTTTGTAATTCGACTGTCTGGTCATATTGCATCTTTCAATCATTTTTCGGACATCGTCTATTTTTATAGACTCTTTGTCGTCAATCATCTCTATTGTATCCAGATGTACCCCCTTTTCAATTTGTAGACATGTCGGACAAGCATGACAAAAGTCATTTGAACACTGCAAAATTCCGGCCAATTTTTTTGCCACCGTATTTTTCCCTACACTATTTGGTCCGGCTAAAAGATATGCATGGGAAATATTTTCACTCAAAATATCTGACTCAATCAGTTTAAGTTGTTTTTCATGCCCGATTATTGACCAGTTATACTTCATAAACTTTTTATAGTTTCTCCCAAACTTTTTCCTGTCTCACCAAAAGCTTCTTCGAGTCTTCAGGATGCGCCATAAGGTCTTTTACGAACTTTTCGAGACGCACATTATTTTGTGAACCTTTAACTAAAATTATATCACCTTCCTGAATTTTCTTTTTGAAAAAATCGGAGGCCTCAAGCGCAGTTGCAAAATAAAACACACAGTTTTCATCCATGCCTTTTCCGAGGGCGATTTCGCCGATAAGCCTTGCGTTTCCGCCTACGGTTATCAGGATATCGGCACTATCTTTCACTTCAGCGCCAACCATTTCATGCAAAGTTTTTGCATCATCGCCAAGTTCATTCATATTCCCTAAAACTGCCACGCGTCTGTGAGGGGTTTCTCCCTTCTTAAGGCCAATATCCGCCTCCTTTGCTATCTCTCGAAGTGTTTTCAAGGCTTCTTTCACTACTTCGGGAGAAGCATTATATGAGCCATCCAAAATAATAGATTCGTTTAATCCTTCGATAATATTCATTCTTCCAGGTGGAAGCTTGAATTTTGTCAGAGTGTTAAGGGCGTTTTGCAATGGAATTCCCAAAATATCAGCGCAAATTATTGCGGGAGTCAGCACGTAACACTGATATCCACCAAGAATTGGCGCGGAAACCTGCATTTTTATGTCATGATGTGTAATCATAAAATTTACACCATCCAGCGATGTTTTAGTGGAAGAAATAAGATAGTCCGCTTCTTCATTCTTTCCAAAAGTGATGACGCCTTTTTTTGGCCATTCCTTGGCAAAATCGTACAAAAGCGGATTGTCGGTGTTCAATATCAATTTGCCGCTGGACTTTAGCGCATGGGCAATTTTAGATTTTTCCTCGAAAATAGCATTAATATCTTTAAATTGTCCTTCATCCAGATGGACAGGATAAATATTTGTTATTATCGCAATATCCGGTTTTGCCACAGAGGTCAAAAAATCCATATCACCAGGCTTATCAACGCCATATTCCAAAAGCAAAATTTCGCTATGATCTTTGAAAAGAGAATGAAAAGCGGCTTTAAGAAGAAGCCACGACCACGTCAAGGCGGAAGAGAATCCGCTTGGAATATCCAGAATCGTAAGCAAAAGCCCAAAATCAGAATTCATACTTTTTTCATTTCTCTTGACCTTAAACTGAGTGTTCAAAACCGCAAAAATAGCATCTTTTGTGCTGGTTTTACCGGCAGATCCGGTAACAGCGATAACCTTTCCGGTAAACTTTTTCATCCTATCTATGGCAAGTCTTTTGAGGATAAAAAGTACAAATTTTTTCAAAAAATTTTTCATAAAAAAAGCACAATACAATTGCGCCGGAATACTACCACATCAAGCCCAAAAATGCGAATCGTTTTAACACAATTATTATCTCAATTACTATTCGCTGTCACGGGGCATGGGAATAGGTTTTCTGCCAGGCTTATGCATTCCTTCGCCTTCTTCAGGAAGTATGGCCAAATCCTCAAGGAATGGACGTAGCCAATGTAAAGAATCGGCAATTCTTTGTCCAACAGATGCCCTTAAGGGTGGAAGTAATACTGTAGTCGAAGAGGATAGCCTAGCAGCATCATCTTTAATCGAGTCCAAAAGAATTCTTAATAACTCAACATTCTCAGCGTCAGGTGCGCCATAGATATATTTGCCATCGTCAACATTGATAGCGAACTGAAAAGATAATACACTCGTTCCTTCTTCAAAAGCGGTTAGCACGCACCTGTCCATCCCTTGAGGCATAAACTGAAGAACATATTTTTTGTCGCCGACATTGGTTTTCAAGGATAAAGCCTCTCTTGCGCCGATTTGAGCTAATTTAGATAACACATCTTGAAAAATTTGTGCATCCAAACCTGTTTCTTTAGTTGGTTCTGATTGTAAAACTGTCAACATAAATGATTATTATAAGATTTCAAAAGGAGACCGATTATATAACTATTGCAAAAATAGTCAATCCGATGCAAAATACTCCCACATCTAACTTTTAAAATAATGAAAACTTTAAAAATATTTTTGGCATCGGGACTGATACTCGCTACGTTAACAGCATGCACATCAAAAACGACCACAAATTCTCGAACAAAAACTTCAGTTACTCCAGCCGAATCTTTACAATCTAACATCCCAGCAACAATGAAAACAACACCGGAAAAAGGCGACACTATAGCAGTTTTAACAACAAACATGGGGGAAATAAAAGTTCTTCTTTATACGAAAGATGTTCCGGAAACTGCAAAAAATTTCGCAGAGCTTGCAAAAGAAAAAAAATACGATGGTACGATTTTCCACAGAGTCATCAACAATTTCATGATTCAGGGAGGAGATTTTGAAAATAGAAATGGAACAGGAGGATATACATACAAGGGAAAAGGCACTCGCCTAAAAGACGAAATCAATCCTAATCTAAGCCATATTCGCGGTGCATTGTCTATGGCAAATTCGGGTGCGCACACAAATAGTGCCGCAAGTCAGTTTTTCATAGTGCAAAATCCAAAAGGAACAAAATTCCTTGATGGTGATTACGCAATTTTCGGCTATGCTTACGAAGGAATGGACGTTGTTGACCAAATCGCTGCAACAAAAACAGACGGAGGAGACAAACCTTTGGAGGACATAGTTTTAGAAAAAGTTGAAATCAAAACTCAAGAATAAAGCACTCCAAAATAACACAACAAAAAAGCCCCTCCAAAATGGAAGGGCTTTTAAATTTCACCGTTTATTCTTTCATAGCTTCTTCAACGATTTTCTTGAAGACTGCAGGTTCTTTGATTGCAAGATCTGCAAGCATTTTGCGGTTTACTAGGATGTCCTTTTTGGTCATCGCCGCGATAAGTCTGCTGTATGTGAATCCAAGATCTCTACATGCTATGTTGATTCTTGTGATCCAAAGCTTCCGGAAATCCCTTGTTCTGCGCTTTCTGTCGGCATAGCTGTGTACGCCGGCTTTCATCATCGCATTCTTGGCCCAAGTGAAGATTCTGCTTCTCTGGCCACGGAAACCTTTGGCTTTTTTCACCATTGTCTGGTGCCTACGGTGGGCTGTTACGCCTCTTTTTACTCTGGTCATGATATAAACTTAAGAAATATAATTTATAATTTTGTGAATTTCTTTATTTGCCCTGTGTTTTCAATTTTCCAGGCAAAATGAACGCAAAAGATTTGCGTTGAGTGTGATTTATCTGAATTCCTGATGGATAAAGCTTCTTTTGTCTTTTTGATTTATTCGCAAGAAGATGTTTTCTCGCAGATTTATCAAACGTAGCTGTTCCACTTTTTCTTATTTTTAAGCGTTTTTTTAGTCCGCTGTGGCTTTTCTGCTTCATATTTACTGTTTATTAGGTGTTAGAATCATTATTAACATGTTTCCTTGGCTCTTTGGGGACATATCAACTACGGCTACCTCCTTAAGCGACTCATAAAATTTTCGTAATTTATCCATCCCAAGGTCTTTATACATAGACTCTCTTCCCCTGAAAATCAATGTAACTTTCACGCTATTTCCATCTTCTAGGAATCCTTTTGCCTGTTTTGCTTTCACCTCGATGTCGTGATCTCCGGTCTTAAATCCAAGGCGAACTCCCTTTATCTCAGCCTTTTTCTGCATTTTTTTATGCTTCGTGTCGACCTTTCTTTGATGATATTGATACTTTCCGTAATCAAGGATTTTACACACAGGTGGATTTGCATTTGGAGCCACTTCTGCGAGATCCATTTCCAGTTCCCTGGCCATTTCGAGTGCTTTATCCAAAGCAACGATCCCGAGCTGTTCACCCTCTGCGCCAATCAGCCTTACTGTCGGCGAGCGAATGCCCCTGTTTATGCGTAAATCTTTAACGATATATTTATCATAAAGAAATAAAATGCTTTCCGCTTGAAAAAAGCTCTTGGATATTACGAGAACTAAGCCCTATTGTCAAGCTGGAGTTACGAAGAATTTCATGTGGGGAAATTTTGGGACCTGGTGGAGCCGACGGGATTTGAACCCGCATCGCCCGGGTGACAATCCAGGGCATTTTACCATTAAAATACAGCCCCATGCTACACCAGGTACTTTTAAGCATACATAAAAATCCTTCTTATCAAAGGATTCGTATGTGTCACCCCGGTGAGCTGTAATTTAACAACGCCCTGGATCTTGCTTATATACTAGCAAATTTCGATTTTTTTGACAAGATTTTTCGGCAAAAAAAGTGTTGTTGGGCCTCCAACAACAAGGATATACTCACAACATGAAAAAAGTAGTAATTCTTGGATCAACAGGCTCACTCGGCACACAAACTCTGGAGGTTTTGAGAAAGTATCCTAAAAATTTCAAGATTATCGGACTTGCATGTGACAAAAACGAAACTCTCATAAAAGCACAGGCAAAAAATCTAGGCATTCGCCCCGACAACGTCCTGATTTTCTCAAAAAATTCCAAACAAAAATCGCAAAAAAAACTCCTTCACTTGGCCTCATTAAAACAGGCTGATATCATCATCAACGTACTTTCCGGAATATCAGGCGTTTCACCTACGATAGCGGCTCTAAAGGCCAAAAAAATCCTCCTGCTTGGCAACAAAGAATCAATTGTCGCAAATGGCGATGAAGTTATTAAGTTGGCAAAAAAATCCAAATTAATTCCTATCGATTCTGAACATAATTCAATTCACGAAATTTTAAAAAAATTTCCAAACAAAAAAATCAAAAACATTTTTCTTTCCTGTTCGGGCGGTCCTTTTTGGGGAAAACCAGAAAAAGAATTAGAAAATATAACTCCGGAAAAAGCAGTCGCACATCCAAAATGGAATATGGGCGCAAAAATCTCGATAGAATCCGCAACTCTCATAAACAAAGGATTTGAAATCATCGAAGCCCACTATTTATTCAATCTTCCGTTGTCACAAATTCACGCTTTCATAAATCCGCCATGTCTTATTCACGGCATCGTGGAATTCGAAGGTAAACGCAAAAACGAAACAGATTCTTATTCATACACTTCAAAACCGGACATGCGCGAACACATCGAAAATTCACTTTTAGAAGCCATAAACAAAACTAAAAAACGCACCATCAAAAAAATTTCACGCAAAGACTACGAAAATAAAATTATAAAAAATCCGCAAGAGGTGAGCCTAAAAGGTATATCCATAGTTCTTGAACATTTCAGAAAACAAAAACTAAAATCCTTTCTCTCTTTCGAAGAAAGAATCATCCAAAAATTTCTGGAAAATAAAATCAAATTTACAGAAATATTTTCCAAGCTAAAAAGTAAATAGAAGAACCTAAGCCTGTGTATTCATCTTATCTAAAACTTTTTGACAGGCACATTCTATGGCTAAAACCAACTCTTCAGGCCCAAAAGGCTTTGATAGCATTTCCTGAGCAATTCCGCCTGCGGTAATATCATCAATTTCTTGTGCATTCTCAGCCGGTCTTCCTGTCATAACAACTACAGGTACATCATTTAGCAATCCTTCAGCATGCGCAGCACGAAGCATATCCGGCCCGCGCATATTTGGCATGTCAACATCACTCACGACAAGAGCAATATGGTCACGAAAACTTCTGATTACTTCAAGCCCTTGAACGCCATCTTCCGCCACCTGACCGCCAATATCAAATTTACGGCGTATAGATCTAGGAAGAAAAGATCTCAATGCAACCTGATCGTCAATAACCAATGCATGAGCATCGTCCTTATGAATTCCTCTAGCTTCAAGCAATCGATCAAAAGCTGTTGCTTCATGCACCTCAGTCTCGGCTGTTTGACCAGCATGCCCCAAACCAGATTCTTTATGTCCATCTCCCATATTCATATTGTATTAATTAACAAGAATCTCATAATAATATGAAAACGACAAATAGTCAACGCTAAACTTGCTTTTTTTAAAAATTCATGTCAAAGTCGCACAGTATGAACTATGCAATTATTCTCGCCGCAGGCAGATCAGAAAGGTTTAGCGACACAAGATCAGAAGACAAACTCCTGCTTCCGGTGGACGGTAAGCCAATCATTTATTACACACTCACCTCTTTAAACGACCATCCTGAAATAAATAAAATAGTCGTAGTTGCAAACAAGCAAAACAAATCAAAAATTGAGGAAATTCTAAACTTATACAAATTCTTCAAAGTCAAAAAAGTGGTTTTAGGCGGATCAACCCGCCAAGATTCAGTGCAAAAGGGATTTGAGGCAATTGAAAAAATGGCAAAAAAATCGCTCTCGAAAAATGACATAATTCTAGTCCAAAATGGCGCAAACCCACTTCCGTCTCTTAAAGAAATTTCAGAAGTAATAAAAAAATCCAAAACCTCAGGCGCGGCTATTTGCGGGCACAAAGTCACGTCGACAATGAAAGAAGTTAATGCAACCCATATAATAAAAACTCACGACAGAAACAAGTTTTTTGCCGCACAAACTCCGCAAGCTGCGACATATGAAGTTTTCAAAAAAGCGATTTTAAACGCAAAAAAGAAAAAACTAAACTTAACCGACGAAGCCATGATGTTCGAGGCGATAGGCCAAAAAACAGCATACGTTCATTCGCACGATCACAATTTCAAGATCACAACGCAGGCTGACTATCAGAAATTAAAATCAATTTTAGGCGAAAAACCTGACGATTTCATCGTGGGAATCGGCCAAGACAGCCACGAATTTGAAAATCTTGATTTAGACAAAACTCTTTCTCGCAAGAGGCTTACTCAAACTTCCCTCCACAAAACTTCCTCTTCTTGTCTCGCCATTGGCGGCATAAAAATCCCATCTGAGCCAAAACTCAAAGCAAATTCTGACGGTGACATTATTCTTCACGCACTTTTTAACGCAATTTCCCAAGCTCTCGGCGAAAAATCACTCGGCTTTTATGCTGATGAAAAAGCAAAAGAAGGAATCAAAGATAGTAAAAAATACATAGAACTAATTCTCAAAAAAGCGCATAAGCAAGGCTACAAGCTAAACAACGTCGGACTAATGCTCGAGTGCAGTCGTCCAAAAATCGATCCGATTTCACACAAAATAAAAACATCTCTAAGTGAAATACTAAGCCTCCCTGCGGCCAAAGTCGGCATCACTGCAACCTCAGGCGAAGACTTAACTCCATTTGGCAAAGGCCACGCCATACAGTGTTTCGCAATAGTTTCATTGGTGAAAATTCCATAGTAAAAAGCATGCCTCTTGACGCATTGCGCAGATTTACATAAAATAGCACTCCTGTAAAATTTAATATCAAATGGGATTAAATGTATTTCAAAGAGGTGTAGTGCAAGGAACATTGGCGTTGTCGGCACTTATAAGTTGCAGTTCACCGCAGACCGGAAATGTGGCTAAGGATAAGGCTTCGTTGATGACGAGTGGGGCGGAAACTTCGCAGACAAACGCACAAAAAAAGACTATAAGAAAAAGAATCATTGTCGGACTAAATACCCTTTTTGCAAATTATGACAGTATGAACAAAAAGGAAGGAGAAATCATACAAACATCTACAGAAAAGCATCCGACATTGCTGGATTCAAACAGGAAAGATATCGATAGCTGTCAGCTCATGATGCAGGAAGAGGAAAACATCCGTGCAAGAGAGGCTATGGCAAAAATTTTAGGTCTTCTACGGGACAAAATGTACAAATGTCTTTCATTGCCAAGACCGGAAAGAATGGAATGCACCGCAAATCAAATAGTTGAAAATGGACACGGAGACGTATATGCAGAAAATATAGGAATATTAAACGAAACATGTTCAAGAACTCTCGCATGTTTAAATAGGATTCCACACTAGGAATATTGACTATCCGCAAACAAAGCTCCAAAATAGAAACAAATCCGTCAACAATTCCGGCCAAAACAACATAAAACATGAAAATCATAGCTTATGCGAAGATAAATCTTTGTATAGACATACTTCAAAAAAATGCGAGCGGATACCACGAAATACGCACGATTCTTCATGAAATTAAGAATTTCAAAGACATCATCGAAATCAATAAAACAAAATTTTCAGACGAAGTGTCAATAGCGCACAGCAACAAAAAAACACCTATTCAAAAACTTAAAATTGAGATAAAACTTTCAGAAAATCTCGCAAAAAAAGCTCTGGATTTATTCAAAAAAACATTCAAAATCAAGGACGCAATTTCGATAAAAATTCACAAAAATATCCCGATTTCATCCGGACTTGGCGGGGCATCTTCGGATGCAGCGGCAGTTTTGAAAGGACTAAGCAAACTGTTTAAATTAAATCTTTCCGAAAAACGTTTGATGTTTTTAGCCGAACAAATCGGCATGGATGTAGCATTTTTTATTGTTGGAGGCACCGCATTAGGCAAACATTTTGGCGAAAAAATCACGAAACTTCCGGAAATAAAAAATCTAAAAATAAAAATATTCCCAAAATCATCGCAGTTAAAAGAAAAAACACGCTCCGCATACGAAAATCTCGATCTCTCAAAATGTGGCCAAAACAAGGCAAAAACAGAACTTTTACTTAAAGCCATAGAAACCGGCAACAAAAAAGATATTCTCGAAAATATTCACAATGATTTCGAAACTTCACTAAAAAACCCTCTCCAAAAAAACACACATCTTGCAGGCTCAGGTCCATCACTTTTTGTCTGCAGCTAGGTGTTCATGAAGTCGACTAAGAACAGTTCGGGTAATTATACCAACATGTTTTCCACTAAGACCTTTTTGGGCCATCTTTTCGCCAAGCATAGCGATTCCTTCTGTAATCCTAGGTCTAAGAATAGACCCTACTAAAGGAATACTTAGAGCTTTTTTAGCAGCATTAAATACACTATCTGCAACTTCCTCAACAGACCTTCTTTCATCAGCAGTAATCTCTCTATCTCCATCACGGTCTGTTGCAATAAAATCTATTCCGACATTCGCCTTCGGCGCTTTTGTATGCATAAAAAATTAACTTAATAGGCCAATTATACAAACAAAAAAACAAAAGGCAATATTAAAAATCCCCCCTGCCCTTCATGGCTCGCATAAGCGTAATTTCATCCGCATATTCGACATCGCCGCCTACAGGAAGTCCTCGTGCGATTCTCGTGACTTTCACGTCAAATCCGATCAAAGCTTTTTGTATGTAAAGAGCGGTTGCTTCGCCCTCAAGACTTGGATTTGTAGCCAAAATCACTTCGTTTATTTTAGGTCCATTTTCTGCTGAAATATCTGCACCATTTTCAATTCTTTTTATGAGTTCCAGAATTTTTAATTGATCCGGTCCGATTCCATCAACAGGCGAAAGCCTCCCATGAAGAACATGGTAAACTCCGCTAAAATCACCGGTTTTTTCGATAGCCACAGCATCCAAAATTTCTTCAACAACGCAAATAGAAGACTTATCTCGACTTGGATTATCGCAAACATAACACGGATTTTTCTCGGCGATATTCCAACAAATTTCACAAAAAACTATATCATCCTTGAGTCCGTTTACGGCTTGTCCAAGGGATTCCAGCTTTGACCTTGGTGAACGCAAAAGATGCATCGCTAGTCTTTGCGCGGATTTCGGTCCAACCCCGGGAAGTCTCGAAAATTCTTCTATAAGAGTCCTGATTGATTTTGGTAAAAAGTTCGTCATCGCGTGGATTCTACATGTTATTTGCGGCACATTTCAACAAAATATTTATGCACTTTTTCATCCTCTGTTAATTCCGGATGAAAAGTCGTTGCGAGCATGTTTTTTTCTCTTGCCGCAATGATTTCATCTTTATATTTAGCCAAAACTTCCACGCTTTTTTCTGCTTTCAAAATTTTCGGCGCACGTATGAAAATAGCCGGACATTTATACCCGAAACCTCCGATTCCACAGTCGAATTCCACCTGCGTCTCAAAGCTATCAAGTTGCCTTCCGTAAGCGTTTCTCTCGACCACGATATCCATCAAATTCAAACTATCCGCATTTTCTTTACCAACAATTTTTTTTGCCAAAAGGATTGCTCCCGCGCATGTTCCCCATACCGCCATGCCTTTTTTTACGCGCTTGATTATCTCATCCCTAAGCCCAAATCTTCGGAGTAGTTTTCCGATAGTAGTGCTCTCTCCTCCTGGAATTATCAAGCCTTTCACCTCTTTCAAATCTTCACTTTTCTTCACCAAAACAGCCTCAACATTTTTAATTTTATTAAGCATTTCCAAATGTTCTGTAACCGATCCCTGAATGTCCAAAATTCCGATTTTCATTTAAGCATCTTTATCAAACTTATCGCAGGCCCAAAGGCAAAAACGATATTCAAAATCATCCAAAGCCACGCAATTTTAGTTCTATAAAAAACTATTTGCAACAAAGAATAAAGCGCAAGAAGTAACGCAGAAACAAAAAGCAAAAGATAAAACGCGACAGGCATCGTAATAGCGTCAGTAGCAAATCCACAAGCCAAAGTTACGAGACCCGTTCCTCCAACAATTCCAAATTTATCTCCATGAAAATATTTAATTTTTAGCAAATAACCTATCGCAAAAATCGCAGGGAAAAGCATTATCGCATACCTCAAATAAGTTGATACAGAAGAGAAAAATGCGAGTACAGTTCCGATCACTACAATTACTTCAAGTGCACTATACATCTTGTGCCTGCTGATAAAAGCAGTGGCGGTCAAAATACTCGCGCCAATCAAAAATAAAACTTTCTGCAATATGCTTCCTCCTTCCACAAAAGTTCCGGAAACAGTTGAAATCATTCCAAAGATTCCGACGTAAAAAGAGATTTTCAAAAGTAAATTTTTATTCATGAGGTTTTATTAAATATCAAACAATGACGATTATATCAGGTAAATAACAATCGATGAAAGCGCTTTCATCCCGCAACAAAACTCGTCGCTCCGAGCCACGCGAGGTTAAAAAGTGATCTCTGCGTGCGCGCAACAGAGCCACTTTCCAGTATCATTCCGAACATTTCATCCTCTCTCAAACTGACGATTGCCAGCTTGTTTCCATAGATAAAAATATCATTCTCAAAAACAAAAGACGTAGGAGACACAAACAAAATTTCCATTATTTTTCGCTCGGGATCTTTCGAATAAAATTTATTAAGAAACGTTTTTGCCTTCTCTGTCCCAGGCGCAATAATTCGGGATTTCAAATTATTTTTGATTTTTTCGGTCGCATATCTATCCATATATTCGTTTACTACGTCCATTACAAGCTCCAAATTCGAATAGCCAACAATCTCATTTTTTTCATTCAATGTGTCTTCATATACCTGAATAATTCCCTCGATTCCTTCAAAATATTTCACAGTTGGTTTTATCGCATGAATATTTTCAAGAGCGGTAAGCTCTGGAATAAGCGTTTTAATTTTTTCCAAAACAGCTTCTTCTTTTTTTAACAAAGCTTTTGGCGCAACACACGTATAAAATTTAAGTTTATTTTTATCAACTTCGCTCACAATTCCCCTCTTTTTCAATTCATTCAAAATATAGTAAACATTGACCCTGTTTATCTGCGTTTTTCTGGCAATATTGCTAGCATAAGCACCACTAAGCTCAAGCAGGGCAAGATAAATTTTTGCCTCATCTTCCGAAAATCCTATTTCTATTAGCTTTGGCGCAAGCATGAAATCTTTTGTAAAAATTTTTCTACAAAATAAATATATCACATACAAAAAACAAAAATCAAGCGTAATTTAAGCCAATAAACAGTAGTCGATAGTCTGCAAAGTTTGTCTGGAAGTATTGACAGTGTGTTCATGAATGGTCTAGCATGTCACCTTGAGAGGCACATAACCTAAAAAGAATGATTTCCTGTTCAAAAAATTGTCGACAGTGTAAAGAGAAATTCGAAATCACAGAAAAAGATGAAGCCTTTTATAAATCCATAGATGTCCCATCCCCTACCCTATGCCCTTTTTGCCGCATGATCCGCCGACTTTCATACAGAAAAGAAAGATTTTTACATAACAGAAATTGCGACATCTCGGGAAAACAAATTATTTCCGCATATCCAAAAATTTCACCAATAAATAGAAAAAACAAAATGTTTCCAGTGTATGACACGGATGAATGGTGGAGCGATAAGTGGGATGCATTAGACTACGGAAGAGATTTCGATTTCTCCCGCCCGTTCTTTGAGCAATTTTTTGAATTACAGTCGGATGTTCCGCGCATGGCTGTCATACAGCAAAAACCGGTTGAAAACAGCCGCTACTGCAATGCCGGAAGCAGACTCAAAAATTGTTATCTGATATTTTCAACAAATGAATGTGAAGATTGTTATTATGGATCGTGGATTAATTATTGCAAAAATTGCATCGACGGCTTGAGCATACAAAACTGCGACTACTGTTATGACTGTATTTATTGTAGGTATTGTTACGAATGTTTTTTCTGCCAAGACTGCAAAAACTGCTCAAATTCATGGTTTTTAAAAAACTGCATCGCCTGTAAAGACTGTTTTATGTGCATAAATTTAAACCAAAAACAGTACTGTATTTTCAATAAAGAATATTCAAAAGACGAATATTTTAAAAAACTGAAGGAGTTTGATTTAGGCAGTAGAAAGAGCATAAATCAACTCAAAGAAGAGTTTAAAAAAATGTGCGCATCATCTTTTGTAAAATGTTACACCGGAACAAACAATGAAAATTCCACCGGTAATTATTTGAATAATACAAAAAATTGTCACGAATGTTTCGAACTTGATAACTGTGAGGATTGTTCACATTCTCAAACTTTAAATAAAGCAAAAAACGCCATGGATCATTCGCATTGGGGAGAAAACAGCGAACTGACTTACGAATGCCAAGCCTGCGGATATGACTTGTTTAACCTGAAATTCTGCAATCTGTGTTGGACAAATTGTTCAAATTTAACGTATTGTGATAACTGTTTTTCTTCCCAAAATTGTTTTGGATGCGTCGGACTAAAAAAACAAACATATTGCATTTTTAATAAAAAATATTCAAAAGAAGAATACGAAAAATTGGTGCCGAAAATTATTGAGCATATGAAAAAAGACTGGCGAGCGCACGGCGCGAGCTCGCAGGTTGAAGAATCTGGCTCAACCGAGCCTAGGATAGAGTGGGGCGAATTTTTTCCGGAAAAATATTCACCATTTGCATACAACGAATCACTTGCCTATGAGCACTTAAGCCTCACAAAAGAAGAAGCACTTTCACGCGGTTGGCAGTGGATAGACAGAGATGAAGAATATGATTATCAAGGTCCAAAAATCGAAATCCCAGACAACATTTCCGAGATAGCATATGACGAATCAAATCCGGATTTAGCGCCAATTACAAAGCAAATTCTCACATGTATAGACTGCGGAAAACTTTATAAAATAATTCCGCAGGAACTTAAATTTTACAAAAGATATGGACTGCCTATTCCAAATAAATGTGCAGATTCACGCCATTTCTATAGATTAAAACTAAGAAATCCTAGAAAACTCTGGAACAGAAATTGCGACAATTGCAAAATACCGCTCAAAACGAGTTACGCTATAGAAAGAAAAGAAAAAGTTCTTTGCGAAGACTGCTATTTCAAACAGATATAGCCGCTCATAATCCGGAAAGCTTGACGCGTAAAGCTAAAAGTGGTTAAAATAACCACCATTTTGCTATCGCTACGTTATGTCACAAGAAGATACAAAAGGCGCAGAAGATCAAGAGCCTAATACAGGTAGAAAGCCTATTGCTAGAACTTTGACACGTGCAGAGCTGGATGCGTATTACGCAAGACAACAAAGCGGAAATATTCCTCCGCAACCCGTAGAAACATTAAGGCCGGCCAAAAGCCTGACTCTTAGCAGTAGAGAGGCCACTCCTTTTGACAGTCGTATAGCAAGAGTCGGAGCAAGAGATCTTAATGGTTTGTATTATAAATACCTTAGGTTGCAAAGCACAGCAGCCGAATTGGCAAGACATGGTAAAGGCATAGGAAGAGCAGATCGTTTGATGCAGTTATCTAATGACGAAAGGCTTACATTAAGCAAAATGAGGGCCAAGGCGAGTGCGGCACAGGAATCGGATGAAGGGGATGAACCGGAAGACGAGGGTTACTTTGCAGAAAGTTCATATTTTGCAAGAACTGACTACATCAGAACATCGGAAAAACAAAGAGAAATAAAAGCCATATTATTAGAACTCGGACTTACCGAAATGCTATTATTCGGCGATTGGAAGGTAAATAGAGAAGGAGGTGAAAGAGAAAAAATAGTATCGCCTGTTCCGGCTGAAGGCGAACGGCGTGCCGAGATTATGCGAGAAGCTATAGGTCTTCGGAATGCAATCGATAGAAAGGATAAGAAAGCTATCGAAGCAAAAACCAATCGTATTGCAGAATTACTCGGACTAAAAGACGCAAAAGCATCTGCCGCAGCTGTTGTTTTAAAAGAATTAAACAAAAAAAATACAGGTGATAAAAATGATGACACAAAAGATCTGGATATCGCAGTAGAGTCGACTTTATCGGATGATATCACAAGAAGTATGGGGATAGTTTCTTTTCCGGAAGTAGAAAGATTAATTTTACAATTTCACAGGGATAACGGATTGCTTGCCACTACAGCGCCAATAAAAGAGGGCAAATTAGCAGCTCTAGATCTTGGTTGCGGAAATGGAGTTACAGGAGAACGGCTAAGACGTGATTCGACAGACGCCTTCAAGATTGGTCGTCGTTTGTTAAATTATTGGATAGAAATTGGTTTTGCAGACAAAATTTATTGGACACTTTCAGACTTGCTTTACAACTTACTTCGCGATGAACACAAAAACGACTCCACAGTTTTGGAATTTATCGAAGTTGTATCAAAACTTTTAATTCTTAGAATAAATAATCTAAAAAGACATCCTCAAAAACAATTAAATAAAGATGACAAAACTATTTTGGAATTAGCAACTAATCCAAATGTAATAAGGATGATTTTGCCAAATCTAGAACGATATATCAGGCGTTTCAAAGATCTAAAGATAATAAGAGCTGATGGGGAATTTGAGCTGGATAGCGAACAAGTTTTATCAGCAGAATGCAGAGGATTGATTCATGATTTCTTCGAAGGCCCGGAACTTTTCAGGGGTGGAGTGGAATCAATATTTAAACCCAGCAAGACAGGCAGAAAACTGGCCACAAGAGCTTTTTTGGAAACTTATTTCCGTGACGAAGCGGTAGAGCACGAAGATAAAGTCGAGAAAGATATACATGACAAAGTGGAAGAAATTGATAAAGTTGATAAGCATTACGATGCAACCACAGAAGAAATAAAGCCGATCAATCAAAGAATAATTGCGTTAAAAGAAGCCTTGAAAACGCAAGACTTAGACGAAGAAGAGAGAGCTTCGATTAAAGATGAACTCGCCGATTTAACTGTGAAATTTAACAATTTAATTCAACAACGGAAAAAGATCAGGGCCCAAAAAAGCGATTTAGCTAAGGAAAAAGAGGAAATAGAAAAAAGAAGACAAACAAATTTGGCAGGAGAAATAACAATATATCCACATAACGTAATTCTTGGTGATTTTGCTGAATTCGCAAAAATAATGCCGGATGATAAAACATTCGACTGGGTACGTTCATGGAGGGCAAGTTCACACGCTAATGATACGCAGTATGCTGAACTTATGCATGAATGCGCCAAGCGCCTGAAGCCAGGAGGTATTATTACAGAAGATGGTAAACGTGAGTCCTACACCAGATTCGAGAGAATGAAGCAGCTGGAAGAATTACAAAAAAACCTCGGCAATAGATACAGAGTCAGTTTAATAGCAAAGGCGAAAGGGCCGGTTGGAGTTTTAATAGAAAGGGCTATAGAGAAAAGTGATGGAGAAATAGTCTTTTTTTCTGATCAAAAAGGCGGCGAATTAATGAGAGATGACGCCTCATTAATTCAAGTTGATGTATTTGCAGCCAGATGGCCGGAAATGGCTGTAAGGAATGAAATTATCGGAAGATTAAAAGGTCTTTTTATCGATTCGGCATTACAAGATTGTGCACCGCAAGATGTTAGAACAAGAACTTATCATGGCAGAATGCAATTTCAACATTTGCATCGCGCAGTGGATAATTGTCTTGAAGAACGTTTATTCAAAACCGAAGAATGGGAAAGGCTAAAAAGAAAAAATCCTGACGATGCTGAATTTAAACAATCTATTGATAGAGTTTGGAAAGTTATAAGTAAAGAAATTGAATATGTGCGAAAACGAATAAATATCGTGGCAAATGGAGCAATTTTATCACAAGGTGACAACGCAACTGTTCAAGCATTCGCACCAAGATATCCGGCAAGTACTCGGGTAAATGAGGCAATAGCGGAAAATAGAACTTGTAAGGCACAGTCGCTGCCAAGGAATCTAAATGTTCCCGATTTATCTGACACAAAACTTGAAGAGCAAAGACAAAATCTTGTGACTACACTGAAAGAGATTGCTCAATTAACAGATGGTCCATCACTTAGACTACACCTATATAATTGTTTTACAGATCCTGCGATGCTGGACACTGTGTTAACACTGCTTGGTGCAAACAAAGATCCGGAAAAAAGGAAATTACTTGAGGTTGTTAATGTGAAAATTCAGGGCGGACATTATCCTAAATCATACGACTATCCTACACAAAAACACGGAGTCATAGATGTTTTTGGAGGTAGTACAAATGACGCCTATGATCCAGGTGGTAACAGATATATTGATGAGTTTATGGTGCCTTGGCTTAAGAGGATAGAAGGCGGCGAAGCCGTACGTGGTTTAGGCATTTGTTTCGGATCGCAGTGTATGATTGAGGCGACAGGAAGATTAAAGAATTTTGATGTAACAACTGAAAGAGGAGCTCTCCAGTTTGGCCCATATCCGGTAGTGTTTGGCGACAGACATATTACACTTGAGCATTTGGCTGGGAAGGCTTGCACAGGAGTTTTTACGCGCTCGGGATATTCGGTGCCTGAAGACAGCGAGACGTCCAGAAAATATCTCCGTCCATTGGCTCACGAGGGTAAAATGAATGAAAATGGAGTTTGGTTGCCGGACACAGCTTTACCACCGGTTGCATATTCATTATTGGGCGGACGGGCTGTAACAGCGCAGATGCATTTAGAGACAAGTTTAAAAGATCCTAGGCACATAAGACATCTAATTCGTCATGCCAATAAACACTCTGCAGATTTATCTAAAGTTTTTGGGCCAAGTTTGTTTTTTGGAGACAATCCTTTGATGTCACCAAATTATTTAAAAGATCATCATTTTAGTCTTCAAGCCCAAAGTATTTCAGGCGAAAGTACAAACTGGGTGGCCAAAGATATAGGCATGGCTTTTTTGATCCCATCGCTGCTGCATTTGGCAACAGCTTTACTATCGGAGTTGAAAAGATCTAGAGTTTCGACGCCTTCCGGTTTGCAAGAACCAGTTCGATAAGCTTGGCATATTTTTCTATAAATTCATTCTCGAAAATTTCCAGTTTTTTATCAGGACTGCAATAAAGAGACAAACTACCGATCAACAATCCATTAGACTTTAATGGTATTAGAAGCAAAGAAGCCAAATTACTTTTCTTCGCCAGATATTTGGATTGATATTTCGGTTCCTTTGTTATATCCACAATTTTCAGAGATGATTCCAGTTTAAAAGCTTTTTCAGCCAAGCTATTAGGATATTTGATAGACGATTTTCCTGACCAATCACTTGCCAAACCAAAAGAAGAAACAAGATCTAGCGTGTTTTTCTTTTTATTATAAATCCTCAGAACACAAGCGTCTATTTTCGTAAGCATTATGATTGAAGTAACAATAAAATCCGCGACTTGTTTTTCATCGCTTTGCGATTCCTGAAGAGTTAAAAGATCAAAAATATAATCCATTTCCCTTCTGATAACGCCAAATTTATTATAGGCTTCCTTGATTTTATTATATTTAAGAGCTAATTCTTCCTCTAGTTTTGCCTGATTTGTTATATCTCTGGCAATTATAAGATAAAATAAAACAGGCTTATTCTCACCCATAAAAACAGGCGTTAACGTAGCCGATATTTTCACAGGCTCTTTATTTTTATGCTTAGCTCCAAGTTCAAGATTATATCTGACGGCGGAATCGGAAAGAATTTTCTTCATCTCCTTTTGTGAAAAAATCTTAGTAAGATTTCCTCCGACTATTTCTTCTTTTTTATAACCAAATATAATTTTTGCACCTTTATTCCAGGATTCTATACAGCCTTTGGAATTAAAAGTGATAATAGCATCTGTGGCATATTGAATAGCTTTATTGAGGATAAGTTCTTTTTCTTCTTTCTTTTTTAAATCACTTAAATCCGTCATAATACCGATAGTGCCGCCATCAGGAAGAGGCGTACCGCTAAGCAAAACAGGCGTTTTTCGTCCATCTTTGGCGACAAGATTACCTTCATAGCTGGAACTTACGCCTTTCTTCCTTTTCACAGTATTTACATTTTTAACACGCTCGGCACTTTCTTTGTCCCAAAAATCATAAGACTGTCTGCCAATCATTTCCTCCAAAGTATAACCTGTCATTTTACAAAACTTTGGATTTGCATAAACTGTTTTCTCATCCTTATCCCCCATCCAAACACCTTCGTTCATATGTTCAACAAGCTTTTTAAACGTGATCTCGGTTGGTAATTTTTTTGCTGACATTTTTATTAAATTACAATTTTAATCAGGTCTCCATCCTTAATTTTATAATTCAAATCCTTGCTGACACCATTCACTATAGCGCTTTTTGCTTTATTGCCAAGGTTTGTGTGAATTTGATAAGCAAAATCTTTTGCCGTGGATCCACCTCCAAGTTTAAAAATGTCACCCTGAAAAGAAAGACAATACACATCTTCATTTTTATTTTCAGCAAGTGACTCAAAATAATTTATTAAAACTTTTTCTTTTTCAGTAGGTAATCTGGATTTTTTTTCTTTAGCATAAAGATAATGAGCGGCAAGTCCGTTTTCCGCAAAATCATGCATTGATTTTGTGCGAATCTGGACCTCTGCAGGTAAATCCAAATTCGTTATGATATTTGCAAGACCGGTATGCAAACTTTGATAACCGTTAATTTTTGGGATAGTGATGTAATCCTTAAAATTATCTATAATCGGAGTAAATTCATCATGAAAAATATTCAAAACATCAAAGCATTGTTTTTCGGAATTACTCAAAAGAATGACCCTAAAAGCAAAGATATCTTTTAAATTTAAAACAGTATCCTGAAATTTCTTTTTAATTTTCCTGTGAATACTGTAAATATTTTTATAACGTCCGTGAATTTCAAAATTATAATTTTTACTTTTCAATAATTTTCCAAGAATATCCAAAATTGTGCCTATAAGTTTTGTGGATTCTTTTTTATATTTAGCCATTGCCTTGTCTATTTTGGCATATTCTTCAGGCTCGATTATTTTAAAACAATCATCATCAAGCATTTGTTTCTCCTCAAAAAATCCAAACCTTTCACAAAGCTGAGAAAAAATTTTAAGGTACTGATTCGCAAGATATTGTCTGGATTTATCATCTTTTTCTTCCGACAAATTTTCCTTAAAAAATTCCATGAACTCATAAAAATCTTTCGGTTTTTGAGAAAATTTATGGAAAAAATAGTCTAGAATAAGTTCTCGATTTTTTTGCCCATCTCTAATAGAAGCCAGAAAACACAGCCATTTATTAAACTCTTCTGATTGAGCTGAAGTCATTTGTAGTGCTTAAACGAATATAATTTGCCATAGAAGGGGTAATTCCCATAGCACGCCAGCTTGACAAAGCAGCTGTTTTAAGGCAAACTCACGCTCCTGAAAATAAATTTATGAAAGGAAAAAGTTTAGAAAGTGGCGGCATACCGGAACTCGTTCCCCAAAGGGATCTGAATGCACTCAAATCATGGGGAAAACTCGTAGACGGAAGGACTGCAATGACAGATATTGTATGCCAAGAATTAAGAGATACACTTGCTCAAAGAGCTTCGATGCTTGTAGCTTTAGATGGAGCCCCAGGAACAGGCAAAAGTGGATTAGGAGATAAAATTAAAGCCAAAGTAATCGAAGAAGGTTTACTACAAGAAGACAATATTTTCACGCTTGATGCGGATCTTTTTTTGGGAACAGAGAGAGGTACTCCTGAAAGAGCAGGTCTTACCGCCACATCTATGTCATTTTGGAGAAACTATATTCGCTATGACGAAGCAAAAAGTGCTCTTGGCAAAGCAGTTGACATGGTTGGAAGAGAGGAAGGTGGAGAAATAGAAATTCCAAGGGCGTATGTTCGCAATAATGGTGGAAAATTTACTCCACATAATCTTGTTTTAAGGCCAAACACGCGTCTTTTGATTATCGACGGAGTAGGCTCAATAGGCAACCTTCTAAAGCCCGATTTGCTGCCACCATGGTTACGACCATATTCTGTAATGATGCACACATCTAGCAAGGAAGGGCTTTTTCACGCAACTCTACGTGACATGTTAAACGGCAGAGATGGAACAAATTTCCAGCAACTATATCAAAGAAGACGAGAAGAGTATGAGTACATTGTACCTGCACTTTCCAGGTCAATTTCGCAGGCAAACAAAATTTGTCGTCGTTTCCCAAGGAGTAAAGACTTTGTGGATAGTGTCAGAAAAAAAGACTCTGAAATAAAAACAGGACAAGTAACAACAAGATTAACCATGCAGCAGGTGCTTGCAAGTATTGAACCGGATTTATTAAGAAGCATATTCCCGGGAGAAATACCTAAAGAAGTTTTATCAGGAAAAAACAGATAAAATATGGATGCATATTTACAGGAATCGGAACTTTATGAATCTACTTTAGGACTTACTCCGCCTGAAGAAGTTAAGCAGCTTACAGACGATCGTCAAGCTGGACATAGTGCAAGCAAGGAAGTGAGAAATGCTTTACGTGCACACGTTATTTCACCTCCGGACAATGTTTACATCCCGACAGATTCGCCGGAGACGCTAAACTTTAACGGCCAAAAAATCACATTCGAAGTAAGAAAAAGAACAACAACAGTCAACGGAAAAGAACATGAAGTAGCAGAAACAATAGTAGAGCCAAAAGATCCCACAAACATAAAAGAAACACACATAGTCTTAGGTGGATACAGCATAAATACACCTCATTATTATCAAAATTTTATACCATTCGCTGTGTCGGGAATCAGATTTGTTTTCATAAATTTACTTGGTGGTGGAACAGAAGAATACGTAAACAGGCCAAAAAGAATTTCTTTACTTGGAGGAAAAACAAGCGTGGACAACGATTATTTGCCTGAAGCAGCAAAGCAAATTTCAACATTAATAGATGAATTCAAAGATCATCCGGTCGTTCTAGAAGGATACAGCGTTGGAGGATTGATTGTTTCAAAATCACTGGCAAGACCTGATCTTTTGTCAGGCGAACATGTAAAAAGAATTAGCGGCATAAATTTGGACGCACCGGTACCTACCGGACCAATGCCTTTTGGAGGAGGAATGCATTTGCTGAAACTGATAAGCACATCATTAGCACATAGATTTGCGGGCGTTTTGGGAGCTTGCAGCTCTATGAGCAAAGATTTTATTGGCGACACTATGATGCCTAGCACACAAAAAATATCTCGTGAAAATGACGAAAACAATCGATTTAAAATACAAGCAGATAGAGTAATAAAAGAAGTCAGCGAGGCCTGTTTTAAGGCAACAGGAGTTTTTCCGGAAGTAGCCTTTAACTTGAGGCAAGATCCACTTGCAAGAATGGCTCAAGATGAAGCATTTCAAGAGCACAGAGATTTAGTGAGAGGTATTCCTATAAAAGTGATTTTCCGTCCGGGAGATAAAATAGTTCCGGCAGAGGAAATTATTGATATGGTAAAAAGATGGAGAGCATTTGGGTATAACGCAAGGCTAATTGAAGCTAAATATCAAACAAACAGCCACATGGATTTACCAAGTTCTAACTATACAATGACATGGCTAAACGGCCACGGCCAAGCAGGAAGAGTTACCCCAAAACCTACCAACCACGTTCTGAGTATCTCTCGGCGACCTTCGAGATCTCAAGGCTCACCATCGCTTCCCCAAGCCCCTCAGAGCATTTAGCTAAAATAGCCGCATCATTAAAATGAAGGGTAGCTTCGACAATAGCTTTTGCACGAGCCGAAGGATTTGATGATTTGAAAATTCCACTTCCAACAAAAACTCCATCACACCCAAGTTGCATCATCAAAGCAGCATCGGCAGGTGTTGCAATTCCACCGGCGGCAAAATTCACAACCGTAAGACGGCCTAGTTCACGGGTTTTTTTAACAATTTCGATTCCGACTCTTTCTTTTTTAGCAAAATCTTTTAGCGCTTTTTCATTCATCTTAGACAATGCCGCAATCTCTTCATTTATGGTCCTCATATGTCTCACAGCTTCGACAACATTTCCAGTTCCGGCCTCACCCTTAGTTCTGATCATAGCTGCACCCTCTTCGATTCTTCGCAGAGCTTCGCCCAAATTTCGAGCTCCACAAACAAATGGGACTTTAAATTTTGATTTATCAATATGATATTTTTCATCTGCCGGAGTCAAAACTTCACTTTCATCGATGTAATCAACTCCCAAACTTTCGAGAATTTGCGCTTCAACAAAGTGTCCGATCCGCACTTTTGCCATAACAGGAATTGAAGAAACTTTCATAATCTCCCTAATCATCTTAGGATCGCTCATTCTCGCGACGCCGCCATCTCTGCGGATATCCGAAGGCACACGTTCAAGAGCCATCACAGCGCATGCACCTGCATCCTCTGCGATCTTTGCCTGAGCCGCATTTACAACGTCCATAATAACTCCGCCTTTCAGCATCTGCGCCAAACCCGATTTCAACTTAAATGTATTTTTTTGTTCTTTCATAAATCTTTTTTCGCGATTAAAAGCTCCCGTATTGTATACGGCAAGCCAACAAAGTTCAATTGTATTTGCTAAAGTTTAGCAACAGACTGCGTCTCTGCACCACGTGCAAACAAATCTTTATTAAACAAAACATATCCGGACTCAAATCCTTTTTTCTTATTCTTAGTAATTTCTTTTTCAACTTTTGCCCAAACAACTCCATTTTTCTGAACAACATCAACGAAGCGTAATTTTGAAAATACAGGCAAAATAACGTCGCCACCTTTTCCAGGGGCCGAATACATGGCTACTCCATTCGCATTACAAATCAGATTTCCATCAATCAAGCACTCATTAATTCCGCAAGACGCCAATAATTTATTTCTCAAAATTTCTTTTTTCTGCGCAATCAATTCCGCTCCAATATCTTCGTTATTAACATCAGGAACAAAAGATGCAATCACAGGCTCTTGTCCAAGTTTATTCATTGAAGACGCGAGTGCCGCACGATCCTTGAAAAGCTTATCCCAGTCAGAGCCCTGCTTCAAGAAACGTCTACCATAAGAGAAAACATTATCTCCACGGGCAAGTTCTGTATCAGTAAAAACAAATGCAAGTTTTTTGCCGGAATTTGATTCATACCAACTCTTTATTTGATGAAAAAGATCACCCTGTATAAATGCAATATTATTTGTAAGAATTTTTGAAACTTCAGCATCTAAATTTCCATTAAATTTAATTTTTCCCTCGGCAATCAATTTTGTTGCAACATTTTTAAAAGTCATAGCAACATTCATTCTTACAGATTCTCTTCCGCCGGATTTCTTCATCAAAGAATCAATATCAGAAGCATTTACATTGTTTAAAGCTCCGGAAAAAGTCGCCAGATTATACGCCCAATTTTGAAAAACGGCTCTGTATACTGAATCAATCGATCGATTATAACTATTCACAGTCATGACAACAAAATTCTTATCAAGAACATCAGGAGTTTCTCCATTTACAGCCATAAAATGCTTGAATGAATTTACCGATTCCTTGATTCTCATTCCCGCTACAATAGTTGCCGCAAGCGGATTGTCTCTAACCAAAGCAACAAGTTCCTGCTGACTGGATGGAGGAGTAATTCCATGTTTTTGAAACATTTCTCTGCATGATTCCAGATCCTGTTGTGTAGGTCTGATTTGGAATTCTCCGACAGAATGAGCAGTTCCACCAAGAGCTGTATAAAGACCTTTAGCCATTTTTCTAAGTCCACCTCTCGACTGTTCATTTCCCCAAACAAAATACAAACAATTTCTGATAACGGCATCATTTCCAAAAACTGAATCGATAGCATTTTTTATGTCCTGTTTAACATCAAAAGTCCCCTTCTTGCTGGTCAAAGCTATAGACTCCGGAGAAACTTGTAATTGATGTTTTTGTCTGATTATTTCAATAGCATTCCTTAGATCAACTTTCCTAAGAACAAGCCTCGCACCTTCAGCGAAATGCTTAAATTGAACACGTCCTTTTGTGTCGGAAACAAGGCCTAAATCAATGTCATCACTACAATCATCCAGAACTCTTAAAAGGTAATTTTTGTCAGCATCATCAAGGTTTTCGTATTTAAGAGTTTTATCTCCAAGAGCAGCTGTTTCATTATCAAAACCGGTTTGAATAAATCCATATGGAAATTCTCCGGCCTTAACAATATGAACATAATCATTTTTTCCAAATTGTTTCGCCTGCATTTCTTTAACAGCAACAATAATTTCTCCAATACGCCTGTAAGAAAGAAAAACATTATCGCCGGCCTGAAATGTTATAGGGTTTGATTTTAGATCTATAGTAGGACAACTCTTATCAACTTCATCCAAAATATAATTTTTTTCAGAACCGGTAAGAGAATAGTTTCCCTTAAATCTTTCATCAAAATATCTTCCAAAATGATCCCATGGAGTTTTCCCGGCCTCTAAAACTGTAAAGACACCATCGGCCTTATTTTCATTATAATCTCGTGCTCTATCAATTTTTATTCCTGCCAAAACTTTTTCAGGCCCACCTTTTGCATCTATTGCAGCCTTCATTTTCGGAATATCAAAAACAGGAATAATTGTTTTCGGAGAAATTCTATTTATATTGATTCCGGCATCAGCCAGTGCGGCCAAATAATACCGAGCATCGGCATCGTTTAAATTAAAACGCTCTTTTAATTGAAGCGTGATAGATTGTCCTTCTTTAAAATGAAAATAATCAGCTGCTTCATATTTTGGTTTGGCTTTAGAAACTCCATTCAAGACCAATTGTTCCATAATAATTTCTCCTGGATTGGAGGCATAAAAAGCCAATCCCATAAGCCTTTCCTTGCCGTGATAAAAATCAGACAAAAGCGTATCTTGCCAAGAAACACGATCACCGGCTTCAACCACAATACCATGAGTGTTTTTATATGACAGATCGACAACTTTACCATCTTTTTTATAAATCTTAATATTCAAAAGACCGCAGAATCTAGGATCAATTCCGGTTTTTGAGCGAATCAGAGCTTCGAGTTTTACGGTCATTTTTACGTCTACAGATTTTGGATTTTCTCTTCCAAGACAAACCAATACATGAGAATTATAACTTCTAAATTCCGCAGGCCGATCCTTATTTGCATCAACAACATCTTTGACATGATGAGTCGCAGAATGGAAACAAGTTACAAGAGAAGGATATCGTCCGTTATCAACATTTCTGAAAAATTTTTCAAGATCTCTCAAATAACCGGCTTGATCGCGAATTTCCATTTTTCCGTCAGGCCTTTGCTGTAAATCTTTCAATGTGCTTGCAGGAATGGAGATTCCACCGGCCTTAAGCCCATTTTCCTTTACATCCCAGGCATTTGAAAATCTTCCATTTTTTATCAGTCCGGATTTTACAACAGCACCCCTTCCAAATTCTTGAATCAATAATTGGGTTACATAGGCCGCACAGACATCAAGTTTCCTAAATTTATCCTCAACTATATTAGGTGCTCTGCCTGATGCGCGAACAAGCTCAAGAGGAGAAACACCCTGCTCAAGACTTGAGAGCTCAAGAGTTGGAGTTTTTATCTGCGCATGGGCATAATCTTTGCTGAAATCTATCCCTGCTTTTTTAGAGATTTTTTTTATATTTCGGACAACATCGCCGGTTTTACGAGCTAGAAAGCCAAAAAGAGATTCTTGTATTCCCTTACGTCTGCGCACAGAATCGGATAAAATCGCCTCTACCTTGGCACCATGCTCATCAAATTCAAAAATTTCATCTCCTTTTCTGTCTAAAAACGAAAAAGAAGAATCGGGTTTTATAATAATTTTTGCAATTTTTCTTTCAGCAACAAGAATTCTAAGATATTTCAATGCCGTTGTTTCCTTATCATCACGCGGGCTCTTAATCTTGGCATTTCTAAGGGCAGAAATCACAGATCTTGCATGAGAATTCGCTTCAGAAAAATTGTCACGACCTTTAAATCCAATAGCCTTATTTGCTTTTGCACAAGCCATTGATAGATTCCATTTTAGGGCATCAAATCCTTCAGGCTTTTCTTCGTCAAAATCATATTTAAAACTTGAAGCAACATCTTTGCTCAATTTCGGAACATCCACATATGATTCAGGACCGTTTGTCGACATTTTTTCGATATTTAAATATCGAAACATTATATCACAAAATGCCGTCTTTTAAAAGGCTGAAAGCCACTTTCTCCTAAAAATATTCTCCCCTCTCCTTTATCGATAAATCATCCGCAGAGTATTTTTTTATAGCCTCGGAAACAATCTTCGCAACCTGCACATTTGTGATAAGAGGAATATTCATATCAACAGACTTTCTTCTTATCATATAGCCATCTGTAGCCACAGTCCTGCTGTAATTTTTTGGAATATTTATAATCAAATCAAATTCACGTTTCATTATGGCATCAAGTATATTTGGCGAACATTTCGTGGAAATCTTGCAAAGTTTCTCGTTTTTTATTCCATGTTCGGTAAAAAAATCACTTGTTCCTTCTGTCGCAAAAATTTCAAATCCCATATCTGCAAAATTTTGAACAACCGGAAGAATTTCGGTTTTATCATGAAGTCCTCCTACACTAAACAAAACTCCTTTTTTTGGAATTTCAAATCCGACGGAGATCATAGCTTTCAAAAATGCTTCGTATAAATCTTCTCCGAAACATCCAACTTCTCCGGTAGAAGCCATTTCTACACCAAGCACAGGATCAGCACCTTTTAGTCTTGGAAAACTAAATTGCGGTGCTTTTACTCCGACATGATCCAAATCCAAAGTCTTATAATTTCTATATTCCAAAAGTTTTTTTGCCTCTTTGCTCAAATGTTTTGATGTTTTTGAAATCATGGCATGAGTCGCAATTTCTATAAAATTATAACCGGTGACTTTTGAAGAAAATGGAAAACTTCGGCTCGCACGCAAGTTACATTCGATCACCATTACGCGGTTATTTTTAGCCAAAAATTGCATATTAAACGGTCCGGAAATATTTAATTCTTTTGCAATTTGTTTTGCGATTAATTTTATTCTGCGAATAGTTTCGATATAAAGTTTTTGAGGAGGCAAAACGATTGTCGCATCTCCGCTATGGACTCCTGCATTTTCGATGTGTTCTGAAATTGCATAAATAACAACTTGGCCATTATATGCAACCGCATCAATCTCCACTTCTTTAGCACCGGTCTCAAATTTTGAAACAACAACAGGCGCTTCTTTCGAGATTTTAACAGCTTTATTCAAAAACGTTTCCAGTGCTTGCTTGTCATATGCGACACTCATCGCCGCGCCGGATAAAACATACGAAGGTCTTACCAAAACAGGATACCCTACGCTGTCAGCAAATTTAAAAATATCTTCCAAACGCGCAAGCTCTTTCCACTGCGGTTGATCGACTCCAAGTTTGTCACACATCGCAGAAAATTTATTTCTATCTTCCGCCATATCTATGTTTTTTGCATCAGTTCCAAAAATCTTCACACCGACTTTATCGAGCTTCAAAGCCAAATTATTAGGCACTTGTCCACCGGTCGATACTATAACTCCATCAACAGTTTTTACTTCGCTATTCTCGAATTCATAAATATCCAAAACTCTTTCAAAAGAAAGTTCATCAAAATAAAGTTTGTCACAAATATCATAATCGGTTGAAACAGTCTCCGGATTATAGTTTATCATGACGGCTTCATATCCGGCTTTTTTGGCTGTATTTACAGCATTTACACAACACCAATCGAACTCCACGCTAGACCCTATACAGTACGCACCAGACCCCAAAACAATCGCCTTTTTCTTTTTTCCTGGAACTATGTCGTTACTATTCCCATGATAAGTCAGATAAAGATAATTAGTATTTGCAGGATATTCCGCAGCCAAAGTATCGATCTGTTTTATGGACGGCAATACTCCAAATTTTTTTCTTTGAGTTCTCACTTCTAGCTCTGTTTTTTTCGTCAAAAATCCAATTTGCTTATCCGAAAATCCGGATTTTTTAGCCTCACGCATCGTTTCTTTATCAATGTCATTTTTTGCCTGTTCTATGCGCTTCGACATGTCTACAATATTTTTCAGTTTATCCAAAAACCATTTATCAATTCCGGAAATTTTAGAAATTTTCTCAACCGAAAATCCACGTTTCAAGGCCTCAGCAATAACCAAGATTCTTTTTGGCGTTGGATGAACAATATCATTTTCGATTTTATCTATGTCTATCTGAATATCTTCATTTGCAACAAATCCATGCATTCCGACTTGAAGCATTCTAAGTCCTTTTTGCATAACTTCTTCAAAACTCCTTCCCAAAGCCATAATCTCTCCGACGGATTTCATTTCACTGGTGATTTCTTTTGATACCATTCGAAATTTATTCAAATCCCAACGAGGAATTTTAAGCGCGATATAGTCCAATGCAGGCTCAAAACAAGCTGTCGTAGTTTTTGTTACAGCATTTTTCAGTTCCGGCAAAGTATATCCGAGAGCCAATTTTGCCGCTACATGAGCCAAAGGATAGCCTGTCGCCTTCGATGCCAACGCAGACGACCTGGACAAACGAGCATTTACCTCTATGACTCTATAGTCCTCGGAAAGAGGATCTAAAGCATATTGAATATTACATTCTCCGACAATTTTAAAATGTCTGATAACCTTTATAGCAAGCTCACGAAGTTTGTGATATTCGGTATCTGTAAGAGTTTGCGATGGCGCAACAACTATCGATTCACCTGTATGAATTCCAAGTGGATCAAAATTTTCCATATTACAGACAGTAATACAGTTGTCATTTTTATCACGTACAACCTCATATTCCACCTCTTTCCATCCTTTCAAATTTTCCTCAACAAGAACCTGCGGACTAAATGCAAAAGCTGTATCGAGCATTTCATCCAGTTCTGCAAAATCACTAGCAAACCCGCTTCCTTTTCCTCCAAGTGTAAATGCCGCTCTTATTATAAGAGGAAATCCGATATCTTTTGCCGCTTTCACAGCCTGATCTTTAGTTGTACATGCATGACTTTTTGGCACCCTCACGCCAATTGTCTGAAGTTCTTTGTTAAAAAGTGCACGGTCTTCAGTTTTTTGAATTGCTTCCACCTGTGTTCCCAACACTTCGACTTCATATTTTTTCAAAATCCCTTTTTCAAAAAGTGCGATGCCACAATTCAACGCAGTCTGGCCTCCAAAAGCCAAAAATATGCCATCCGGTTTTTCTTTTTTTATAACTTTTTCTACGAAAAAAGGATTTACAGGCAAAAAATAAATTTTATCACTGAGTCCTTCGCTTGTTTGAATCGTCGCAATATTCGGATTTATCAAAACAACTTTTATTCCTTCCTCTTTTAGTGCTTTTATGGCTTGAGAACCGGAATAATCAAATTCACCGGCCTCACCGATTTTTAGCGCCCCGCTTCCCAATACCAAAACCTTTTTAATTTTACTGGAGATTTTTTTCGAAGATTTAACCGTGATTTTAGTCTTCATTTACACAGATTCTAGGCAAAATTTTCTATAAGGTCAACATCAAAACTTTACGTCTTCGGCATGTGCATCATCTCCAGTATTTCCAACAACTTTCCATGAAAAAACTGGTTGAAGTTTTCCATTTATTCCAAATCCACTCGCTTTTGGATGTCCTCCTCCACCCCACTGAGAAGCCACATCTGACAAATTTACATCATCGCGTTGTGTTCGAAGAGATCCTTTCACAATCCCTCTGTCATCCTCGCTTAACAAAATACAATACTTCGAACCTGGCACGGAATTTAAATAATCAATCACTCCTCCTGTGTCATGAGAGCTTGCCCCGCATGCGGTATAATCGCTTACGCTCGCGGCAGAAATAGTAACGCCTTCATCATTCACATAAGTTCTTTCCATGATTTTTCCCCAAAGTCGAAGTTTATTTATAGGAGTTGTATGAAAAAGTTCTTTTGAAATTTTTTGAATATTTGCACCTTTCAAAAACAACTCACCGCAAATTTTAAAAACTTCCGCAGTCGCATTGCTATGCATCATTCCGCCGGTATCAAAATAAATTCCATGCATTAAAGCATTCGCAATATCTATAGTGATTTTCCAGTCACAAAATTTAAAAAACTTATACATGATCACGCAAGTCGCAGCGGCACGCGGATCTACAGGATTTATTTTTCCAAAATGATTATTCGATTCATGGTGATCAAAATTCACAAACGGCTTCTCTCCTGTCAAAATCTCGGGTTTCGTTTCATGAAATTTCACAAGTTTTATGTCTCCGCAATCCACACTTACAATCACATCAAAATCCTCATAATTAAAATCCTGCACATACGTATCAGCCCCTTTTAAAAAAATACTATTCTCGGGAACAGTATCTACACATGCACTAACAACAGTTTTTCCGATATTTTCGAGTCCCATTCTGAGTGCCAAATTGCTTCCAACGGCATCACCATCAGGACTTCTATGCGAAATAATACAAATCTTCTGAGCAGTTTCAAAAACTCTTTTTGCTTTGTTAAATTCCAATTGTAATTGCTCGGAAATTTGTTCCATCAACAAATTTATTAGTCTTAAAGGAGTAAATGTTAGCACTTTAAAAATTAACAGTGAAGCAGATAAAACGAAAAATTCATTGCAAAAACAATCTCAATGTTGGAGCATAGCACTATGAAGAAAAATTCTAAGGGAATAGAAAGGCGGGAAAAGCTGATAGCTAAAGCAAAATCAGAAATAGAAACTTTCGCGAGATCTATCGGGTTTGATTTGGTCGGTTTTTCTCAAGCAAAAATAGACAAAAAATATTTTGATATATACAAAAAATGGCTCGGAAAAGGCATGAATGCGGGAATGGAATACATGGCGAAATCTGCACAAAGAAAAGATGCATCAAAAATTCTTCCAAATGCAAAAACGGTGATTTCACTTGGAATAAATTATTTTCATCCGCAGGAAAATCAAAAACTTTCTCAGGAGGAAGGCATAATTGCACGTTATGCCTATGGCCGTGATTATCACAAAATCATTTCAAAGAAATTAAAACAACTCGAAGCCTACATGAAAGAAAAATTTCCAAATGATTTTACAAAATCCTACGTCGACACAGGTCCGATTTTAGAACGCGCCTACGCCGAAACTTCCGGTCTCGGCCAAATCGGAAAAAATGGATGCATCATAACAAAAACTTTTGGCTCATGGATCTTTCTTTCAGAAATTATCACAACTGTTGAGCTAACGACTGGAATTGGTCAAGAAAGTTTCCGCACAAACATTCCGCAGGCTCCCTTGGTGGCCGGCCGAGGACGTTTGAAGGAAACTTTCTTGACCAATTCCATTTGCGGCTCCTGCACACGCTGTATTGACGCCTGCCCGACAAAAGCCATCATCGCCCCGGGAATTATTGATGCCCGCAAATGTATTTCATATCAAACGATTGAAAATAAAGGTCATATTCCAAAACGCGTTGCCGACGCAATAAAAAAAACAAAAAGAATTTTTGGCTGTGATATCTGCCAGGAAGTCTGTCCGCATAATATGGGAAAACAAAAAATCACAACCCACTCAGAATTTTTACAACGCATTGCAGGTGACAAAATTCCAATCAAAAAAATCCTCACCATAAAATCAGACGAAGAATTTTTACATACATATGCGGGCTCTCCACTGATGCGTGCAAAACTGAGAAAACTCGCATCAACTGCAAAAATTATAGCCAGTTAACAAGCCTTCTATTGCAGTAATCCGCCATTTGTGTTTGAATACTCCTCCTAAATCAAATATTTATGGTGGAACATAATGACGCAAACACGGAAGGAGTTGCCTCGAGGGTAAGAATCACGGATAAAGTTCTGACAAGCATAGGACTGGGGGACTTAACGCCGAGACGTTTAGAATCGCAGATGGCTGAGGCAGAGGGTAGAAGACCAAGAAGATTAAGCCAAGCCATAAGAGCAAGATTACTTGCGCAATCGAGAACTGATGTGACAGATTTTTTTGCAAATTGCACGGAGCCTTTAAATTCGGAAATACAAACTTCTCCAAGACTATTAAGAATCACACAAGGCCCAAAGAAAGGAATGGTTTTAGTGACGCAATCCGAAGGCGATCAAAAAACATTATTGGTAACAGATGTTGCCAGTGCGGGACGACGCATCGACCATATTGACGAAGGACACAGAAAAGAAATAGAAAAATTAAAAAAGATTGAACAATCATTGGCGGAAATGACGGGAAAAATATATCAAGGTGACTGGGAAGCAATAAAATCAAGTGGAGAACTTCTCGCAATGCAGGCAAAAATCGCAGAGATAGTAAGTAGTTTAAAATTTACAAGAAACCACCAAAAGAGAGAAATATTAAGAAGAGTGTCTCTTTGCGTAACATTCAAAGACAGTAAAGGAAAACTAAATCCGGGATCAAGACTTGCAATTTGGAATACGACACAAAGATTTATCGCGGCTAGGATACGTGATATAGCAAGCATTTCCGGATATTTGGAAACAGACAGAGAAATTATAGATTCTCAGATGAAAGAAGAAGCTTCAAGACTAAACGTGTTTTACTCGGAGGTAACAGGAAACGCAAATCGACTGCGAATTATCGATGTAAATACTCATTTGGATGAAACCGTAGTGGTGAAAATCACAACAAATTTGAGGGCACTCATAGCTTCATGTGAAGAGTTCACTTTGGAGCCGTACAAATCTTTGGCGGCGAGAATAATTGCAGAAATCACGTCCATAATTGAAATATTGAATTCCTCAAATTGCAATGAAGAACCTGAAAGAGAAAAGGCAAAACAATCATTCCTTAAGATTTATTCCATGGCAAAATTATTAAATGTAGAAAATGAGCTTATTACTCTGCGAAATGAATGGTTGCCACAAGGTTATGCGCCGGAGCGTGTTTACGCAAAAGGCTTCATGGATGAATTAAAAAAAATAAGAGCCGGGTTCATGGATAGAAGCCTGATCCAAGCCGTACACTCAAAGGATTTGAGTCCTATATATGGAGAAACATACAAATTCTTACATACTGTCATTGCCATGTTGGGCAAAAATTTTGGAAACGGAAAAACTGTCCAAGACAGGATAAATGCGGTAAAAGCAGTAGAGAGAATGCTTAAAGAATTTACTGTGGCCAAGCTTCTTACAAAAACTCACTTATAGAATATTTCTTCACTTCATCCTTCAAGACAGTCTTTGCATTTTTTCTGTTCGGAATCGCACGTAAAAAATTCACCTTAGATTTGTCCTCAAAAATTACACCGGTGTAAATTTCATTTTCAATATCTTGCATGAGTTTTCTGGCCTGCCAGATGTCGGAAGAATCATAGTTTTTAGCATCTTCAATATGTTTTATACGCTCTGCATACCAATGCTCAGGCGTATCTCTATTGTAAGTAGGACACGTTTGCAAAACCTCCAAATACGCAAATCCATCATGTCGTAGAGCTTTTCTGAAAATTTCAGTCAAATAATCTATATCTCCGGAAAATCCTCTCGCGACGAAAGAAGGCTTCAAGCTCAAAACAAAATCCATTGTATTTATAGGCTCCAAAAACACCCCATCCGGAGCTGCATTCATCCTCACGCCTTTGCGTGTTGATGCCGAAGGTTGCCCTGTAGTAAGCCCAAAATTTTCATTGTTATGATGCACGAAAATAACAGGATAATTACTGCGAACGGCATGGATCAAATGCCCGGGCCCTTCACTGAAAGTTGCACCATCTCCACCAAAAGAAATTACTTTTATATCACTATTTGCAAGCGCTGCACCGGCGGCAAGTGAAATAACACGCCCATGAAGGCCATGCAAAGTATATCCCTCGATTTTATCCGCACCATTCCCGCTACATCCAACATCAAAACAAAAAAGTACATCTTTTTGCACTATTCCTTCCAAAGCAAGCGCACGTTTTAATGCATTCTGTATGCCGAAATTTCCACATCCGGTACACCAAGTTATAGGTTTTTCCGTTTCAAATTTCATATAATCTTTCACATTTCCGGCCAATTTTTTTAAAACATTTTCACTCATTTTTTAGAATTTTTATCGATATAATCTATCAAATCTTCGACAAAAAAAGGCCTTCCATTAAATTTCAAAAGTCTGCCTGCAAATTTTTCTTGAATCTCGGCTTCCGCCAAATTTCCAAATTGCCCTAAGTAATTTTCTTCTATCAAATGTACATTTTTATTTTTAGAGAAAAAATCCTTCAAACTTTTTCCATCGATCGGCCACACAAAACTATAATGCAAATAATTCACTTTTACCCCTTTCTCTAAGCAAATTGCGATAGTGTCAATCATGACATTCTTAGAGCTTCCCCATCCGACAAAAGATATGTCGGCATTTTTTTCTCCAAAGATTTCAGGTTTCGGCAGAGTTTTTTTTATTGTTTCAATTTTTCTCATTCGCTTCTCGTACATTTTTTCAACTTCATCTGCCTCTTCTGTAAGAGAACCATCCACAAAATGTTCATCACCATTTGCAAAATAATAAACTTCGCTGTCTCCAGAAAGCCATCTTTTTGAAACACCGGTCTCCGTCAAAGCATATCTGTCTTCACGTTTTATGTCTTTCAATTCTTCCTCAGAAACAAGACCTCTTTCTATATCAACGGCATTTTCATCATAAGGCAAAACATTTATTTTTCCTTCGCAAATAGTTTTTTCCGAAAGAACAATTACAGGTATTTGAAATTTTTCCGCGAAATTAAAAGCATGCTGAATTAAATAAAATGCATCAATCGGGTCGCTCACCGCCAAAACTATTCTAGGAAATTCTCCATGCGAAGAAAAAACAGCCAGGTTCAAATCTCCCTGCATTGTCCAAGTAGGCAGTCCTGTAGCGGGTCCCGGGCGTTGCCCAACTACGATAACTAAAGGGTTTTCCAGCATTCCGGCCAAAGAAACTGTTTCGGTCATAAGGTCATATCCTCCTCCTGAAGTTGCAGCAAAAGCCCTGGTTCCCATATGCATAGCACCTAAAGCCATTTGTGCCGCAGTAATTTCATCTTCAGCCTGTTTGATTATCATGTCAGTTTTTCCGCTCATTTCAGCCAGATACGAAAGTATAGTGCTGGACGGACTCATCGGATAAGAAAAATATGCCCGTACTCCGCAATTGATAGCGCCGAGTGCAATCGCCTTATTCCCATCAATCAAAAATTTCTTTTCCGATTTTTTTACAGACATTTTTTTTACCAAACCGGTTGCCAAATTTTCTGACACCACTGAGTCGTATCCAGCTTTCACACATCTCAAATTTGTTTCAATAATATTTATTTTTCCTTCAAATCTTTTCTTTAAAGCGGTTTCAATAACACCGATATCAATTCCAAGAACTTTCCATGCCATTCCAACCAAAACAGTATTTTGCATAAGCACACTTCCGCCGCTTGCTTTGGAGGTTTCCCTGGCATTTATATTTATAACTTTTATATTTTTACCGATAGCTTTTTCGGAAATTTGCTTAATAGAAATCGCCTTCTCCATACCATGAATAAGCACACCATCTTTAACCAAAAAATCAAAATATTGATTCAAGCTGACATTATCAATTGCAACCATAACATCTGCAAATTCCGATAAAGAAAAAATTCTTTCATCGCTAACATTGATTGTAAAACAGGAATATCCACCCTTGATCAAAGACGGATATTCACGATCACAAACAACAAAAAGACCAAGTTCATTGAAAGCGTCTATAAGCATTTCTCCGACGCTAAGCAGTCCCATTCCACTTTGTCCGACTATTTTTATCCTGAGTCTTGTCATTATTTTTGCAAAAATTCATTAAGTTTTTCCACCCAGGCACTGACTGCAGTATCCAGCACGCTGAGTGGGGATTTTATCACTTTTAAGGAAGGAATAATAGCCTCCATGCCGGCATCATTACAAAAACTCTCAATAATATGAGCGGATTCAAGCAAATATTCCCTGTGGTATCTTATGTCTCCAAGGCCTATTCCTGCATATTTTTTGCCTTTCAAGTTTACACCTTTTAAACTGGCAAGAAATTTTTCGAAATAAGGCTCAAGTTGTCCTTGTCCATAGGTAGGACTGGCAAAAATGACTAAATCACAGTTTAAAAGCTCATTTATGTCAGCACTTTTATGCTCTTCTTCAAGGACAAATCTAGCATTTTTCATCTCGACCTCATGTCCTTTTTCCTCCAAAATTTCCATAACCTTCCTGCACACGATTTGTGTGTTGCCGCCAACTGTCCCGTAAAATATTTTTACTTTAGCCATTTATGTTTACGATAAGCCGAAATAATCTATCATTTTTCAGACAAAATAGCCATCAAAAATAGCAAATCCGATAGCCTGTTTATGTACTTCAAAATATTCTCGGAATTTTCTTTAGCGGCTCCATCCAAAGTAAACACATTTAAAAGCTCGACAAAAGCTCTTTCTGCTCTTCTGCAAACGCTTCTCGCTATATGTAAACGCGCAGAAATTTCAGATACTCCAGGCTTTACAAATTTATCCAGTTTTCCAAGAATTTTTTCAAAATTTTCAATGTTTCCCTCAAGATACGAAATATCGGGTTCTGTAATAGGCAAAACCATCAATACAGGCATAAATTTATTCCCTACAACAGACATAATCCTATAAACATCATCCTGCACCTTTTCTAAAATTTCAAAATTATTTTTAAGAATACATTTCGCAAGCCCCAAAAAAGAATTTAATTCATCTAATTCTCCAAGAACATGCATAAAAATATCGGATTTTTTCACTCTTTGTCCTCCAAAAAGCGAGGTTTCTCCTTTATCCCCTGTCTTTGTAGATATTTTCATAAATATTGGCTGGCAATTTATATAACCGGATTATACAATAAACGAGTATTTAAAAGCATACAAAACAAAAAATGGAAACAACCGAAAATCACCACAGTCTTCAATATATCGAAAGTGAAAAAGATCTTGTAAAAGCTGTGAGAGAAATGACAAAAGAACTACAAACACTTCGTGATTTAGAGCCGTTGCAGATACTAAGACGCCCATGGAAGCTACTTTGGTTTTCATTTTTAAAAGGGCTTATGATAGGTTTCGGTTCAGTACTCGGAGCCAGCGTCTTGATTACACTCCTTGTGTATTTATTAGCACAATTATCGAATGTCCCGGTGCTGGGATCTTTCTTGGATAAAATTTTATCAAAGACAGAAACTGCACAACAGGACGCATCAAAAGGTAGTATTTTGATAGAAAAATATCAGGAAACAAAAAAATCATTAGAAAATAATCAATAAGACAATGACATCAAGCGGCAAAAAGATATTTTTATATGGAGGACTTTTGGGAGGAATTGCGTTAGTGATAGGTGCGATAATTGCTGTTACAGCACCAAAACTAACAGTTCTGACAACGCAACTTTCCGAAAGTGATCACATAGTAGGATCTAAAGAATCTAAAATAATATTGATAGAATACAGCGATTTTCAGTGTCCGGCTTGTAAACAATTCAGCGATGTTGTGAAAGCTGTTGTTTCAGAATTTCAAAGCCACATAGCGTTTGCATACAGATATTTCCCATTGAGAAAAATACATAAAAATTCAGGTATTTCAGCGCAAGCCGCAGAGGCCGCAGGACTTCAGGGAAAATTCTGGGAAATGCACGATGTGCTATTTGAAAAACAGGAACAATGGGCGGCTATGCCGGAGTCCCAAGCAATAGAAGCATTCAAAGGATATGCAAAAGACATCGGACTTGATGAACAAAAATTTGAAAAAGATTTATCTTCAAGCAATGTTATAGAAAAAGTTGCTGCAGATGAAAAGAGCGCTAACAAAGCAAAAGTCGGACATACCCCAACATTTTTCTTAAACGGAAAAGAAATAAATAATCCAAAAAGCCTCGACGAATTCAGGAAAGTAATTCGTGACGAAATAGAAAAAAATAACAAATAAAATGTCTATACAAAAAATACCGAATTGGATTCTTGCGTCAATATTAATACTTGCTTCTTTAGGTTTTATTGATGCCACTTATTTGACGATAAGCCACTACGTAGGGGCAGATTTATATTGTGGTGTTTCAGGTGGATGCAGTACTGTCACAAACAGTGCATATTCGACATTCATGGGGATGTATGTTTCCGTCTACGGCATGCTCTACTATATGTCGATTTTGATTTCTACCGTCATATACATAGACACAAAAAATAAAAAAATTATAAAATTATTAATGATCCTCCCGGCTATAGGATTTTTATTTTCATTATATTTAGTCTATCTTCAGCTATTTGTTATCAATGCGATTTGTATTTATTGCATGGCTTCCGCGAGCATTTCAACACTGCTTTTGATAATAAATATGTTCCTTATCCAAAATTATAAAAAATTAATAAATTAAATAATTTTTAACCAAATTTCTATGGAATATCCATCATCAATTTCATTTAATGACCAGCCCGCGAGTTCAAGACTCATGGCTTTCCTTACAATTTTAGGTATAAAGCAGATTTTGCTTATCCCTCACATGATAGCAATATTTTTTTGGGGAGTAGTTTCGATGATCTGCTCAATTATCGGAGTATTTAGTGTTCTTTTTACAGGACAATATCCTGTTTGGGCGGAAGAAATGATAGTCGGAACATATAGATGGGGAATGAGAATGATGACTTAATACATCTGTATGACAGATAAATATCCTCCATTCACAAAGGAAAAAATGGGAGATTTTCCTGTAAACGTAGACTTTAAACATGAGGCATCTGTCTCAAGATTAAGCGCTTTAATGACAATCATTCCTGTGAAAATGATACTTTTGATCCCTCACTTTGTAGTGATGGTCATTTTGGAAATAGGTACAGCTGTTTCATTATTTTTAGGATTATTCGGCACACTGTTTACGGGTAAATATCCATCAGTTTTCGCAAAAGTAATTATTACTTTCTACAATTATCAATTCAGACTAAGCACCTATATGCTTTGCATGACAGACAAATATCCACCAATCTCTTGGAACTAATAACAATAAAGAGAGAAAGGGAAAAGATCACGAAAAATATTTGAATAGAAATAAATAGAAGTTAGTAGAAAAGGTAAGTACAAAAAATTACGATAAATATTTATGCAACTAACAGAGACATCATGATGTCTCTGTTTTAGTTAAGACGTACATGTTAGTCTTAACTAATCGTTGCATGATTTTGAGTAATTTTTTGTACTTACCTTTTCGATATCTTCTTTCTTTTCCAAAAAAACATGAAATATATTGCCGCCAAAAATATTGGCACTATGCTCAGAACCTGCCCCATTGATAAAGGAAAACTATCCGGAAGTACATGCAAATCTTTGTAAAATTCTATAAAAAATCTTCCCAAAAAATAAAGTCCTACAAAGAAAAATAAGAAAAATAATTTTTGATTTTTCTTTCGCGATTTCTTGTAAATAAAAAACATCAAACCAAAAACGATCAAAAGCAGAAACGCTTCGTAAAGCTGAGCCGGATGCCGCGGAAAGTCTTCACCAAGTTGTTTAAATATAACTCCGATTCCGGAAACTTTTTCACCTGCATCAGCAATTTTATAACCGACAATTTCAGAATTAAAAAAATTTCCAATCCTTACAAAAAATGCAGTAATAGGAATTCCCATCGCAAGAGCATCGACATATTTTGCAAAAGGAACTTTATGAATTTTCGTCCACAAAAGATACGCTAAAAAAAGCCCGATTGTCGCTCCATGGCTTGAAAGACCACCATGCCAGGTTTTAAAAATTTCAAGAGGGTTCGCCAAGAAAAAATCCGGCTCATAAAACAAAGCCTCGCCAAGTCTTGCCCCGATCAAAAGACCAAAAAACAAATAAATCGCGATGCTGTCCAGATCCTCAACTTTAAATTTTTCCTTAATAAAAATCCATCTTATGAAACTATAAGTAAGCCCTATTCCAAGGGCAAAAAACACACCATACCATCTCAAAGAAAATTCACCGAATTTAAAAATTTCCGGAGAAATATCGTTAATAAAAATCATAAAATTTTTTTAGAAAATTCAGAAACAATATATTATTTTTTTCTGAAAATTGCCACAAAAAATCCTTCACAAATTTCCGACGGCATAGCTTTTATGCAGTTAGAAACACGTTTATCAAAAGTCGCACCATCATAAGAAACAACAATAGGAAGTAAATATTTTTCAAAACCAGAGAGGCTTAGTTTCAAAATTTCTACATTGTCTCCAAATTTTTTAATAACACTATCCACGACCGCTTCATTTTCATCGGGAGACAAGGTACATGTAGAATAAGCCAAAGTTCCCCCTTTCTTCAGTGCATCAAATCCGGAAGCTAGTAAACGTTTTTGCAAATTTGCAGAAGATTTTAAAACTTTTTTTGACCAAAATTTATAACTTCTCGGATCGGAAATATTTATTCTTCCCTCCGCGGAACAAGGTGCATCCACAAGAACTTTATCGAAATATTCAGGCATTTTTTCTCCAACAAAAACACCATTTCCTTCAACGACTTTTGCAATTTTCACGCCCTGCCTTTCCAAAGTAAATTTCAATTTTTCAACCCTGATTTTATCAAATTCATTCGCGACTATTTCACCTATATTCTTCATCATTATGGCCATTTGCGCAGTCTTGCTTCCTGGTGCTGCACAAAGATCCAGCACCTTATCGCCGGAAGCAGGTTTCAGGAAAATAGCTGGTAGTTGAGAAGAAACACCTTGAAAATACATCTCACCTTTTTTATAAAGATCAAGATTTTCAAAAAATTTCTCATCCCGATTTTTTATGACAAGTGCATCAGGTAAAAAACTTACACGTTCAAAATTCACAACTTTCTCTCTAAGAAAGTTCATGAGATCACGCACATTAGTCTTTAAGGCATTTACCCGAACACAAGGCTTCCTTTCACAGGCAAAACCTCTCAGAATCTTCTCAAAAACATTAACGCCAAAAACTCTTTCAAAATGCGCACAAAATTCTTCTCCAAGCCTATGCTTTATTTCACCAATACTAAGAGTCATAATTAAAATTTTCTAAAAATCACAGCAAGGTTTGATTGAAAGTGTTCGCAGCCAGCCGGGTACACGCTTTAGCGGGTGGCTGGTGAGAGTCAGGCGGCGATTTTCTATCCAGAAAATCGACCGCGTCTTTCAAACAAACCCTGTTGTGATTTTAAATGGCGGAACGGACGGGGTTCGAACCCGCGACCTCCACAGTGACAGTGTGGCGTTCTAACCAAGCTGAACTACCGCTCCAAATTGCCAATGAAAGATAATATATTTAAAGAACAAAAACAAGCAAATTTACATATCTTTACCTAATACTTCACGAATAGCCGCTTTAAGCTGTCCTTCCACAACATTAGCCTTCTCAATTAAGATCCGCCTAGTTTTGTTATTGTACTTGCCCCTCTTGGGTAGCTTTTGATAAGGATGAAGATCAGCAAAAGCATCATTAGGATCAATTTTAGAAGAGATTCTTTGCTTTTTCGAAATACCAGTATCCTCATGCAGGCTAACATAATCAACATTCCAGTCAGCATATACAACTTCAGGCAATGACATCCTCATCTTTTCTTCAGCTAAAACAGCTTGAAGGTTTGAATCACGACCTCTTCTGATCTTAGTCTGTAGTTTTTTTGCATTAAAATTAGCCCAAATTGCATCTCTGACTTTTTGCATTCCAGCTAAAACGGCAGCATCCAGCTCTTTTTCAGCCAATTTTGCCAATCTTTCTGTTTCTTCCAAATTTCTTTCTTCTCCTGCAATATCCCAATCAGGCCTCATTCTATCCTCAAATGCCTTTTGTCGCGAAGCATAATCCAGCCTTGTATCCGCAAGAAAAAGCACATCTTCCACGTCATCGATATATTTATCTTTAGGTCCAACAATCTCTACCATTAGGCAAATCAATTAAGTTTTTAAAGGCAAAAAGAGTAACATATTAAGGCAAGATAGTCAATCGTGACGTAGTTCCATCTTTATAAAAGATAGCCTACAATACAGGCAAATCAATATAGAAACATGAAAATAGGAATAGACTGTCGCATATACAGCTCAAAATTCACGGGAATAGGGCGTTATACTCACGAACTTGTTAAAAATTTGATAAGAATAAACGATGAAAAAATGCGTCCGCATGAAATCGTACTTTTTTTCAACGAACCTGAATTTAACGAATACAATCCACCAAATCCGGCAATCAAAAAAGTGCTTGTAAATGCACGTCATTATTCTTTTGCGGAACAAATAAAATTTTTACGAACACTAAACAAAGAACATCTCGACTTCATGCATTTCCCACATTTCAATATTCCATATTTTTATTGCAGACCATACACAGTGACAATTCATGATCTGACGATTTCTCTTTTTCCAGGAAAGGGCAACAAAATCTGGAAATTTTTCCAAAAAATTGCATACGACATAATCATAAAAAATGCCACAGTAAAGGCAAAAAAAGTCATAACAGTTTCTGAAAATACAAAAAGAGATTTGATTGAAAAATTAAATGTTCCTGAAGAAAAAATAGAAGTGATTTACAATGGAGTAAGTGATGATTTCACATTGATCGAAGATCCTAAAATTTTTCAAAAAACTCTAAACAAATACAAAATCAAAAAGGAATTTTTGCTTTACACAGGCGTTTGGCGTTATCACAAAAATTTGCCGAGGCTGATAGAAGCATTTGCAATTTTTAGACAAAAAAAGAACATCGATATTTCGCTTGTACTGACAGGAAGACCGGATCCGGAATATCCAGAGACAAAAGACAAAGTAAAAGAATTAAATCTAATCGATGACGTAATTTTTACGGGCCTTATAAATGAAGAGGAACTTGTACATTTATACAATGCCGCGAATATTTATGTGTTCCCTTCTCTATATGAAGGTTTCGGCTTGCCTCCGCTGGAAGCCATGAAATGCGGTACTCCGGTCGTTGCATCAAATACTTCATCAATTCCGGAAATTTGCGGACAGGAAAACGCTATATTTTTCGATCCATACAACATATGTGACATCGCAGAAAAAATCGAAAAAGTTTACACAGATGCAAATCTACAAGCCAAATTGATAGAAAAAGGAATGGCTCGCGCATCACATTTTACATGGCAAATAACAGGCCAAAAAATTTATAATGCTATAATAAAATCGACTTTAAATTAAAAAAATGTTCGAAAGTTTTCAAAAATTTTTACCAAACGCAGCAGGAAGATACGGCATAAAAAAAGAAATCGAGGCTGCAGAAGTCTGCCATATTTTCAAAAAACTCGTACCTGAAATTTTCTCATCAAAGCCTGAGCCTGAAAAATATATTGAACCTGGATACTACAAAAATAACGTACTGGTCATAAGCACGCGCTCCCCTGCGTGGAGCCAAGAAGTCATCATGCGCAAAGAGCAGATCATCGATGAAATAAACACAAAAGCAGGGAAAAAAATCATCGGAAATATCAGAGCGGAATTAAAAAGATAATATGGTTAACGAACAACCCAAAACAACTCCTGAAAAAGCTCCACAGCCAAAACTTTCTCCGGAAAGAGCGCGTATTTTGGCGATAGCAAGAGAGTCTCTTGCTTGGGCCATGCCAGACATCAAAAAGAGACAAAAATCACCCGAAAAAAAGACAAAATCCTCGGAAAAAATAGATCCCAAAAAACTCCTCCCCGAAGATATAACAAAAGAAAAAATAGCAGTCGCAAAACAATACATTGCACTGGCAATCCAAGCACTTCAGAAAAAAGATCCGTACAAAACAGCGCTAAAAACCGCAAAAATAAATATAAAACAAGCGCTCGCATATCTCCCGATCGCTATAAAAGAAAGCCGTGCGGATAATTCAAAAATTTCAAAAGCCGGTGCTGTCGGATATTTTCAGCTGACAAATGCGGCCATAGCCGGAATAAAAGAAGCCTACGACATAACTATAAAACCCGAAGACCTCAAAGATCCGACAAAAAACTGCATTGCCGGAATTTTATATTTTCACTACTGTCAGGATTTTTATCCGCAAAAATGGGACATAAAATGTGACAAAAAAGAGCTTATGGCGGCACTTATGTATAATGCTGGTCCGACAATTTATAGAGATATCTACCGCCTGCTCGGCAAACAAAAATCATACAGAGCAATAGAAAAATTTTTATCGACAGCGCTTATCTCGCAATTACCCGATGTCTTTACGCTGAAAAAGGACAAACAATACAGCCAGGGTTACAGAGTTTATCACTATTCAGATTTCGAAATAAAAGGAGACATAAGAGGAAAATCAGTATCTATCAACGGGAAATCATATTCGGCAGTCCGCATAGTACAGGCCCTACACTATGCGCGAACAGTCGAATCAATCCGCAACGCAAAAAAATACTCTGTCTAAAAAAAGGACAAAATTTACAACTGTTTACCACCAATACCGAAAACCTCAATTGCCGCATCTTCAGTATAGAAGCCGAATTTCCCATCTGCGGTTAAATGATCCTTGGCTCCGGATGCAAACATTTTATAAGAAGGGTATTGTTTGCCATTTACGGTTATAGTAACAATATTATCTTCGACCCTAACTTCCACTTTATATTCCTTTCCGATAGGAAATAGATCCCTATCGGTTTCTGATACATAGAGAAATTCCTGAGCATCATTCAAAAGAGATTCCCCAAGTTCCAACCCTTTTGGTTTAAAAATCATATATTTAAATTTGCCCTTATCCGCGCCGGTATCTTTATATCCAAAAACAAACCAACCAACTTCCCAATTATTAGGCGGCTCATTTTGACGCAATTGTTTAGTAGTTTTCATAGTGAAGCTTAACTGAAACGGCTGTTTATAAATTTCATTACTAACAGCTAAAGCACCGTGTGTTTCCTGAAATTCTTTTGGATCATTTCTTTTTAACGTCGAAACTTTCGGAGCCATAAAAAGCACACCATCTTTGTATTCCACTTTGCCATAACCATCAAAAACCGTGGTAAAAGACACAGGTTTCTCTTTGAGGTTTGGGGAAACATCTTTACGCCTTTCCACGGCTTTACCTTTAGCTTTTTCTCGTCTGTCGGTAGTTTGATAGGGAGTCTTTTCAGGATCTCTCGGAGGAATTGGCGGGAGTTTTTCATTGCCCATAATACAATTAATTATTTCTCTATTAAACTTACCTTATCATATTTTCATTTTGTGTTAAACTATTCCCGGTTTGTTAAAGATTTCAATTTTATGACAAATAAATGTATTCAATGCGGCTCGGTTTTTGAAATTACACAAGAAGATTTAGATTTTCTGGAAAAAGTTTCCCCAATCATAAATGGGAAAAAATATAAAATTCCAGAACCGACATTATGCACAGACTGTCGCCAACTACGAAGACAAATTTGGCGTAACGAAAGAACTTTATACAAAAGGAAATGCGATGCGACTGGCAAAGATGTAATATCTGTTTACTCCGAGGACAAGCCATTCACTGTCTACAATAACGATTATTGGCAATCCGATAAATGGGATGCATTGAGTTATGGTTGTGATTTCGATTTTAATAAGCCATTTTTCGAACAATTCAAAGAGCTGATGCAGAAAGTCCCGCTGCTCGCCAGGTCGGCCACAAACAACGAAAATTGTGATTATGTGAATCAATGCGGATGGTGCAAAAATTGTTATCTCATTTTTGAGGCCGATGTAGACGAAAATTGCATGTATTCAAACTATATTTACGATTCAAAATCCTGCATGGATATGCTGATGGCGACAAAATGCGAACTTTGCTATGAATGTATAGATACGGAAAATTCATACAACTTAAGATTTTCTCAAAACTGCAAAAATTGTTCAGATTCATGGTTTTTGAAAAACTGTATAGGATGCAAAAATTGTTATGGATGTGTAAATTTAAGAAACAAAGAATATTATTTTTTAAATGAAAAACTGGACAAAGAAAGTTACGAAAAGAAAACAGCGCCTTTCAGAAGAATGTCGGTAAAAAGCCTGAAACAGGCGCACAAAAGTTTTTTGAATTTTGCAAAAAAATTCCCGCAAAAATATTTTGAAGGACATCAAAACGAAGATGTTTCAGGAAATTACATATCGAATTCAAAAAATTGTCACGATTGCTACGACATAAATAATTGTTGGGATTGCAAAAATATAACAAACAGCAGGTTCATGAAGAACTGCCAAGACATAACAGTTTTCGGCTCTCTAAAGGGCGCGGAATTTTGTTATGAAAATCATGAAATCGGAGACGGTGTAAAAAATATAATTTTCTCGGATCAAATTTGGACAGGATGCTACAACATAATTTATTCAAAATTATGCGTGAATAATTGCCACGATTTATTTGGATGCATAGGCTTAAAACACAAAAATTACTGCATTTTAAATAAACAATATACAAAAGAAGAATATGAAGAACTTATGCCAAAAATCATCGAACACATGATTAAGAATGGCGAATATGGAGAATTTTTTCCAAAAGAAATCGCTCCATACTGTTACAACGAAACTGTTGTACAAGACTATTCGCCTGCCACAAAAGAAGAGGCAATCAAAAAAGGATATACGTGGAAAGATGAGGATAAACGCGATTATTTGCCACAAACATACGAAATACCCGAGTACATCGACGAAGTAAAACCGGAAATTACAAGTCAAACTCTCGCCTGTGAAATTTGCAAAAAAAATTACAGAATAACAGAGGAAGAATTTAAATTTTACAAACAACAACTTCTGCCAATTCCGCATGAATGTCACGACTGTCGCCACAAAAGCCGCTTCAAGCTTAGAAATCCGCGTCACTTATACAAACGAAATTGCCAAAAATGTAACGCCGAAATAGAAACAACCTTTCAAAAAGATTCGGATGCTATAGTCTATTGCGAAAAATGTTATATGGAAGTTACCGAGTAACAATTTCCGCTTGACTTTGCCCGGCCAATGTCTAAAATAAACCCCGCTATCCAAGCAATTTTCAGAATTTAACTCAAAAAACTTGTTAAAAATCAGACTTACACGTACCGGAAAACACGCACAACCAAGCTTCAGAGTTGTACTTCAGGAGCATACATCTGCTGCAAAAGGTAAATTTATCGAAGCCCTTGGATATTACAAACCTGCAGACAAACCAAAAGTTTTGAAGGTTGAAGCTGAACGTATAAAATATTGGATTTCTGTTGGTGCTAAGCCATCAGATACAGTTGCAGTTCTTCTAAAAAAAGATGGGTTTGAAGGAATGGACAAATACATCGAACCAAGGAACAAGAAAAGAAAAAGCAAAAAAGATAAAGGTGAAACAGCAGCGCCAGTAGCTGCATAAGCATAAAAATTATTTTATAACTTTTACTGCAATGACAGATAACAACAAAGATATAGAGTTTGTTAGATTTGTGGTTTCACAAATCGTTAGCAACCCTGATGAGATTAAAATCGAAAGGAAAGTTGATGAAATGGGAGTTTTGATAACACTTGAAGTGGGAAAAGATGACATGGGAAAGATTATTGGAAAAAGCGGACAAACAGCAAAAGCACTAAGAACATTACTTCGAATCATCGGTTCTCAAAACAACGCCCGTGTAAATTTAAAAATAGTTGAACCTATTGAAGCTTAAGAGTATATTTCATCTATAAGAAATAGAAATTAAATTTTTTCACTATGTTTTTTCCCATTGCATACGCTGCGTCTCAACCAAGTATTATTGATCTTGCTCAACAAAATAACAGCATAATCGAAATACTTAACAGAGGGCTTGCCTATGCGATGATTATTGCAGGGTTCTTGTCTGTTGTTTTCATATTCGTTGGAGGAATATCATTTATTCTCTCAGGCGGAGCTGAAGACAAAATAAAATCAGCTGTTTCCACAATACGTTATGCGATTATAGGTCTTATCGTTACAATTCTTTCCACAGTCATCGTCGGAACAGTCGGAAAAGCAATGGGACTGGATATCATCAAATACATCAACCTCGGCGAAATCATAAACACAATAAAAAGCATCACAACAGAAAGTACTTCCTCTTCTCCTGAAACCCTCAAGTAAAGACAGGGATTGATAAAAGTGAAGTTATGTTTTTGAGTGAGTATATTTGAATTTTTATGACTTATTAAATTTATGGTGTGTACACGTACACACCATATTTGCGAGCCCGTACATGTTAGGGCTAGCAAACTATTTAATGGAGTAAAAATTTAAATATACTCACTCAAAAACAAGCCCTCTTATATCAGCCCCTGCCTGATAATATGTTTCCAGTCATATGGAAACTTGAAAGTTTCGACTGCCCTTACCAATGCGGCGAAAATGCTCCAAGGCGAAGTATTTTTATAGATAAAAGCATTCCCGGTTTCATGATTAGGATCATAATCCGAAACTTCAGGCCTCTCTTGGCTTATCGGAATAATTCCATTTGCCAATAATTCTTCAACATCAGTAAAATCAAAAACCAGTGCAATATCAGCAGCTTCAAGTAGATAATGCCTATTTAATCTGTTATACGTCATAACTTTTATTTCAGAAAAAATTTTGCAATTTGTATCTGCAATTGCGATAACAGTAGCATCCAAATCTTTTACACCATGCAAAATCAAACTCAAATTTTTCTCCTCAAGTTCGCTAAGTTCTCTGTCCACCAAAAGTGCAATAAGCGGCTTCTTTATGTGGAATTTTAGCATTGAGGAAAGTCTGTCCTTCGCCTCTGACTTGTCTTTCAAAAGTAGGTCTATCGGCTTGATTTTCATTTTGTTTTTATTTTTGTTAATTAAAAAATTATACCCTATAATGAGACAAATGTCGACATACTATATGTTGACGCAAGACTAGGTCTGTTGTCTAATTCTGACGGTTGTATGAAAAAATTAATTCTCATCGACGGAAACGCGATCATGCACCGCGCATATCACGCAATCCCACCATTCAAAACTTCAAAAGGAACTCTAGTAAATGCAGTTTATGGCTTTTCCTCGATGCTTTTGAATATATTAAATAAAGAACATCCGGATTTCATCGCAGTTTCATTTGATTTAAAAGGTCCGACTTTCAGACACGAAGAATACAAAGAGTACAAAGCAACCCGCGTAAAGGCTCCAGATGAGTTCTATGAGCAAATTCCTATGATAAGAAGAGTCGTGGAAGCTTTCGGAATTCCGATCTACGAGAAGGAAGGATTTGAAGCCGACGACGTTTTAGGAACACTTGCCACACAAGCCGAAAAACTTGAAGATGTCTACACGTATATAGTCACTGGCGACATGGACGCGATTCAACTTGTCAGCGAAAAAACATTTGTCTATACGCCTGTAAAAGGAATCGCAGAAACAATCACTTACGACATCCCAAAAGTGCTAGGGAAATACGGACTTTTGCCAAATCAAATCCCTGAATTAAAAGGCCTAAAAGGCGACAGTTCCGACAACATAAAAGGAGTAAATGGAGTTGGCGAAAAAACTGCAGTAACGCTTCTCCAAAAGTACGGAACAATAGACAACATATATAGACATATCGACGAAATCGAAGGCAAATTAAAGGAAAAATTGTCTATAGACAAAGACTCCGCTTTTCAAAGCCTGCACCTCGCAACAATCGTAAGAGATGTGCCTGTCGCACTAGACATAGACGCATGTATTTCGAACGCATACGACAAAGAAAAAATCGCAGTATTATTTCAAGAATTCGAGTTCAAAAGCCTCATCCCAAAACTGACAAATTTTAACAATCATTCTGACAGAACACGCGCAGAAAATAACATCGCGCAACAAACTTTATTTTGATTTGTCACGCAATGTGATTTCTAGTAGTATCAAAAAAAGCAAAAGGGCATAAAATTTTTAAAATAAGTATATGGCAAGATCAAAAATTGTTGCCAGTCTAGATATCGGCAGCTCAAAAATAAGAACGGTTGTTGGAGTAAAAGACGAAGAGTCTCCAGTTACTAACATAATAGGCGTTGGAATAGCTCCTTCGACAGGTTTAAGAAAAGGTGCAGTTATAGACGTTGAAGAAACGATAAACAGCATTTCAGCATCGCTAGAAGACGCAGAAAGAATGGCTGGAGAGCCGATCAATCACATTTTCTTGGGAATTGGTGGAAATCACATTGAATCAATCAATTCAAGAGGTGTAATTGCTGTTTCTCAGGCCGAAAACGAGATCTCAGAAGATGACGTTGATCGAGTGATAGAAGCGGCACAAGCGGTTACAATTCCAAGCAACAGAAGAATTTTGAGGATTATTCCAAAAACATTCACTGTAGACGAACAAAAAGGTATCAAATATCCTGTCGGAATGACTGGAATTCGCCTTGAAGTGGAAACTCACATCATTACGGGATTTGATCCTACGATCAAAAATCTTGAAAAATGCGTACTTCAATCCGGAGTCGACATTGATGATATTATTCCAAATTCACTAGCGCCATCAGAGGCAGTGCTTTCGAAGCGTCAGAAAGAGCTTGGGGTAGTTGTTGTAGACATCGGATGCGGAGGAACTTCTGTTACGGTTTTTGAAGACGGTTCACTTCTTCACACATCAATGGTGCCGATTGGTGGAGAAAATGTCACAAACGACATCGCAATCGGGCTTCGCACGTCTATAGATACAGCTGAAAAACTAAAAATCGAATACGGAAGTGTAGTCCCGGAAGACGTAAATGACAGAGAAGTGATAGATCTTTCATTATTGAGCAAAATCGACGTTCATGTTGTTTCAAAGAGGCAGGTTGTAGAAATCATTCAGGCAAGATATCACGAAATTTTCCTACTCGTAAAAGACGAACTTACAAGAATTCACAGGGATGGAATGCTGCCTGCAGGAGCGATTTTGACAGGAGCAGGAGCAAAAATGCCTGGAATCATAGACCTTGCACGTGAAATATTAAACCTTCCCGCTCAGATTGGATTCCCACAAAATTACGATGGAGTTGTGGACAAAATTGACGATCCGGCATATGCAACAGCGATAGGACTTTTGATTTGGGGATCAAGATTTGAGGGCAGACCACATGGAGGTAAGAGCATAAATTTAAAGAAAGGAATCAGCAATGTAAAAAGCTGGTTCAAGAACTTGCTTCCGTGAAAAACCTTACTTGGAATTAATTACCTATTATCGAATTAAGTTTTAGCTTGACAATATGTCAAGGAATGGGTAATAATTCTTCTCCATTTAATAAAAAAATGCCATGGCAATACGTGATGACAAACAAGACCTAAAAAACCTTTTCTCTTCGCATAGAGAATCAGCAGTGGTTAAGCCAAGAACAAGAACTATGGAAATTACTCCGGAAGTTACTCCTGTAGCTAATATCAAAGTAATTGGTGTTGGTGGAGGAGGAGGAAATGCTATCAACCGTATGATCAAATCAGGGTTGAAAGGTGTGGAATTCATTTCTATAAACACAGATGCACAAGCCCTATATCACTCAGATGCTCCTACAAAAATCAATGTTGGTAAGGCTACAACACGTGGACTTGGAGCGGGGTCAAACCCTGACGTTGGAAGACAAGCAGCAGAAGAAAGCATAGACGAAATACGAGACGCGCTTGAAGGAAGCGATATGATTTTCATTACCTGTGGGCTTGGAGGTGGAACTGGAACAGGAGGTGCTCCTGTAATCGCCAGTGTAGCGAAAGAAATGGGCATTTTGACAGTTGCGGTTGTCACAAAGCCATTCTCATTCGAAGGACACAGAAGAAAGAGCCAGGGAGACGAAGGACTGGAAAATCTAAAAAATAAAGTTGATACACTTATCACGATTCCAAACGACAAAATTCTTTCAATTATCGACAAGAAAACTCCATTAAATGACGCATTTGCCGTAGTTGATGACGTTTTAAGACAAGGTGTTCAAGGTATCGCAGATTTGATCACGGTTCACGGAATGATAAATGTTGACTTTGCGGATGTAAAAGCAGTTATGGAAAACGCTGGTTCAGCGCTTATGGGAATTGGTTACGGAACTGGAGAAAATAGAGCTCAAGAAGCTGCGAAAGCCGCTATCGAAAGCCCGCTTTTGGAACTTTCAATCGATGGAGCAAAAGGTATTTTGTTCAATATTACTGGTGGAAACGACTTGAGCATGTTCGAGGTTGATGAAGCTGCTAGAGTTATTACTGAAGCCGCAGATCCTGAAGCAAATATCATCTTCGGAGCTGTTATAAATGATTCATACACTGGAGAAATCAAAATCACGGTTGTCGCTACTGGCTTTGACTACAAGCAAAATGACACTTCAATTTTGAAAGCCCGTACTCGTTCAGCGTTCGGTTCAGGTTCAGACTCAATGCCTCTTAAACAAACTGAAAACGAGCTTGATATTCCAGCATTCATTAGACAAAAGATGAATTAGAAAAATTTTATAATTATTTAATAAAAATTTAACGTCGGCATGATAACATGTCGACGTTTTTATAAAACAACTCAAATTGTAAAATGTTTGACAATTGTCTGACAAATGAAATAAAATTGACTGCGGGTAAACAAAAACTAACAACTGAAGCTATGAAAATAGTAACAATGACGGTCAGGAATTTCATAAGAAATTACAAAAAAATCTGCGAAAAAAAACAAACAGTTATTGTGGAAAATCGCGGAAAACCGGTCTGGACACATGTTCCATACGAGGAATGGGCAAACAGCCAAGAAAAGAAAAAAACTAAAACAAAATTCAACATGAAAGAGTTAGAAAAATATATGTTTAAAGGAGGAGACCCAAATATGAGCAGGGACATAGATAAAATATTATATAAAAATTGGAAATCATGATTGTAATGGATTCATGTATATGGGTAGCACTTTTCAGTGAAAAGGATTCTTGTCACCAGAAAGCGTATAAAATAATAGAAAACACGTTTATAGAAGACGTAATCATAAATGAACATATCTACGCCGAAACACTTAATGTTTTACGAAACAAAACTTCAGACAAAGAATGTTCTGATTTTATAAATCTACTCAGATCTCATAAGATTGATCTGGAACCAATGGAGAAAGAGATAACAACTCTCGCCAATTTTATATTTTTTCACAACCAAAAGATTTCTTTTACAGATAGTATAATTATTGCCCATGCCGCCTCGACAGACTCTGATTTTGCAACCTTCGACTTTAACCTCCAAAAGGCGTGGAAAAAACTTAAAAAGTAGCGTAAAATTTGTCTGATGAAAGCCAAAATTTTAGCAAAATCAGAGGAAGTTATTTGGGATGAGTTTGTTGCAAGTAATAGACTTGGAAGTATCCATCAATCCTCGGCCTGGGCACATTTTCAGGAAACCATAAAAGGTCGTGGCAAATATTGGATTATCGGCCTTCTAGATGAGGGAAAAATCATCGGAGGAACACTCGTAATCCGTCACAAAATGCCGAGAGGCTACTCTTGGTTTTATGGCTCACGCGGGCCACTTTTGGACTATGAAAACTTAACGGAAAAAGAAATAAATCACCAAGTTTCATTACTTTTAGAGGAAATAGAAAAACTTGCAAAACCGGAACATTCGATTTTTTTGCGCTTTGATTCACCGATTATTGTTTCTTCGACTGCAGATTTCGATAAAATCACTCCCAAACTTTTCAAAAATTTCCGAAAAATCAAAGAAGGATTTTATCCTCAAGACACGCTTGTTCTCGACCTTACAAAATCAGAAGAAGAATTACTTTCCGAAATGAAACCAAAGGGTAGATACAACATAAAACTCGCAGAGAAAAAAGGCGTGAAAATCGAAAAACACACAGGAAACGACGACACGCAGACAAGCAAAAAAGCTCTAAAGAAAACCATCGATGACTTTTACGAACTTCTCGGTGACACTACAGCTCGTGATGGATTCACAAGACATCCAAAAGAAATCTACTTAGACATGATCGAAAATCTCACTCCCCAAAAAACACAATTTCACATAAACCACAAGCCGCAGGCTATTTTATACCTCGCAAAATTCGAAAATATTCCGGTAGCAGGCATGATCGCAGTGACCTACAAAGACACGACAACGTATTACTATGGCGCATCCTCAAACGAATACAGAAACACGATGGCGCCATATTTGCTTCAATGGCATGCCATAAAAGAAGCCAAAAAAGAAGGTTTCAAATACTACGACTTTATGGGGATTTCACCTGAAAACGACCAAAAACACAAACTTGCAGGGGTCACAGATTTCAAAAATAAATTCGGCGGGATCCACCTAACATACATACAACCTCAAGAGCACGCATTCAAGAAGCTCCTTTACCTTGCGTACAAGCTCAAAAATATGGTAAAATAATACGATAGAAATAAAAAATTCCGAAGAGGGAACAAAAAACAAAAACAAAAATGAAAAAACTGTTTGCTTCACAAAGTATTTTATTGAAGGAAAATCGCCTTTGCTTTTTGGAATCAGCCCCCGCTTCAGAGTCAGCAGCCGAATCACCTGAAAAAAAACTGGATGCAATGGTGAAAACCGTGCAGGCAGACTTCGATCAAATGAAGAAAGATTTTGAGGCAAATAAACAAGACATAGATAAGATCATTGACAAGGAAGCTGACATAATTAAGAGAAATTTCCCATTGATAGTTGAATCAATTATTGCAAAGGGGAAGGAATTTGATAAACAAATGATAGAACTAAATGATTTAATCAAGGGAAAAAAATACAAAGAAGCTGAAGCAAAAATTAAAGATCTTAGAGAAAAACTTGAAGTAATTTTACAACTAGGACATGGCTATTCAGTAATGGAAAGAAATGTGGAAAGATTATCAGCATCACAAGATTTAAAAAATATACTAGAAGCCGGTCGTGCCAAATCAAGAGAATCAGCAGGCAGAATAAAGGCGACATTCAGCCAAATAGAAGAAACCTTAAAAATTGCACAATCCACGCCGGTTGCACCAGAAGCACCAGTTCCAGCCATACTTCCAGAAGGTCCAACACCAACCGGTGCTGATGCAGAAAGAAAGGCAAAGGAAGAAGAGTTGCAAAGAAAAGCCGAAGAGAAAAGAAAACGCGAGGCTGAGGAATTAGCGGAAAAAGCAAAAAAAGACAAAAAACCAGATAAGGCTGAAGACAAGCCTACAGAAACAAAAGAAGTCTCACTCAAGGACAAACTCGATCTCTACGAACTGAAAAATCTACTGAAATCAATATCGATCGAAGCCTCTCCAGAACAAATAAAAAAAGCATTCAAGTATTATCAGCTTGATGGACGTAAAAGAGGCTACATAGACGGAAAAGAAAAGAAAAAAACAAAAGAAATCATTGATGGGGTAAAACAATTACTCAAAGACGGAAAAATAAAACAAGAACAACTTGCATACATAGGAAGCGTGGACGGTACAAAATATTTACCAGAAAAAGTAGAGGCACAAAGCGAAGAATGGCACAAAGAAAAAGCAGACGCATTGGAAACACTAATAGGATTTATTGGATACAATACCGTTATTTTCGAACCTGCCACAACCACACCGGACCAAGCGAAAAAAAATCTGATTTTGGAATATATTCGAGCATCAGATATAACTGCCAGAAAAAAAGTTGTGACAGATCACGCAGATGATTTTCTACAAGCACAAGGAATTTTCAATATGGCACTCGCAGTGCAAAGAGCAAGAGATATAAAATCCAGAGTTTTAGATGATAAAAATGCCACACTTGATACACAAAAAGACATAATCCGCATCGAACTTGGCACAGATGAACACACGGATGCAGATAGAAAATCCGGCTTACTATTGCTAGAACAAAACAATCCGGTAGCACCATTTTTAAGAGACGACGATATTCCAAAATACAAAAAAGCTCCTCCTGCCGTAAAGTCAGACAAAGATGAAGCTCCTTCAGGTGGAGATAACGATGCAGAACCGAAACCTGAGCCTAGGGAAAGAAAACAAAAGAAAGCACCACCGGAAAGAAAGTCACACGTAGACAAGAAAAGAGACAAAGGTGGATCAACAGATAAAGACAAACATAAAGAAAAAGCTCCAGAAACACCGTATTACGGAGAAGTTGGACTTAGTGAAGATAAAAAAACAATTATTGTTACAAATTTAGATAAGACAGCATGGAAATATGGAATAAATAATAAAACAAAATATACGTTAAAAGTTCAGGGATTCACTTCGCCTAAAGACAATAATCCTCAGTACGGAGAGAACGTCATAGTCATATATGATGGCGAAAAAAGGCTCGGATTTATTTATCATACTCCAAAAGACCAGATATCTATATATTACGACGCTGGTAACAGTGGGGAATCAAAAATAAACATAACATTTGACGATGCTAGCAAGACATGTGTAATATCTCCTGTTTCAGCATCAGATGCTCCACAGGTACAGGAAAACTGGGGAAAAGAAGAAGTAGTCAGGGTTGATCCTTTAGGCCTCGCAGGCTTCTATGACAAAGGACGTTGGGATGGAGATAAATTCAAAGGAATTATGATTGACGCATACGGAGTTGTACGGGAAAGACGATGGAAAAATGGTGTATCTACAGATGTAATAATCGACCGAGAACCAACATACAGCGAATGTATGGAAAATATAAAAGAAAGAACCAAAGCGGCAGGTCTAAAGATAACCACATGGAATGGCAGAACATACAATTATAAAGAATTATGGATTCAGACAAGGAACTTTATAGCAGGACTCAACAAGGCCTCAGCAGACTCAAGACAATACATCAAAGATAACAATATCAGCATCATACTAAACCAAAACTGGTCAATACCCGTATTTACATATAGTAGACAAGGCTTAAACCAAACAAGTGATGGAACATATGTGATAGTCGTCGACTACTGGGACACACCGGAAAATATAGGCAAAACTATAGACAAAGCAGTAACGAAACATAAAGAAAAAAATAAAAAACAGGAAGATAGATAAACCGCAAAAGGTCATTACACAGTCTTGACCCGCACTTCAAAACAACATAAAATACAGAACTTTTAAAAAGACACAATGCCATTAGGAAAACCACCACAACCGGGAGAAGATCAAGATGACGAAGCTGGAATAGTCTTTGATGACGACAGCTCAATAACTCCACCGGAAGGCCTGCCTGCGATATTATTAGAAGAAAAAAAGCCTATCCATGAAGAACCAAAAGATGAACCAAAAGATCATGATGTAGAGACTTCAGAACCCTCAGTTGGGTATACATTCAATACTGACAAACAAAGGCAAGAGGCAAATAGAATACCTATTCCACATACGGCAGTCACTCAGAAAGCAGCGCCACAAACAGCAATAAAACAAAGAGGAAAACAACCAACTTCAGTCAGAAAACATCTTGAAAAGCCAGAGAAGACAAATGCTAAGCTAAAAGTGAATTTACTACCAAATCAAGCACTAACAATGATCCAAAGAGTCACAAATATTCGTGTTGCAGACACACTACGCGGTGTATTACAAAGCAAAGCCGGAAGATTATTTGTAGCAGGAACATTTATCGGTGGATTAGGTCTCGCTGCAATTAAATCAACCACTGTAGATCGTGCGGTAGGAGTGGTAACAACTCCACTAAGCAATGCTGCAACTACATTTAATGCAAAGGCAAAAGCTCTCGCAGAAAAGATAGAGGCAGAAAAGTCGCAAAAAGCGCCAGAATCACCGGAATTACCGGAATTACCGGAATCACCGAAACCACAATCAACAGAAATTCCAAGCGGCACAGTAATAGTACCAAAATCCATAGATGAAGCTGTACAAAAAGGAATGATAAGGCTTACCAAGGAAGGTAAGAAAAAACCTGGCAACGGATGGGAATGGACACATGAAGATGTTTCAGGTTTTGCCAAAGATGACATGGAAAGATTTTCAGTCACAAAACAGTAATTCCATTTTATGCGACTAGAAGATAAAAATCCGGATGCAACAGAGCAAGACAATCAACCTCCGCAGGCATCTTCAGAATCGGCAAAAACAGATGAAGAATCGGAACCAAAAAACCGAATTCAAAAAATTCTGGACACAAAAACAGGCCAAATCGCCGCCGCATTGGCAGGTATAGCAATAGGTGCGGGAGTGGTTCAATTGGCGGATAAAACTATATTTCATCCGGCAGTAAAATCAGAACAAATTGTTGACTTAAAATCGGCACCTGCAAAACCATTAACCACTGCTAAACCTCAAGTAAAAGCAAAAAAAGAACCGGAAAAACAGCAGGAAAAAAGAGAACACACATCTTTTGTCGGCACTATAGATGACCAGGTAAAAATACTTTCATCCGCAGAAAAAACAGCTTACTACTTGGACGATAATTTTAGAATCATAGGATCATTTCCATACGATTTTAAAAAACCTGCACAAAATAAAAAAGAAAAAGACAGTGACTACAAGGCAAGAGTATCTACTTTGTTAACAGCATGGCACACGGAAAACAGAAAAAAACTTGCGGCAAAAGGCATAACGGTGGATTTGGAAAACAACAAACCTCGTGTACAAACAAGCCCTGAATCGGGCTTCGCAGATAGAATAAAAGAAAAAGCGGCTCCAAAAATAAACAGAGTTTATCCAAACTACAGAGACGCATTTGCAAAAACAGAAACTTCAAAATATTTTACAGACGCAGACGTAAGAAAAGAATTTATGGACACATGCATTTACGGCCAGGCAACAGTGGAATCAGGATGGAATGAAGATGCGGAAAGTTCAGCCGAATGTTACGGTTTATGGCAGATGCAGGCCAATAAAAAGAAGAAAGGAGGATTCTCCGGAAGTTCTGTAGACCTCATAGAAAAAAACAGAAAAACATTGGAAGGTAATTTTGATTTCAAGCTTGACGGAGAAAAATATCAAGCATATTTACTTACACTACTTGATTCCCCTGAAGCATCAAGCGTAATGGCTCCATTCAACTATGATGCTTATCTGGCGAGAATTAAGGGGCCGCTTGAAGAAGTCAAAAAAAGATTCCCATTTGAATCAGATGCGTCATTCCAAAAAAAATTCGTTATGCCGATGCTATATTGTTCATACATAGTTGGAGGCGGCGGAGTAAGCAGGCTTTTAAAACAATTCTTGGACAAAGAAGGGGAAAATTATGCAAAAGATTTTGACGAAGAAAATTTCGCATGGGAGGTCATACAATGGTTTTACGCCTACGACAATAGTGCGGAAGGAAAAGGCGCCTTCGGAAAGGATTCCGTCCAATACGCATTGAAAATTTTCGCACATGCAAAAATCATAAAACCGGTATTACAGGAGGAAGTAAAAGAAAACAAAGAAGCGCAAAGACCACTCTTGTATACGGACAAATTCAAGCACAAAGGAACATATGCAGGTGAATACAGCGCACTCCTAAAAGAAGCTAAAGATACAGATGTCACAGTTTTGACAGGGGCAATCACTGATCTTGTAAAAGCCGGAAAACTCATAGCTGTAGATGATAAAACGGAACCATTTGTTTTTGCAAAAGATCTTTTGACAACACCACATGTAGCAGAATATGCGTTATATCCGCTTAGAGCAATTGCCGAAGAATTTGCTACTCAATCAGGTGGATATCAATTAGTGGTTTCAGATTTATACAGACAACACGAAGATCAGCAAAAATTAACAAAAGTAAAAATTATAAAAAAAGGAAAAAAGAAAATAAGAATAGTTACAAATCCTGCGGCAACAACAGGAGTTTCCACACATGAATTTGGAAATACATTTGATATCACAAAAATGAGAGTTGTAAATCCACAAGGAAAAATCGAATATTCGCAGAAATTCACAAAACTACTCCGCAAAATATTAATGGCACATCAAAGAAAAGGAGCTGTGATGATAGTCGAAGAAAAAGCTGCTTTTCACATGATGGCCTTAAAACCGGTATTCGGTCAAATACCACGGGCAAATAAATCAAAAGCATCAGAAGCTAAAAAATAAATTTGATCAATTTTTAGATCACTTTTTTATTTTTCACATCTTCAATCACAGCATCTTTGGCGAGTCTATCGATAAAAAGTATGCCATCGATATGATCATTTTCGTGTTGAACAACACGCGCATTCAGCCCACGAAGATTTAAAACTTGTCTGACTTCATCCAAATCAAAAAATTCCACAGTGATTTCTTTATGTCTCATAACTTTCGCAAATTTCCCTGGAATGCTAAGGCATCCCTCTTCTCCTTCTTCCATTTCTTCACTTCTAGCAAGAATTTCAGGATTTACCATCGGCAAAATTTTCTCGGATTTTTTATTGTAATCAAGAACAATAATAAATGCTCGAATATTGCTTCCAACCTGCGGAGCCGCTATTCCAAGCCCACTTTCACGAATCATCGCATCTTTCATATCTTTGATAAATCGTTTGAAACTTGCATCAAATTTTTTCACAGGCTTGGACATCGCCCTAAGTATGGGATTATTTACGCCTGTTACGATTTTAAGTTTTGCCATAAAACATCATTAAAAGCACACATAGTGTACAAGGTTTTAGGCTTATTGTCCACATGTTTAGTTCTTTTTCTTAAGCTCCGCCTCAATAAATCCATCAAGTTCTCCATCCAAAACAGCTTCAGGATTACTCTCCTCATAATCAGTTCTGTGATCTTTCACCATTTTATATGGATGTAGTACATACGATCTTATCTGATGTCCCCATGACATTTCGACCTTTTCCCCCTTGATATCTCCAATTTCCTTAGCCTGTTTTTGTTCCATCAAATCCACCAATTTCGCTGTCAAAATCTTCATAGCCTGTTCCTTGTTTTGCAGCTGACTTCTCTCATTTTGACACGCCGCAACAAGTCCGGTCGGAATATGTGTTATACGCACAGCGGAAGACGTTTTTTGAACGTTTTGTCCACCTGGGCCACTCGATCTGTAAACATCAGTTCTCAAATCATCAGGATTAATCTTTATTTCTTGCGAAGCAGTGATTTCTGGCAAAACTTCAATAAGAACAAAAGAAGTTTCACGAGTATTTTTAGAGTTAAAAGGAGAAAGTCTCACAAGTCTGTGAACACCATTTTCGCCCTTTAAATAGCCGTAAGCAAACTGACCTTTAATCAAAATTGTACAGCTTTTTATTCCGGCCTCATCTCCATCGGATTTATCCAAAACTTCTGCGGAGAATCCACTTCTCTCAGCATATCTCAAATACATTCTCATCAACATTGAGCCAAAATCCTGCGCATCAGTCCCGCCTGTACCGGCATGAATCGACAAAATTGCATTATTTGAATCATATTTCCCTCCCAAAAAAGTTGAAATCTCAAGCGTTCTCCAATTTTTTTTGAAATTTTCCACCATATCCAAAAATTCTTTAGCTTCTTTAGCATCACTTTCATCAGAAATTTCTTCAGCCATAGCCAAAAGTTCATCTATCTCTTTTGAAGTCTTTTCCCAGGTTTCAATAGTTTTTCCGATCGCACTGGCTTTTTGGCTTACTTCTGCGGCTTTTTGTGGATCATTCCAGAAGTCAGGTTGTCCCATTTCATAATTCAATTTTTCAAGCTCTTTCTTTTTTTCAGGAAGGTCTACATTTGCAAGTCCCTGCTTGATAAGCGCTTGCATTTCCTCAAGTTCCGCCTTTACTTGATGCATAAAAAAAATTAAAGTAATACAAATGACATTATAGCAAAAAAATCTCATGTCGACAGCTCTAAAAATATTATCAAATACGATCGCTCAAATAATAGGAAAATTCGCAGTGGCAATCCTTGGACTTGTCTCAGTGAAAATCGCCACCGGCTATTTGTCGGTTGCAGGATATGGAGAATACACCGCGATTTACAGCTTTTTGACATTTTTCGGGATCGCCGCAGATCTTGGGCTTTTCACCATAGCTGTTCGCGAAATGTCAGAAAATGAAGATGAAATTCCAAAAATAATCGGAAATATACTTTCAATCAGAACGATTTTAGTTGTTTTAATCATGGGAGTGGCTATAGTCTCAGCTTTTTTGATTCCGGCATATGAAGGTACAAGAATTTCAATTGGTGTAGCGGTCGCATCTCTTACAGTAATTTTGACAATAATGAATGGCACGACTACAAGCGTCTTGCAGGCAAAATTAAAAATGCAAAAAGCATCAATAGCAACAGTTTTAGGAAAAGTCGTGACAGTTGCATTCATGCTGTATATCGTTATTTGGGGATTTCCAAAGGACAAAGAAATGGGCTTCTACATGCTGCTTGTGGCAGGAAATGTCGGGGCACTTATCATGGAATTGAGCACAAGATATTACGTAAAAAAAATAACCCCGCTAACATACAGATTTGATTTTGTCTTCTGGAAACAAATTTTACGTCGCTCTATCCCCTATGGTTTGGCTCTGATTTTAAACACGGTTTATTTAAACATAGGTCCTATTATGCTCTCAATTATGGGCACAAGAGAACAAGTTGGAATCTATGGAGTCGCAACAAAAATGCTCGAACAATTTTCAATTCTGCCACTTTATTTTATGAATTCAGTCCTTCCTGTGCTGACAAAAGCTATAAAAGAAAAGTCAGATAAATACAAAGACATCATAAAATATGCTTTCGATTTCCTTTGCGCAATGTCGATTCCGCTGGTTGTAGGAGGTGTGATTTTGGCTTATCCGATAGTCTTCGCGGTTTCAACCCCTGCATTTTTAAGTAGACTTTCAGAAGGATATTTCGGTTCGGATATTGCATTTCAAATCTTGATTTTTGCACTTTTATTCCAGTTCATAAACGTACTTTTCGCATTCATAATGATATCGGTAAATAAGCAATACAGACTTCTATATATCAATGCATCATGCGTCCTTTTAAATATCACAGGAAATATTATCTTGATACCGCATTTAGGCTTTCGAAGTTGTGCGATAATGAGCGTGATAAGTGAATTTTTCATACTGATTCTAAACTATACTTTTGCAAAAAAATCTCTGCAGTTTTCATTAAATTTTACAAATCTTTTTAAAATAATTTTCTCCGCATTAGTGATGGGTGCTTTTGTTTATTTCGGTCAAAAATTCTCATATTCATATTTGCAAAACTGGAATCTAATAGCATTAGTTCCTTTTGGTGGAGCCATTTATGTGGCAATGCTTTTTATGACAAAAGTCATCGACAAAAACATTATTGCGATGCTGCGCAAAAAACCTGTGGCGGAAGAAATCCAGGAACCAAGCGGATTATAAATCACTACAACTTCTCCACTTCCTCCATAAATTTCTTCCCCCTTTCCTTATAATTCGTGTAAAGATCAAAACTGCTGCTGCCGGGAGACATCACCACGACACAGCCTTTTTTGGCTTCCTTGCAGGCTAAAACAACTGCTTCATGCATATTGTTAACCTTCAAAATTTTTGTGGGAGTAGTAAAATTTTCTCCAAGTTTTTCTTCAGCTTCATGTAAATCTTGTTCCATTCTGTCAGCAGTATGTCCCAATAAAATCACAACTTCAAGACTGGCCTTAGTCAGAATTCTTATAGCCCATTCTTTATAATCCAAGCCTTTATCAAATCCACCTGCAATCAAAATAGTTGGAACATCAAAACTATCCACAGCCGCCATAGAGGTCTCAGGAGTAGTGGAAAACGAATCGTTATAATATTTGACACCATCAACTTCTTTCACAAATTCAAGTCTGTGTGGCAGTCCTTTGAAGCTCTTTATTGCCTTTTTCATATCATCAAAAGAAACCACAAATTCTTTCGCAGCACAAATTGCAGGCAAAACATTTTCAAAATTATGTTTTCCGACTAAAGCAATGTCAGACAAATCACACACTTTTTCATCATCTTCATATTCCGCATAAAAAATCTCTCCGTCTTTTACAAAAGCCCCATCTTCAACTTTTCCCTTTACGCTGACGAAATTAGCACGCCCTTTCACAAGCTCACTATAATATTTAACATATTCATAATCTTTATTCAAAATTGCCAGACAATCCTTGTTTTGATGTGCCAAAATAGACTCTTTTGCGCGCAAATATTCATCTCTGTCAGCATGATAATCCAAATGATCGGTAGTGGTGTTAAGGATCACAGCAACATGCGGACTTTTAGTCATATCCTGCAATTGAAAACTCGACATTTCCAAAACGACCACGCTGTCTTTTTTTATCCCGCCATGGGGGGCCAAGAAATCAATCGGCGACTCACCGATATTTCCACCAAGATAAACATCTTTTTTTGCCGTTTTCAGCATTTCATAAATCAATGTTGCAGTCGTCCCCTTCCCTTTTGTTCCGGTGACACCGATAATTTTACAGGGACACTCATCCATAAAAAACGCCATAGGACTCGTGATTTCCACTCCTTTTTCTTTTGCAAATTGCACTAAGGGCTCCAAATATTTTATTCCGGGACTTCTGAAAATTACATCAAAATCCGCCAAATTTTCCAAATATTTTTCTCCCAAAATAGTACTTACGCCAACAGGTATTTCATCAGTCAAATTCACATTTTGGTCGCAAATAGTAATGTTAAAATACGCATGCCTAAGCAAATATTTTATCATTGCCTGGCCCTCTATTCCATATCCCAGCACCGCTATTTTACTGTTCTTATCCATAAAATTGTTGATATATTCCTACAAACAATGCTATAATATAGATGGTAAGCGGTCAACAACGAATTATTTAGTAAAAGAAAAAAATGGAAGATAGAATTGACGAATGGATGAAGAGAGCTTTCGGTATGGAAGGAAATAAAGAGGTGCATCCAAAAGATTCACCTGCGATTAACTTATCGCAAAACCAACCAAAACCGAATCATCCGCAAAAAGCTCAACAAAACCACAGAACTAATGTTCAGGGAAAAAATCCCCAACATCAGAATCATAGACCACAGTTTCAAACTCATAAGGTTCAATCACAAAAATTTCAGCCACACGCGCAAAATCAAGGACAGACTTACCCTGCGTTAAAAGGTGAATTAAAGATAATCCCTATAGGAGGACTCGACGAGGTTGGAAAGAATATGACAATTTTCGAATTCGGAAATGATATTATTATTGTAGACATGGGGCTTGAATTTCCTGGCGAAGAATTGCTTGGGATAGATTACGTGATTCCGGATGTGAAATATTTGGAAAAAAATAAAAAGAAAATCAGAGGAATTTTCATAACTCACGGACATCTTGATCACACAGGCGGAATCCCATATATCCTGCCAAAACTCGACTTTCCTCCTATATACGCAATGCCTTTGACGATAGGCCTTATAGAAGAAAGAATAAATGAATTTAAAATTCAAAAGTTTACAAAACTTCATTCATTAAAATCGGATGAAAAGATAAAACTTGGAAATTTTTCAGTTACTTTCTTCAGAGTTGCACACTCGATTCCTGATTCGGTTGGTATCATCATAGATACTCCGGCAGGGAAAATTGTAACTACTGGAGATTTCAAATTTGATGAAACTCCTGCGAGAAATATACAAAAAGCAGAAATGAATAAGATGATAGAGTTAGGCAATCAAAACGTCCTCGCTCTTCTATGTGAATCAACAAATGCTACAAAACCGGGACACACAATTTCCGAAAAAGATGTCGGGGAAGTATTGGAGGGAATTATTGCAAAAGCAACAGGTAGAGTCATAATCGCCTCATTCTCAAGCCAGATTGGAAGAGTTCAGCAAATCTTGGATAGTGCGGCAAAAAACAAAAGAAAAGTTTTTGTTTCCGGAAGAAGCATGAAAACAAACATAGAAGTTTCAGCGAAACTCGGATATTTGAGTGTACCAAAAGACCTGGTTCACGAAATCAAAAAATACAAAGAAAAAGAAACCAGAGGGGAGGAAACATTGATATTAACAACAGGAGCTCAAGGCGAAGGATCATCTTCCCTAAGCCGTATGGCGGACAACGAGCATTCCCAATATAAAGTGAAAAAAGGAGATTTAATCATAATTTCCGCATCACCGATTATAGGAAATGAAAGGTCTGTTTCCAATGTTATAAATAAACTTTGCATGCTTGGTGCTGAAGTGATTCACAATCAAATAATGGAGGTACATACGTCTGGACATGCAAAACAAGAAGAACTTAAGCAAATGATAAATCTTATCAGACCGAAATATTTGATTCCGATTCACGGAGAATTTTTCATGAGACAGTCTTTGGCAAATCTCGCGATGAATGATTGTGGAATTCCGGAGCAAAATATAGTCATGATAAGTAATGGAGATGTTTTGACGACAGATGCCGGAAAAATAAAGAAGACAAAAGAAAAAATAGAAACAAATTACATTTTGATTGATGGCGCAGGAGAGGGACAAATTGATTCACAGGTCATAATTGACAGACAAATAATGTCAGAAAATGGAGCACTCTTGGTATTGATTTATTCTTCTGCAAAAACAGGAAAATTAATCAAAGAACCGGACGTTGTTTCCAGAGGATTTATCTATCCTCATGAACTAAATGAAATCACAAAAGAGATTTCAAAAATTGCTGCAAATTCCTACGGAACAGTAAGTTCAAAGAAAGGCGTGGACAGAAAAGACATCAAAAACTTCGTGAAACAAGCCGTGGATAAATTTGTTACAAAACGACTGGATCGTCGCCCGCTCATAGTCCCATTGATTATCGAACAATAATTATTAGGTCATTCTGGAGCTTATTACAGCGAATTGCCAGAATAGAGTTACGAATAATATCGTCATCAAAACAGGAGCTATTGTTGAAATAATATTAAGTTTTCCAGGCTTAAAATATTTCAGCAATAGTGAGTTTGTGACAACGGAAACAGAACTCATAGCCATGGCAAGTCCAGCTAATTCAGGTTTGAGAACAAGTCCGAAATTCATAAACACACGGGCTGCAATCGGTATTCCAACTACATTATAGAAAAGTGCAAAAAACATATTTTGCCTGATTTTGCTCATTGTCTGACGCGCCAATTGAATGGCAACAAAAACATCTCTCAAATCATTTTTTATAATAACAATTCCCCCGGTCTCCATGGCAATATCAGTTCCCGACCCCATGGCAATGCCAAGCTCGGCCTGTGCCAAAGCGGGTGCATCATTTATTCCATCACCAACCATCGCTACACGAAGACCTTTCTTCTGTAATTTTTTTACTTCATAAGCTTTGTCTTCAGGTAAAACCTCGGACAGTACATTTGTAATACCAATTTCCATCGCGATGGCATTTGCAGTTTTTGCATTGTCACCGGTTACCATATAAACATCAATACCTAGATCTTTAAGGCTATCCACAGCCTCTTTGGAAGTCTCCTTAACTCTGTCTGCGACAGCAATAAATCCAAGAATCTCCACTTTTGAAGCAAGGATCATTACAGTTTTTCCATTCTCTTCAAATTTGGAAATATCTTTTTCAATTTTGGAATAATCAAGTTTTGCAAAATCAGAAATCAACTTTCTATTTCCAAAGAAATAGCTTTTACCATCAATAGAGCCAGAAACCCCAAATCCGGGAATAGCAGTAAAATTTTCTACTTCATCAAGCTCGATATTTTTCTCTTCAGCATATCCATAAATCGCTTCAGCCAGGGAATGTTCGGAAAGTTTTTCCATTGATGCGGCGATTTTTAGAACATCATCCTTATCAAAATTACCAAAGCTTACAATATCTGTAACTTCAGGTTTTCCATTTGTTAAAGTACCTGTTTTATCAAAAATAACCGCATCGATATTTTGCGCAGCCTCAAGGGGTTCCCCACCTTTAATAAGTATTCCGTTTTCAGCACCTTTTCCTGTTCCAACCATTATTGCGGTAGGAGTGGCAAGTCCCAAAGCGCATGGACAAGCGATTACGATGACCGCAGTAAATGCAAGTAATGAGAATGACAAAGTAGCGCCAATCAAGAAAAACCAAACTAAAAATGTCAAAATTGCTATACATATAACAATAGGAACAAACCATGCAGAAACACGATCTGCAAAAGCTTGAATAGGAGCTTTTGATCCTTGAGCTTCTTCAATAAGTTTTATAATTTGTGCAAGCATTGTCTCAGCCCCGACTTTTGTTGCTTCAAATTCAAACGCACCAGTTTTGTTTATCGTTGAGCCGATAACACTGTTTCCAACATTTTTTTCAACAGGAATACTTTCTCCCGTAATCATAGATTCATCAATAGAAGATGTTCCTTTTATTATATTTCCATCCACAGGGATTTTCTCGCCGGGTCTGACCAAAATTATGTCTCCATGCACAACTTCTTCGATAGGAATATCTTTAGTTTTTCCATTTCTTATGACTCTTGCAGTCGTAGCAGCAAGCCCCATCAATTTTCGGATAGCATCGGAAGTTTTGCCCTTAGCCTTGGCCTCCAACCACTTTCCAAGCAAAACAAAAGTTATCAAAAATGCCGCAGTTTCAAAATATAATTCCGGAATTTTCATCCCGCCAAGTCCGATAAATGTTTTATTGGTAATGGCATAAATAGAATAATTTATCAGACTGTAAAAAAACGCAGTACTTGTACCAATAGCAATCAAGCTATCCATGTTAAAAGTTCGCATTCTTAGGCTCGCCCACATTCCTTTATAAAATCCAGCACCGGCGTAAAACTGCACAGGAATGGTCAAAACAAGAGAAATAATCCCGACATATGGAAGTAATAAATCACGTCCTGGAACAAATTTAAAAAAATCAAAAAACATAAAATAAACCATCGGTATACTCAAGATCAACGAGAACAAAAACTTATTAAAATATTGAGAAATAATTTTTTCTTTTCGGATTCTTTCCATATCAGTACTTATATCAGCAGCTAAATTCGCCTTATATCCGGCATTATTCACGACTGCAATCAAATCTTTTTCAGAATTTTTTGTCTCATCAAAAACTATGTAAGCTTTTTCTGCAGAAAAATTAACATTGGCAGATTCCACACCCTTGGCTTGCTTAAGCGATCTTTCTATAAGAGAAGCACAAGAAGCGCAATCCATTCCACCAATTTTTAAATCCAATCGTTTAGTCATAATAAAGAGATATTAAATAACATCGATTGTTCCTGTTACCATTCCCATGGAACAACTAAACCAAAAAGTACCGGTTTTCTCGGGAGTAAATTCTTTAGCGGTAGTTTTATTTAGAGACAAAATAACATTACCATCGAAAAGATCAGGTGCAATTAATGAGTTGGTGCAGCCCTGCGCGCCTTTATTTGTAATTTCCCATCTCACAGGTATACCTTTTTTAATTTTGAAGTAATCAGGAGAATAAGAATAAGAAGTAGCATCCATTTTTATAACCTGTTTTCCGTCAACGACCTCAGGTAAGTCGGACGCATTGGAGCTAGAGGAAGAGCTGGAAGAAGAATTCACAATTTTGCCAATCCCCAAAATCTTAAGTTGTGAATTTATATTATAGAAAGCAAAAAATAGCACTACAACTCCAGCAATCAAAGAAAACATTTTTGAAAGTTTTTTGTTTTGATTAAATTTTACGCTCATCATTCCTATAGCCAAAAGTATTGGTAAAGTGCCAAGCGCAAAGAAAAAGAGCATAATAGCCGCTTTCACAGGATTGCCTGAAATAAGGGCAATACTTTGAACAGTCAAAGTAAATCCACATGGTAAAAAGAACGTTAGGGCTCCAAGCAAAAATGGCATATACTTGCCTTGAAAATTTTGCTCGTCAGCTATATATCTGCTCATAAATCTAGGCAAAGTAAGCTGAAATTTTTTGAAAGCACCGACACCAATCATCTGCAAAGCTAAAAGAATCATCAACAAAGAAACTCCAATAATAAGTACAGAGGTAAACGTCAGAGAAAACTTTAATTCAACGCCTATAAGCCCCAGCAAAAAACCTAAAACTGCATAAGAAATAAGTCTGCCTATGTTAAACATTAGATGAGGTTTCAACTTTTCAAAGAAAGAATCCTGAATACCATGAAGTTCATTCCATTGTTTCGACATAGAAAGCACAAGTCCTCCCACCAGTGCTGCACAGCTTGAACTTCCCGCAATCAAGCCAAAAACAAAGAACGCATACCATGGAGAATCAGCAGTTACTCCAACAGAATTACCAAAAACAAATTTTATAAATATAAATATGCCGGCAAGCAAAAGAATTATCGAAGCGGCGATCAAATAATCTTCAAACATAGTGGAGTCCTCAAAAGGCTTCTCGCTGAAAGTATATCCTTCTTTTTTAAACATAGAATTCAAGCTGGCAACAGACACATATCCATCAGAAAATTCTATGTCCACAGTGTCTTTTACGGCAGAAGCTTTCACCGATTTTACGTGATTTAATTCTGATAATTCTTTTTCAATTAATATCTCGCATGACTTACAATGCATACCTCTAACATAATATTTTTTTTGATTCATGGAATTTATTTATTAAAAAGGTTTGTTACTTTCAAGATTTCATCCGTCATTTCCTTTTTTTTCTTTTCATTTTTTGAAGACATTGCAGTTTTAAAACAAGTGTTTAGATGATTCTCCATCAGCATCTGATGGGCAGACTTAAGCAGGCCAAGCACAGCCATATTCTGCTGCATGATATCGATGCAGTATTCACCGTCCTCTGTCATTTTTATGATTTTTGCCAAAAGAGAATGAGCCTTTTTGAAATTAATGAGTGTTTTTTCTTTGGACATAATATATATTTAATCAATATACACCCCCACCTAGGGTACGGGTATATATTAATGCCGCAAAAACAAAAAGTCAACTTTACGGATGAGAATATTTAATTTTACATGCTTTTCCTCCACAAGAAGGAAAGCAAAAATAAAATAAAATTCACGATCACTATAGAAGCACCGGCTGGAAGATTGAGGTAAAAAGAAGCGCAAATACCTGCAATTACAGACAAAATCGCTACAAAAGCGGAAACAAAAATAGCAGACTTAAACCCCTTTGATAATTGCAATGCGGTAACTGCGGGCAGGATAAAAAACGAGGAAACCAGCATAATTCCAACAACTCTTATTGAAAGTACGACAGTAATAGCGGTTAGAATAACTAACAAAAGATTTATTTTATCACTTTTGATTCCTGTAACATTCGCTTGTTCTTCGTTAAAAGTTACCGCAAAAAGTTCATAATACAAAAAATAAACCGCAACAAGTACAAACAAAGAAAGGGCTATGGATAAATAAGTCTCCGAAATACTGATCGCCAAAATATTTCCGAAAAGATAACTCAAAAGTGAGACATTAAAACCATGAGATATACTCGCAAGTAAAACACCGCCGGCAAGACCTACAGAAGACACAACGCCTATTGCTGTATCTCCATAAATCTTTGCTTTCTCCGTCAGTTTCACGATAAAAATAGAAGATAATATAACGATAGGAATGGCAAAATATATTGGATAAACGCCAAAAAACAGTCCCATGGCAATTGCGCCAAAACTTACATGAGAAAGCCCATCCCCTATCATTGAAAGTTTTCTTAAAACCAAAAACAGGCCAAGAATAGAGCACAAAACGCCGACAAAAATTCCTGAGATAAAAGCTCTTTGTATAAAACTATAACTTATAAATTCAAGAAAACTTATATTCATATCAATGTTGGTGGCATATTAAATGTTGAGATTCATGTCCAAAAAATCCTTCCATTTTTTCCGAACCACAAAATTCCGAAAGCTTTCCGTAAAAAACAACACTCTTTTCAAGATAAAGCAATTTATTGGCATGCTCTCCTATATGCCCTATATCATGTGTTATCAAAATTATTGTTGTCCCCTTTTTCTTATTCAACATATTCAACAAATTGAAAAAATTATTTCTGGTTTTTTCATCAAGAGTATTGCTCGGCTCGTCCAAAATCAAAAGTTCAGGTTCATTCACAAGAGCTTTTGCAAGAAAAACTCTCTGTTGTTGTCCGCCCGAAAGATCAGAAATAAGTTTGTCCTTAAGATCCAAGATTTCAAGTTCTTCAAGAGCTATATCCACGGTTTTTTCATCAGCCTTTGTTATTCTTCGTGGAAACTTTTTCTTGGAAATTAAACCTAAAGAAACAACTTCATAAACAGTTGCAGGAAAAATAGGATTAAAAAGTGAAACACTCTGTGGCAAATAGCCGATTTTTGACCATTGTTTAAATTTTTTAAGATTTTTCCCGAAAACAGAAATCATTCCGCTATTTGGGGAAATAAGCCCGAGAATAATTTTCACAAGAGTCGTTTTACCGGATCCATTATATCCACCAAGTCCTACATAGTCTCCCCTTTCTATAGAAAAAGTGACATCTTTAAGCACCTCTGCAAGCCCATAACTGAAATTCAAATTTTTTACTTCAACAATATTTTCCATATTATTTACAATCAAGTCCTATCTTTATATTACCCAAATTTTTATACATTTCATCTATAAAAGTTTTGCCATTTTGCATATCTTCTTTAGGCAAACTTTCCAAATTATTTAAAAGTAACATTTGAACTCCTGTTTCTTTTGAAATAGTCTCAGCAACTTTTGGAGAAGCAAGTTCTTCGTAAAATATATATTTTATATCATCTCTTTTTATCTGATTTGTAAGCTCTATCAAATCCTTGGCATTAGGTTCACTGTCAGGCGAAAGTCCTTGAGCAGCATCATAAGTAAGCCCAAACCTCCTAGTTAGATAGCCAAAAGCATAATGTCCGCCATAAATAATCTCCTTGGTTTTACATGAAGAAATTGTTTTTGAATATGCATCATCGACAGCATCAATTTTCGCGAATAAATCTTGTAAATTCTTTTCATAATAATCTTTATGGCTTGGATCTTTTTTTATAATGGCATCAGCGATATTTTTTGCCATAATTTTATCATGTGCAAAATCAAGCCATATATGCGGATCGCCATTTACTATTTCAGTTCCTTTGCTTGTGTCAACAATCTCAAGATTTTTATTGGTCACACTATCCAAAATTCCGGAAACCCATTTTTCCATAAAATCACCAGTATAAGCAAAAACATCAGCTCTATTAATATTAACTACATCATAAGACGTAGGCTCATATTCGTGCGGTTCAGTTCCGGGAGGAATAAGAAGTATAGCATCAGACATCTTGCCTCCAATATTTTTTGCAAAATCATAAACAGGAAAAAGCGTTGTTACTACTGTGATTTTATGATTTACAGCGTCACTCGAAACAACATTAACATATGGGGAATTTTCACATCCTGCAAAGAATAAAAACAACAGTGGTAATATAATAAATTTTCTCATATTTTCACATTATTACAGGTCTTACACATGCCAAAAAATTCAAAGATATGGTTTAAAACTTTTACACCTGTATCTTCAAAAATTTTCTTTTCATGTTTATTAATATCTTCATTCAGTTCTATCTCAAAAATTTTATTACATTTGACGCATTTAACATGATGGTGATGGTTAGAACAGATTTCATACATCGACATCTTATTATCAATTTTCACATTCTCTACGACTTCATTTTTAATCAAAAAATCAAGTTCTCTGTAGACGGTAGTTTTATTTGCATCAATTTTTTGTTTTTCCAAAATATCTCTAATATTCATTGCACTAAGGGGATTTTTCGAAGAAAAAAGGATTTTTAAAATACCTTTTCTAGTCTTTGTTATGCGAAAACCAAGATCTCTCAATTCAGCGATTTTTTGATCAAATTTATTCATGCACCGATATCTTAACGCAACTCAGTTGCGTTTGTCAACCACGCAAATGGCGCGTAGGTAATTTATTTTTCGCCCTTCTTTCAAAAACTTCCCCTCGTAATAGGTAGTGATCTGAAGAAGTTCCGGAACAGAGTCTTTTGAATGTATATCATATAAAACTTCTTCCATTTTGAAATCGCATTTACCTTTTTTATCACAGAAATTTTCTATGGTCTCTTTTGAATATTCAAACAAATTTTCATTATCTGTTTTCAGATGTATTATTCCATCAGGTTTCAAAACTTTTTTATAAATCTCCAGAAATTTTGGAGAAGTAAGTCTTTTTTTTGCTTTTCCTTCACGTGGAAATGGATCAGGAAACGTTATCCAAATTTCAGAAACTTCATCTTTTTCAAAATATGATTTTAATTCATCAATATAATGCCTTATAAATGCAACATTTTTCATTTTTGCATCAAAAGCTTTTTTTGCGCCGGCCCATACTCTATGCCCTTTGACATCAACTCCAACAAAATTCTTATCGGGAAATTTCTGCGCCAATGCGATTGTATAATATCCCCTGCCACAAGCCAATTCCAAGACTATGGGGTTTTTGTTTCCAAAATAATTCTGCCAGGAAATTTTAGCTTTTTCCTCGGGCGTTTCGAAAGTATTTCCAAAAGTCTTAAGTTCTGCAAAATGTTTTAATTTTCTTCGTGACATGACGTATTATTTAATCTTTCTTGAAAATTCATCTATAACATCATACACATCTTTTCCGCTCTGGGCCTGCATAAAACTCATTCTCATTTCTTTAGCGCCATCAAATCCTTTCGTATACCATGCCAAATGTTTTTTTAAAGTTTGGAAAGGAAGATATGACAATTTTTCAAAATATTTTACATGTTTTTTTATTACATTTAGTCTGTCTTCGAGTGAAGGCTCTTTACCTTCAAAGAACCAAGGATTGCCATTTGTTGCCCTGCCAATAAGCACACCGTCACATCCATATTTTTTTATTTTCTCATGCGCATCTTCAAGAGAAGAAATATCTCCATTTGCAAAAAACATCACATCATTCTCTTTGCAAATTTTTGCAACATTCCCAAGAACTTCCCAATTCGCTTCTCCACTATAAAGCTGTTTAAGTGTTCGACCATGCATGGTTAGAGTTTTTACACCAAAGCTGATTAGTAATTTTGCCCACTGTTCAGCGCAAATTTCATCATAGCCTATTCTTGTTTTTACCGATAAAGGAATCAATTTTCTATCTGAGTTTTTAGCAACAACTCCATTTTTTCCTCCAAACATATCTTTATTTTTTTTCACAAAAGAAATAATATTTTCATGCACTCCCGCATTTTCGAGACTTATTCCATTTGCAAAATCATTGATTCCTTTATAAACACTTTTTATGATTTTCTTCGCAAGTTTCGGATTTTTTATAAGCGCCGCACCAGCCCCCTTGCTAGCAATTTTACTCACAGGACAGCCCATATTTATATCTATACCATCAAATCCGAGATAACAAAGCATCACCGCAGCTTTATAAAAAGAATCAGTTTCGGTACCAAAAAGCTGTGCCACGACTGGACGTTCTTTTGCTGAATAAAAAAATGCCGGAAGCATTTTTTCAACTCCACGAGCCAGTCCTTCTACATTTACAAATTCTGTAAACATCACGGCTGGCTTGCTGACGCTGGCAACCATATATCTAAAAGCAGGATCAGTAACGCCATCCATCGGCGCAAGACCTATTATAGGCTTCTTCAAATTGTCCCAAAAACCACGATTCATAATTAAATTATAACATATATTTGCCGAAGGGCAGTGTAAAGCAACTTTTCCTTTACCTCAAGCATACAAATTGATAATCTACTAAATAGAAAAACTTCATCTAATTCTCATTACTATGACGACAACAGACCAAAAAGCATTAAAATGGATGGAAAAATACAGACGTTATTGTGACTATATGGGAGCGGCAATGCTTTATTTAAAAAACAATTTCTTTCTTGAAGAAAAATTATCTTTCGACAACATAAAATCACGTGTGCTAGGCCATTGGGGCACTGTACCGGGGTTGAATTTTATCTACGCAAATTTGGATTATCTTATCTGGAAACACAAGTGCGAAATGATGCTTATTGTTGGACCGGGACATGGTGCACCGGCAGTTTTGGCAAATATTTTTGCAGAAGAAACTATGCATGATTTTTACAAAGAATTTCCTCGCGACAAAAAAGGAATGGGAAAGTTGATACACGACTTTAGCTGGCCACACAGCCGTTTTCCAAGCCATGTAACACCATCAGTTCCGGGTTCAATTCTCGAAGGAGGTGAATTGGGATATAGTCTTTCTACAGCCTATGGAGCCGCATTAGACAATCCGGACTTGATTGTGACAGTGGTCGTTGGAGACGGAGAAGCTGAATCAGGGCCACTTGCTGCGGCTTGGCATGCAAACAAATTTTTAAATCCAAAAACTTCAGGAGCTGTTTTGCCGATTGTTCATATCAATGGATTCAAGATCTCAAATCCGACAATTTACGGAACAATGAGCGACGAAGAATTAAAAAAACTTTTCGCAGGATATGGATATGAACCGATAATTGTTGACGAAAAAAAGTTGGAAATAAAAATGATTGAAGCCCTTGAGAAAGCCTATAATTCAATTCAAGAAATTCAAAGAAAAGCACGAAAAGAAAATAAAGTTTTGAAACCAAAATGGCCTGTGATTTTACTTCGCACACCAAAAGGATGGCATGGAATTCACAAATTTCACAACACTGCTATCGAAGGATCATTCCATTCTCATGGAATTCCTATTGAAGATGTAAAAACAAATCCGGATGCATTAAAAGCAGTAGAAACTTGGCTTAAGAGTTACAAAATAAAAGAATTGATGGACGAAAAAGGCAGACCAAAAAAAGAAATTTTAGAGTTTGTTCCACAAGGAAAATACAGAATGGGAAAAAATCTTCACACGATCGGAGGAAATTTTTACAAAAAAATTGCGTTCCCAAATCTTTCAAAACACGAGGCTAAGTTCGCTAACAGAGGCGAAAAAACTGCAAATAGCATGGTGAGTGCCGGAGGATTTTTACGTGATATTTACAAATTAAATAAAAATAATTTCAGAGTTGTTTGTCCGGATGAACTAGAATCAAACAAACTTCACAAGATTTTTGAAGAGACGTTGCGTGGCTACGTATGGCCAATACCGGAAAATGCTGAATATATTTCTCTGGAAGGACGCGTCACAGAAATGCTTAGCGAACACACACTTCAGGGCATGATGCAGGGATATATTTTAACAGGACGACATGGAATGTTTATCACTTATGAAGCCTTTGCAACGATTATTTCCAGCATGGTAGATCAATACGCAAAATTTTTAAGACAGGCCATGAACATGAAATGGAGAAAACCTATTCCAAGTGCAATTTACCTTCTAACAAGCCTTGGATGGAGGCAAGACCACAACGGATTTTCTCATCAAAATCCAAGTTTTGTAAGTAATATAATACACAAACATAGCTCATTTTCACAAGTTTATTACCCTTCAGATGCAAATTCGCTCATCGCTGCATTTGAAGAAACAATGTCTCGTCCAAATGGAATTTCAGTTATTGTTGCGGGAAAACATGAGATGCCGCAATGGCTGACACTCAAAGAAGCTAGGCAGCAAGCCAAAAACGGAATCGGGATATGGGAATGGGTTTCAGGAAAAGAAGGCACAAAAAATCCTGATGTAGTTCTTGCATCAGCCGGAGATTACATCACAGAAGAAGCGATTTATGCAGTAAAACTTTGTAAAGAATTAATACCTGAATTAAAAATAAGATACGTAAATATTTCCGAAGTTACATCGATAAGTCTCGGAGATAATCTAAAAAGCAAAAAATCTGCAAACACAGAAAAAGGCTTGTGTCACTACTTTACCGAGGATAAGCCTGTCGTGATAAGTTACCATGGATACATGGAAGACATGCAAGATTTGCTCTGGCCGTATGCATCTTCAAAAAGATTTGTGATCCGCGGATACGATGAAAAAGGTTCAACAACGACACCATTTGATTTGAAAATTTCAAACAAAGTGAGTCGTTATCATTTGGCTATAAATTTGCTTGAACAAGGCGCAAAATCAAATAAAGAAGTAGCAAAAAAGAAAGACAAAATAATAAAAATGTTAAACAATAAAATCGAATATCACCAAAAATATATAGTTGAAAACGGTGATGATCCTGCTGAAATAAAAGATATGAAATGGTAAAATGTCGATGAAATAAAATCTAACAATTTTAAAAATGTCACTAAAAGAAACGCTACAACAAGACTTAATGACGGCAATGAAAACGAAAGACGAAGCTTCCCTTTCCGCTATCAGACTGTTAAAAACAGCCATCATGAAAGTGGAAACAGCAGGCGAACAAAAAACAGCAACCGATGAAGAAATAATCCAATTAGTCGGCAAAGAAATCAAACAACGCAAAGACTCTATAGAACAATTCGAAAAAGGAGGCCGTCCTGAGCTTGCTGAAAAAGAGAAAGCAGAATTAAAAGTTTTAGAAAAATATCTTCCACCACAACTTGGTGAAGACGAAATAAAGGCTATAATCAAAGAAGGAATCTCCGCTACTGGCGCTTCATCAAAAGCCGACATAGGCAAACTAATGGGCGCAATCATGCCAAAAACAAAAGGCAAGGCCGACGGCGGCTTAGTGAATAGATTGGTTCAGGAAGCTCTTTCCTAAAAGCTATGCCTCTTCCCTTTCGCCTCTCTCGCAAGCACAGATATGGCTTTCTGGTCATATCCACAACAACCACCGATCACTCGAATGCTTGGATTTTCACGGATCATTTGTACGAGTTGTTTTGCGGTTCCTTCGTGGTCATGCAAATGCACAACTCCCTTCATCTCTTGAAGTTTTCGAGGATCTTCACTAGAAGAATTTGGATAGACCATCAAAATTCTATGTCTCATTCCATTGGCTACGCTAAGCGCTTTTTCGGCACCTTCGATGGGACAACAATTGATTCCATAGCCCAAAGCATAGCTACCAGTTGCCGCATCAATTTTTTTCAAAACTTCTACCAAAGGCTCACCATCAAAAAGTTTTGCCTCTTTATCAATCACAAAACTTGGAATCACAGGAAGTCCTAGTTTTTGCGCAGCCAAAACAGCACCAAGTCCTTCTCTGCCGGTACAAATCGTCTCAAAAAGAGCGGTGTCGATTCCGGCCTTTTGCCAAAGATCGCGAGCTACAGCCAATTGTTCAGCATGAAAATCTCTGGCTTCCTCAGGAGTAGCAGGAGCATCATCAGGATTATAACAATCATTTCCAGCTGGCCCAAAAGCAATAGCAAGGCTTCTTCGCTTTGTTCCTTTCAAAGCTTCACGCACAACATCCACATGCGCACCAACGAGCTCTCGGTAAGTTGGCACATCTCCTGCTCTCAAAAGATGTCTAGCACCAAAAGTATTTGTAGTCGCGACTCTTGCCCCAACTGCCAAATATTGGCGAGCCAGTTGCAAATGTTCATCTCTATATCTTCCACCTTCCAAAATTTTTGTTGAATCATTCAAATCTGGTAATCCAATCTCCGGACCCAAGCGATCAAATACGCTTCCGTAAGGCCCAAACGACACCTGCGTTTCTAAAAGTCTGCTCATGTTTTTAAAAAATTAAATAATAAAAAAACTCCGCAACCTGTGCGGAGTGAAATGTTGAAATTCTTTTACATACAACACATCAGCCTCCGCATAGTACGCATCATCATCGCCATCATCATTTGTGTAGATTGATACATGTTTGTAAATTTTATGGTGGGCAGGGAGGGATTTACCGCTCCGCGGTATAAACTTCTCATCCCTCGCTATCATAAGTTGTAAATCATCACTGCCTTCGGCAGAGCTGCTTCACAACTGGTGGGCAGGGAGGGATTCGAACCCCCGTAGGCGTGAAGCCAGCAGATTTACAGTCTGCCCCATTTGACCACTCTGGTACCTACCCACATTGCTACTTAGTAGCAAGATTATATCCAAAAGAGCTCTAGATGCAAACTCTATTTGTGAATTCAGGCCTTTTGGGATAAAATCCTACAAAATAACGCTATGTAATGTCAAAAAGTTTCCCGTTCACATATATAAGAAAAAAATTCTGCAAATCGCAGGATGCAGTCGTACCAATCCAATGCAAAGCGATACAATACGGCCTTGGATGCTTTTCCGGAATTCGCGGAAATTACAACAAATCAAAAAAAACCGTATATCTTTTTAGGCTTGCGGAACACTACAATCGCCTAAAAGACTCAACTAAAATTTTAGGATTCGACTTTGATGTGACAGAAAAAGAATTTATAAAAATAGTCACAGATTTAGTGAAAAAAAACGAAGCGAAAGAAGATATTTATGTCAGACCGATAGTTTATGCGGCATCTATAGATGTAGTTCCAGGGCTTGATCATCCGGAAGAAGATTTGGCGATTTACATGATTCCACTCGGAAATTACTTGAGCGACAAAGGTCTTAATGTTTGTGTTTCCAGCTGGAGAAGATTCGACGACGATATGATTTCTTCAAAAGCAAAAGCCACAGGTGGATATATAAATTCAGCATTGGCAAAAAAAGAAGCCAAAGAAAATGGCTACGATGAGGCAATATTCCTAAATCGCGACGGCAAAGTTTGCGAAGCTTCCGGAGCAAATATTTTCGGAGTTAAGGATGGAGAAATTTTTACGCCACATCTTTCATTCAACAACTTAAATGGAATAACTCGAAGATCAGTAATCGAAATTATTGAAAAAGAACTTAATCAAAAAGTTCGAGAAGAAAGTTTTGATAGATCGACTCTTTATATGTTCGACGAACTGTTTTTGACAGGAACTGCTGCGAGAATTTCATGGATTGCATCAGTTGACAAAAAACAAATCGGAGATGGAAAAGAAGGACCGATAACAAAAAAACTAAAAAAGTTTTACGACGAAATTTCGCTCGGAGAAAACAAAAAATATATGCATTGGCTTACAAAAATTTAATTTTTTTACTATGGCAACAAAAATTTTCATAAAAGATTTTAAAGATCATGTCGGAGAAGAAATCCTGATAGAAGGATGGATGTTTAACAAGCGTGGAAGCGGCAAAATCTACTTCCTGGAACTTCGTGACGGCACAGATATTACACAAGGAATCGTAGTCAAAGCTGATGTTTCCGAAGAAATTTTCGCAAAAGCGGAAGCCCTAACTATGGAATCTTCAGTAAGAATTACAGGAGTGATTTCAAAACATCCAAAGTTCGAAAATACTTACGAACTTCAGGTAAAAGACATCGATATCGTCCAACTTGTAAAAGAAGATTATCCAATCGCAAAAAAAGAACACGGCATAGATTTCTTGCTTGAAAACAGGCATTTATGGCTTCGTTCTCCAAAACAACGCGCTATCCAAGTTATAAGAAATACAATAATAAATGCAATTTACGAATATCTAAACAAAAATAATTACATAAAAATCGATGCCCCGATTTTGACTCCAAATGCATGCGAAGGAACAACAGAACTTTTTGAAATGGAATATTTCGACGAAGGAAAGGCTTATTTGTCACAATCCGGACAGCTATACATCGAAGCCGCGATTTTCTCAGTCGGAAGATGTTTCGATTTCGGACCTGTATTTAGAGCTGAAAAATCAAAAACCCGCAGACACTTAACAGAATTCTGGATGATGGATGCTGAAGCTGCATTCGTTGAACACGAAGAAAACATGAAAATTCAGGAAGGACTTGTCTGTTTTGTTATCGAAAAAGTTTTAGCAACTCGCATGGAAGAACTAAAAACTTTGGAACGAGATATAGAACCTTTAAAGAAAATTCAAGCACCATTTTTCAGAAAAACTCACTACGATGCAGTGGAAGAACTACGTGCGATGGGCTCTACCATAAGCCATGAACAAGACCTTGGAGCGGAAGATGAAACAATCCTTACACAAAAATACGACAAACCGATTTTTATCGAAAAATATCCTGCAGAAGTAAAAGCATTTTACATGAAACGTGATCCAAAAGATCCGAGTGTTGCGCTTTGTGCAGATATGCTTGCGCCTGAAGGATACGGAGAAGTAATTGGTGGAAGCCAACGTGAAGATGATTACGATGTTCTTCTACAAAGAATCCACGACCACAAACTTCCGGAAAAAGCATTTGAGTGGTATTTGGATTTACGAAAGTATGGCTCAGTGCCACACAGCGGTTTCGGAATAGGTCTAGAACGTCTTACAGGTTGGATTTGCGGCATTCACCACATTCGCGAAACAATCCCATTCCCAAGGACAATAAACAGAATTTATCCTTAAGCTCAATAACAACAATAACGTGAACAAAGCTTGCAAAAACTGTAATCAAGGATTTGAGATAACAGACGACGATTTGAAGTTTTTAGAAAAAGTTTCACCTATTTTTGATGGCAAAAAATACGAGATACCTGCTCCGACTTTATGCCCTAACTGCAGGCAACAACGAAGGCTTGCCACTTGCAATGAGCAGTTTTTATACAATGGAGAATGTAAAATGTGTAAAAAAAGAACACTTTCTCAATATCCACCACCTTTAAATAAACCTATTTATTGTCGAGAATGTTGGCATAGCGACAAATGGGACAGCACAGATTATGGAAAAGATATCGATTTCTCAAGACATGTTTTTGACCAAATCGCAGAGTTGGAAAGCATAGTTCCATCGCTAGCATTAAACGTCCAAGGAACATGCATCAACTCTGATTATATTCATTATGCCGGCAGCTGCAAAAACTGTTATTTGATCATGCACGCGGATTTTTGCGAAGATTGTTATTATGGCTACGGATTCAAAAAAAATCTCTTCTGCGTTGATGGCTTTTACAATCTACATTGTGAGCTTTGTTACGAATGCATCGATTGCCATAAATGCTACGGACTTAAATATTCTCAGGACTGTATGAATTGTCATTCCAGCGCTTTCTTGAGGGATTGTGTTGGATGTAAAAATTGTTTCGCATGTGTCGGTTTACGAGAAAAAGAATATTGTTTTGAAAATAAACAATTAACTCGCGAAGAATACGAAAAGAAAATGAAAGAGATAGATCTGGGTTCATACAAACAATGTCAGGAATTTAGAAAAACAAGAAAAGAGATAGAAAAAAATCATTGTTTCAAGGAATATCAGGGACATAATTTACAAGATTGCCTAGGAGATCATTTGATAAATTGCAAAGAGGCAAAATTTTGTTTTGATTGTGAAGATGTGGAAAGCGCAAAGTATTGTTTTCAGCTTGTACTAGGCGCTAAAAACGTTCAAGACATTTATCAATATGGAAGTAATTTACAAGAATCATATGAGTGTTCAATTGTAGGAGAAAACAGTTATCACTTACTTTTTTCAAATAATTGCCACATGAGTTCAGCAGATCTTATGTATTGTTGGTACACGGAGGGCTCAAAAAATTGTTTCGCATGTGTTGGAATTATGCGAAAAAATTACTGTATCTTAAACAAACAATATTCGAAAGAAGAGTATGAAGAACTTGTTCCAAAAATTATAGAACACATGAAAACAACCGGTGAATTTGGCGAATTTTTTCCAATGACAATTTCACCAATCGGCTACAATAAGAGCTCCGCACAAATGTATTATCCTCTTACAAAAGAACAAGTCATATCAAAAGGTTTGAAATGGGACGATTACGAAACTCCCGTTGCAGACATCAAAAATACAATATTGGCAAAAGATTTACCGGACAATATTGCTGACATCAAAGATGATATTTTAACTTTTGCAATCCAATGTGAAGAAACAGGAAAACTTTTCAAAATAACACCGCAGGAACTAACTTTTTATAAAAAACAAAAAATTCCACTACCAAGACGATCTCCAAACCAAAGACATTTGGATAGATTCAATCAAAGAAATCCAAGAAAATTTTGGAAAAGAACTTGCGGTAAATGCGAAAAAATAATTTGGACAACTTTCAGTCCTGATAGCCCAGAAAAAGTTTGTTGCGAAGAATGTTATTTGAAAACCGTCTACTAGACGCCAACAAGCTATAGAGCATTTTTATCTTTCAATACGTTATCAACTGCACTTCCAATAACCTTTGTAGCAGATTTCAAGCGTTCTGTAATCGCATCGACTTTGCCAAAAGCTTTGCTTTTCAAAACTTTATCAACAGTTTTTCTGGCGACCAAGGAAGTGACAGCCACTCCGAGAACCGCCGCCGCACGCCCAAACTCTTTAGCGCCATCTAATTTGCTCATAAAATAAGATGCATAAATTATAAGAACGAACTTTAACCCAAAAGCAAACAAGCTGTCAACAAGACATAAAAATGGAGCCACCTGTCGGATTTGAACCGACGGCCCACAGTTTACAAAACTGTAGCTCTACCACTGAGCTAAGGTGGCTCGACGCTGATTAAAGCAGGCGAATTTTATTTTAATCCACCTCAAATGTCAATTTATTTTAAGATCTAAAAATGGTATCCTCTTGTCATGAGCCATCAAAGCTTACAAAACGAGTTTACCAAAATATTTTCCGAGGGACTGATAAATGAACCTTTAGGCAAATATTCCAGCATGAAGGTCGGTGGACAGGCAGACTTTTTTTGCAACGCAAAAGACATAGAAGCTCTAAAAAATCTTATCGATTTTGCGAAAAACGCCTCACTTCCCTACTTTATTCTAAGTGGTGGAAGCAATGTTCTATTTGACGATAATGGTTTCCGCGGGCTTGTGATAAAAATTGATTTTAAAAATCTCGAAATAAAAGATGAATTTATCACAGCAGATGCGGGTGTGATAGTTGCGCTGATGATGAATATGGCATCGAAAAGCGGACTTACAGGGGTAGAAAAATGGATTGGCCTCCCTGGAACAGTCGGAGGAGCTATTAGAGGAAACGCCGGATGCAATGGACTGGAAACAAAAGATATCTTGGTGAAAGCAACATTATTAAATCCGGAAACAGGAGAAATTCACGAAGAGAAAAACGAATATTTTGGCTTCAGCTACCGTAATAGCAAGATAAAACATTCAAACGAAATTATTTTAAATGCGACTTTCAAACTAAAAAAAGGTGAACCTCAAAAAGTGGAAAATCCAAGAGTTTTTACCCAGCCAAAAGGCATGTCAGCAGGCTCATTTTTCAAAAATCCATCACCTGAAACTCCTGCAGGAATGCTGATCGATAAAGCAGGCCTGAAAGGCACGCGCATCGGAAATGCACAAATCTCGGATGTCCACGGCAACTTCATCCTAAACCTCGGCGGCGCAACAGCAAAAGACATAAAAGACCTAGTCGCTATAGCCAAATCCACAGTAAAAGAAAAATTTGGAATTGAGCTGGAGGAAGAAGTGCAAATTTTGGGAGAGACAGGGAAGGATATAGTTTAAATTTTCATGACTTGCTAAACCTATAGCTCGTGCATGCATTAGCTATATTTGCGAGCCCGTACATGTTAGGGCGAAGCAAACAGTTTAGCTGAGTGAAAATTTAAACTATATCCTTTCGACGATCTTGCAAAATTTTTCTTCCCCTGCTAAAATCAAAAAGTAAAATATTTAACTCATCCCTATGACATCAAAATCACAAATTATCAAACAGGCTTTATTGATAATCGGCCTTATGACAGGCGCAATTTTGCTTATTCAGTTTGTTCCGTCAGCATTGGCAAATGGATTTATTAGCGGACAGGATAATCCTGGAATAATCGCAGGAGCTACAGGAGGAACAGGAGATTTTAGAGAATTGGCGCTAAGAATAGTAAACTACTTCCTAACATTTCTAGGATTCCTATCAGTTTTGATGGTTATCTACGGAGGTATTCTTTATATTACAGCTGCCGGTAACGAAGAAAACGCTAAAAAAGGAAAAACAATCATTATGTACGCAGCAATTGGTATCATAATTGTTCTATTGTCATTTGCTATTATCAATACAATCCTTGGAGCCGCTACATCTACAGTCTCAGGAGGAGGCGGTGGAGCAGTACAATAAAGAGTTATTAAAAAAAGTTGACCGCAAAAACCCTTTCAAGGTGAAAACCGAAGAAGGGTTTTTGATTAAGCCTCAAGATAATAACTATGCAGCCATTTCTTTCACAGAAACTCTTTGCAAATCTTCCTCTTTTTCTGTATTTCTAGCGTCTTTGACGATTATTTTATAAGACTTAACTTCAACGATATTTTTTGCTGGAATTATCAAAGAGTTATACCTGAATAGCCCCAAAATATCTTTTGCTACAAATATTTTATTTAGATCATAAGTTTTTGCATCAATAGAAAAATCAAAAACTTTTCCGATATATTCACCGGATTTTGTGAAAACTTTTGCTCCGGAAATAGGCCTGCGAGACTTCAAAACTTCGCTTACTCTAAGGATTTCCGAAGCTTCTACAATATTATCCGCACTATTTATTTTCATCACATGTTTAAAAGAAATCACATCCATAGGAGAAACAACAAGCTGTTTATTTTGGTTTAAAACAAAGGCAATTGTCACTCCTCTGTCAGGATCCATGACCAAATCTTTGACAACCGCAACAGGCCTTGAAGAATCATCTTCAAAAACAAAAGTACCAACAATATTACTGTAAAACATCTCCATAGGAAAAATTGACTTAACAATGACCTGATTATTGTATAGAATCCAACAGTCAAAAACAAATTAGTTTACTTCGGGGTGTAGCTCAGTTGGCTAGAGCGCCTGGTTTGGGACCAGGAAGTCGTAGGTTCAAGTCCTGTCACCCCGACCATTTATTGCACTTTTATTTCAGCACAAGGCTCTATTTTTCCCTCAAGATTTAAAATTCTCGTAGCATCCTCTGAAGTAATGGATGCAAGTTTATGATCTCTGTCTTTTTCGGGATAAACAATCTTATAAAAATCAGGCATCAAAGAATAAACAGCCTCTTTTATAGTAAGAACGTCAGATTTATGTACAAGACGAGACCAAGTATCTTTCGCACCATAAAGGAATAAATCCACCCCTGTGGCAGGAATAATTTCCCCATTTGGACACTTTAAAAAGGCCAAAGCAAAGTCTCCACCCATTTCCTTGGTTTGAGCTCTCGCACACACCTCAACGCTCCTATAATAGCCCCTATCGACCTGCATTTTGATATATGCATTCTTCATTTCAGTCAGATAATTTACCTGTGAAAATCCGCCTAGGCACTTCAGTCCATAATAAAAAGAAAGAACCATATAGCAAAGCATCATGCTAGGAATAAGCTCTTTTTTGTCAAAGGCTTCTCTAAGCCCTTCAGGTGTCAATTTTACTCTATAACTTTTATCATCACTCACTAGTTCATCTCCATTTCTCCAAAGCTGAACACGATACTTGGAATCCTTTGGTAAAGCCCAAAACAAATATGTCCCAAGTTTTTCTTTTGTATCAAAAGCACCTTGAATTCCATCAAAATATTTTTTCATCAAAGAATCAAAAACTTTGTCAAAAAGTATATGTCTGATAACAGTATCCTGATCAAAATGTTTACTTCGCAAAAGCTCTATAACAAGACTTTCCTGCTCAAGATAAAGCAAGTTCGGAGGAGTTACATTACTTGGTTCAAAGAATTTTTGCCACAATTTAAAATTAGTTTTTGTTATTTGCTCTGAGAAATTTTTACATTCCAAAACATCGCCATCTAAATATATCTCATCCAGGATCGACAACACTTTATCCGCTTCAGCTTGAGCCAATTCGCCGATACGTACTTTTTCTTCAACTGATTTTTTTGCGCCATTTATGTCATCGGCGATATAAGGCCTGAAACCAAAAACAGGACAAAGTCTGTCACTTGCTGGGAAAAATGAAATTTTATGATTTATGATTTTATCTTTTGCATATGCATTAAACAAAAGACCGCGGGGATATGAAGAATTTCCGAGAGAAACATTCCCGCAAGACAAAACTATAATGTATTTAAGCAAAGGATCTGGATATCCAAAATAAGGCACGGCTGTGACCAAATTTCCATTTATAAAAAATGGATGAGTTACAGGTCCATGATGATCGGCTGTAGAAACGAAATAATGTTTTTTAAGTTGCTGTGTAGCGGCATTGGCGATATCGCGCCCAAGTACACGAAGCGTGTAGCGTCTAAAAACAGCCAAAAACTCATTTTGTCTTTTAGCAAAACCTGGTCCCCTGTTTACATCAATATAATCCTGTGCGTATTCATGAAGCGTTTTGTGCCCATGTTTAAGAACAATTTTCTTCAAAATAGGCTTTTTTGATAACACACTATCCACAAGTCTATCAAAATCGGCAGGCAAAGGAACATCAGAAGGATCGATGGTACTCATATATTTTTTAAATTACATAGGATTATACAGAATTTTAAAAATAAGTCAACGCCCTTAAGAAAGCCAATTTTAGTAGTTACAGAACTTGTAAAATCAGCGTTTTTAGATACCTTCCCTCAGGAAATGATAATTTATCGGTATGATCAGGAGCCTGGCCTATTGTAGAAAGCACGCGAACATCTTTTTTTGCGCTACCGGCTGCTATTTTTAGTGTATTTCTAAAATCATCTATAGAAACCCTGCCGGAACATGAACTTGAAAATAAAATTCCATCTTTTTTGAGTAAAGCCAGACATTTCCTATTCAAATCCATATAGGCTTTAAGAGCTTTTTGAACATTTCCACCGGATTTTGCAAAAGCAGGCGGGTCACAAACGATAATATCGAAATCTCCAGGTTTAACTTTTTCAGTGGAAAGAAAATCAAAAACATCAGCAGCAACAATTTCTACAGCCTCAAGTCCATTTAATTCAAAATTCTTTTTTACAAGTTCGGTGGCAGTCTTCGAAATATCTACTGACACAACTTTTTTAGCATCACCTTTAGCCGCATAAAGACTAAAGGCTCCGGTATAACAAAATAAATTAAGCACTTTTTTGTCCTTGCAAAGCTCAAGAAGTTTTTTTCGCGCATCTCTTTGGTCAAGAAAAAATCCTGTTTTTTGTCCGCCTACGACATCGCTGTAAAATTTTATTCCATTTTCTTCAAATATAATTTCTTCATTAATTTTTCCAAAATGTACAACAGGCTCAAGGACTTTTAGGCCTTCCTGCTTACGTATTTCTATGTCAGACCTTTCCACGATGGCGGAAGGTTTGAAAGCGTTTTTCAGCGCAGAAATAATTTCTTCTCTGAATTTATCCATTCCAGCGGTATGTATCTGAAAAACAAAAACATCACCATATTTATCTACAATAAGCCCAGGAAGCATATCAGCATCAGCATAGCAAAGCCTGTAGGCATTTGTATTGTCAGGAATAAGATTCCTCTTCGCATCATCAAGTTCACGAAATCTTTTTTCAAAAAATTTACAATCAAAAATTTCATCTCTATTTCTCGACAAAATTCGCACACTTATAGAGCCCTGTGGATTGAAATATCCTGTTCCTATGTATTCGCCACCTTCCGAAAATACTTCTACAATTTCACCAATATTGCTAGCTTCACATTTGGCTATACCGTTAGAAAATATCCATGGATGACCTGAAACAACAGGAACATCTTTCTTCGGTTTTAGGCTTATTTTAGATAAATCAGGCATGAACTTTATTGAGCTTGAGCAACACCACCAAAAATAGAGGCAGGATCAAATTCCTTGGCATCCTTAGGCGCTTCAACAGTTACAGGTGTATTTATATTATCTATAGATGCATTGAATACAGCATCCATTTTGGCACCGGATACTGCATCATTTGCTTTAACATCAAACTTGACTTTATGAACCGTTTTATCTGCTACACCAACCCAAAATTCAGCCTTTAGCTGAAGATTTTTAAGGTTATCATCAATAGTTTTTATTTGATCATCTGAAACAGTTGTTCCATATATTTTCCCTGATTCTTTTAGGAAAGTTTCTACGGCAGTATTATCCAGTAATGTTTCATAATGATAAGCACCATTTTCTTCGCCAATATATTTTGCTCCACTGAAGAATTGAGTATTTTTCAATAACTCTTTAGCCTTTTTTTCTTCAGTAGTAAGGTTTGATTCGTCACCAAATGCAGCTGATTTTTGTAAAGAATCGATCAGATCTTGTGGCACCTGAGTTTTCCACCATTGTGCAAGGATAGGTTTGATAGTTTTTTCAGGCAAAATTCCTCCAAAACTACTTATCTTTGAAACCAAAAAATACAAATCAGATTTGTTTACTTTTATCTCTCCGGAAGCATTCTCATTTTGTTTCCCTAGAGATCCGCTTCCGTCAAATTTCAAATTCAAAAGAAGATTTTTAGGATCTTTGATATTTCCTGAACCTGAAAAAGAAACATCAACACTCAAACTTTGAGGAGTTGTAGATTTTCCATCCAATCCAATGCCTGGAGCATCGAGCGAATTTCCCTTCAAATTTCCTTCGAAAGAAGCAACATTTACATCGTAAAAATTTTTAATACCGTCTTTGACTATTTTATCTCCATCTTTTTCAGGATTAAGCGCAAAAAAACTGCATCCTGAGAAAACTGTCAAAATCGCACCAAGCGCTACGACATTGCGAATAAATTTATTCATAAAACATCAATAAAAAAATAAAGCACAACAATGCTATTTGAATATAAACATATTGTCAATCAAGCCCTTTTGACAGCTTTTATGATTTGGTTTATCCATACGCCATCCTCATATATAAATTCATCCTTCTCTATTTCAAAAAAAGAATCTTTAAGAGCTGCGATTACATGCTTTGGCATATGATAAAAAGATTCAATAATAACTTCATCATTATAAATCTTTAATTTTGGTGGTTTTCTTTGATTGATATTGCTCAATATAAAAACGCCTCCTTTTTTAAGGACTCTATATACCTCATCAAAAGTTTTCCTCAAATCTCCAATATGAACTATCAAAAAAAGAGCGGTAACAACATCAAAAGATTCGTCTTTAAAAGGTAGTTTTTCACTGTCTGCAAGAACCAAATTTGCTGTTTTGAATTTTTTCTTTGCAATCTCAAGCATTTTTTCAGAAACATCCACTCCGTAAACTTCACCTGCATTCAAACCATACAATTGCTTGATTCCCCTGCCGGTACCACATCCCAAATCCAAAACTTTTTTACCTTCAACGCACTTAAGCATGATATTTAAAACATTGGCTTCCAAGCCGTCTAAAAAAGACGCAGTTTTATCATAATAATTTGCCCATAAATCATATCCCTCAGCAGAAGAATAAATTTTGTTTATTTTTTTCCCTTTATAAGTCATACTGACATTATAGCATATAACGCAAAAAAACATGGGAGTAGGAGGCAAAAAACCGGCAATGAAGGAAATAGATGAAACAAGATCGGCTGGGCGAGACGATGCATTTGAAGCTATCGTACAAAGAATAACAGACGCTGGAGGTGAAATAACAGAAGACGACACACATCCACTATACATAGATATTGGCATGCAGGAGTTTGAAACAGGTACAGAGAGAAAAATAAAATTCAACATGCATAAAATGGATTTTGAGCTTACAAGAAGAAAAGAAACTTCTCGTCTTCAAGGTATGGGCGCAAAAAAATATTTGGAAGAAAATCCTTCTCCAAAAATAGTTCTAAGTCTTAGAAGAAAATCAGAACTGTCAAACGAATGGCAAAGTGTTGATCTAGATGCGCTTCTTTAAATTCATAAAAGGATTTTTTTAGCCCATTTTTCCATCTCGGCTTCCTCCTCATCATCATTATGATCAAATCCTATTACATGAAGAAGTCCATGCACAAACAAAATCTCAAGCTCTTTTTTTAGAGAGTGACCATGTTCTTTCGCCTGTCTTTTTGAGGTATCCAAAGAAATAAATATATCTCCTACAGTAATATTATCTCCTCCATATACTGCAGTGTCATCATGAGTATATTCGAAAGATATTACATCAGTTGGCTTATTAAAGCCACGATATTCTTTATTTATTTCATGTATTTTTTTGTCATCTACGATAATCAAAGAAATTCCTCCGGCTTTTCCTTTAAGAATTTTAGATATTTTTTCAGAAAGTATTTTCGTAAAATGCTGAAATAAAGGCTTAAAAATAGCACTTCCAATCCTTGCATCTGTTTCATTTGTAAAATCAAATTTCATGCTCATATTTATTTTTTGTTAACCCACAATTTATCAAAAGTTTTCCATTCATCATCAGAAATTTCCCAATATGGGTAGATCGCAATGCCGGCAAAACTATCAAGATTACTTCTCAAGTTATTAAGGCCCATAATGACACCGAGTATTCCATCCTCAATATTTTCGACTTTTGCATCGAATTCTTTACCTCCTTTTTCGTAAGCTGGAATTCCAAAATAAATTTTTTTGTTCTCAAAAAGAGATGTGATTCTGACAACTTCTTCTTCAATAAATTTCTCATAAAGCCACCTAGCATGAAGTCTTGTATCATAAAGCATTACAACAATTTGGTCAGAATATTTAGCAATATTTTGATAATTTATTTCAGAATTCACATTGTCAAATTTCAAAATTTTATTTGTATACCACAAGAAAGATTGCGGAATTATATCTGGTAAAGCGACGGACAAAATTTTTTCTTTGGGCATATTTTGCTTACATTCTTTGAGCAAATTTATAAAATTAAAATCATCATCAGATATAGGTTCTATGTCAAAATGAATGCCGTCAAAGCCCACAGTCTGAGCCAAAATACGACATTGATTAGCCACATTTTTCCGTACTTCTTCATTATCCAAATTTATCTTTCCACGCATCTGTCCAAGCCATGCCTGATACCTAATATCCTTATTGATTTGCTTTGCCTGTCTTAAAAAATAAGAAGAATAAATATATGATTTTTGTTCTATTTTCCCATTTTCAAGTAATGGTCCGACATGCAAAAAAACATTTGAAATTTGATGACTATCGAGAGTTTCAACAAACTTTTTAATTTGATCCGAAGTTTTCCTCTCCCCTATCCATTCATGCCCAGCCCAAACAGCATTATCACCTTTATTATACTCATTATTGCGACTAAATCTTGGAATTCCAACAAAATAAAACACAACAAAAAACAGCGATATAAAAATCACTATAAGAATGCTCCAAGTAAAAATACTAAATCTTTTCATTTAATTTTTTTAGAACCTCGTAAACAACTATCCCATAACATGTTTCAACATTCAAAGAATTTGCACGTCCAAGCATAGGCACTGTTATTGCCATGTCTACAAGGTCCATAACTTCATCGGATATTCCTTCCACTTCATGTCCGAAAACAAGACAGAGAGGAAATTTAAAATCAGCCTTCTCATATGAAATACTGTCATGTGCAAGCTCTGTAGCGCATATAGTATAGCCGTCTTTTTTAAGTTTTTTTATTGTGTCCACAGCAGAGTCGGAGTATTCCCAAGGAACAATTTCATCTGCACCAAGAGCAGTCTTGGAAATCTCCTTTCTCGGAGGATACCCAGTGATTCCACATAGATAAAGTTTTTCAAGCATAACAGCGTCTGAAGTTCTGAAAATAGCACCAACGTTATAAAGGCTTCTCACGTTATCAAGTACCGCAACAAAAGGATTTCTTTTGGCATTCTTTACTTCTTCAACAGAAGGTTTTATTTGCAGGATATCATCGTGCGTTAATTTCTTCATCTTACTTATTTATGAGAGAAAATGTTCGGACAATGATATCATCTAGCTCCTTGACCGTTATAGGTTCATCGGGCCTAAAATAATCATACTTATCAGCGATACCATTATCCACCGCAAAATTTACGTAACGCGGATACCACCACATATAGCCTATTTTTGGGTTAATATCAACAAAATATGAAGACTGATTACTCAGATTATCATTTCCACCGAGTTCTTTTGCCAGCTCAAATTTATATTTTTGATTCACTAGGTTTGTAGCGGTAAGAATAACTTTCAAGGCATCTATTCTGGAGATAGTTTCATCGGGCTTAAAAGGGCTATTTTTGTCATTTAGATAACCATTAATAATGCCAAGCATAGTAGCAATATTTATTTCATCATAATACTGGTTATTCTTGCCAACATCCGGATATAGAATAATATCAGGATCAAGTTTTATATCGTCAAAGGAAGACATAGCCATAAAATTGAAAAAACAAAATTCTTTATGATCAAGGCATTTTTGTATACTATCGGAATCTTTATTTCTCAAATCAAACCTGTCTACAATCATTTTCACAAATTCCCCTCTTGATATTGCTCTTTCATTATCAATATCTGAAAGCGGCTTCTTTTCACCAAAAGCTATACCATTTCCTAGAAAAATAAAAGCTTTGCCACCATTTATTCTGTTTGGCAAATCGGAATATCTAGATCCTACTACCAAATCTTTTTTGCGGTCACCGTTGAAATCTACGGTGTCCAAACTAAATCCGAACCAATCATCAGAATTTTCACCATGTATTACAGAAGAGAATTCATTTTTTCTTATGCTATAGCGTGATTTTTTTTCATCAATCTTAACAATATAAACATTTCCTTCTTTTAAACTAACAGGATTTCCTATCCCTGGAGCACCAATGATAACTTCGCTTTTTAAGTCACCATCAATATCTTCAAGCAATACTTTAGAACCAAGCAAAAGTTCGTTTAGAGGATTTTCTATAACAAAATCAGGTGAAACAACTTTGAGATTTTTTTTGGAAAAATCATCTTTTCCGTAATATATATTCACACGACTTTTATTTTTCGGTCCTTCATAAGGAAAGGCTGATATCGCAAAATCATCTTTTCCATCATTGTTTATATCTCCAGTAGCAATAGAAAAACCAAACCATTCATTATCAAAAATACCATTCACTACATTTGTTGGTTTATTAACAACAGTTCCAAATTTTTCATTTTCATAAATATATACACGCCCGGTTTTATCCATATTTTGAGTGCCTGAATAATAAGCACCTATCAGCAAATCAACCTTTTTATCACCATTTATATCACCTGTCGCAAGAGAGGCTCCAAATCTTTCACCGCTTGTCTGTCCATGAAAAACAATATCTGCATTTGAAGCCACTGGAGGATAAAAATAAATTCCGGATGATTTTCCATAAAATACATACACATTCCCACTAAAGTCTCCTGTTGCAGAAGAAGAAAACGGTGCCGACACAATAAGATCATCAACTTTATCGGAATTGATATCTGCGCTCTCCATAGACATTCCAAAAGAATCACCATCATTGCCGCCATAGATCGTAAATCCAAGAGATTTATAAGCAAGATCTATATTTTTTTCATTCCAAAAATTTTTTCCATACATTATATATACTTCTCCAGGATGACCATCTTTGGCGTAAGAATAAAAAGAAGATGCATTATAAGCCCCTATAGCAAGATCGTCGATTCCGTCAGCATTGAAATCGCCGGTGGCAAGAGAAGTTCCAAGCTGATCTCCGGAATTTCGTCCTGTAATCACTATATCAGCGGAGGAATTATAAATATTAGCTTTATCTATAGAAAAATCATTTTTCCCAAAATAGATCAAGACCTGACCATTCCACTTTCTTTCATCTACAGATGCAAATGGAGCAGTAAGTGCAATATCCTGTATTCCATCATTATTGAAATCACCACTTTTTGTGTCGGCTCCAAGTTGTCCACCTGGATAAATACCATCAAATTCGAGCTTTGAGGTGTCCAAAGAAGTAAAGAGTTCATGGACATAGGCTTCGTTAAAATTTTCAGCTAATACGTCAAAATTTAAAGACATAATAATCCCAACGACAGTAACGCCGGATATAAAAATCTTTAAAAGACGCATATATAATAATGATAAAAATGAGGGTGATTTAATTATAGGGCGCCTTTAGTAGACAATCAACTAGACACATGTAGACAAATAGAATAAAATCATGCCGAAAGAGATCTCTGGTTTGTCTATAGACATTAAATATATAATAGACACGCGAATGGACAACACATTGTCTACATATAGTTTGGATAGAAAAGCCGCAAGTAGATTGTTAAAAGTGTCAATAAGGACTCTAGACAGATATATAAAAAGTAAAAAACTGTCTAGTCGTGTCGACAGTGGTCATATTTGGCTTAATAAAGATGAAATTCGAAAATTCAAGGGTGGACGACTGTCGACAGTCACAGTAGACAATTTCAACATGTCTAGACCTGAGGTGTCTATAGACATGACTATGGACACGTCTATAGACGATGTAGACAAGGTGGAGGTGATTGAGGCTAAGAATAAAGAAAATCTGCCAAAAGAGGAAAATGAGATATATAAAAAATTATATTTTGATGTCAAAGAGGAGCTGAATATAAAACAGGAAAGACTCGAAATAGCAAATTATAGAGTTGGTCAGCTCGATGCGCAATTAAGGAGCAGCATCCCAATGCTGGAATTTCACAGAGATAGATATCAAAATGAGAAAGAAAAACAGGATTTGAAGGAAAAAATAGAATCTAAAGAAAAGGAGATAAAAATAGTATATTCAAAGGTAAAAATAGAAAAATTCAACAAGAGAATTCTTCTTGTAATCCTACTTTTTACACTTGCCTTGCAGCCACTTTGGCTTCTTCTATATTACAGATAATTATTTTATTTCTAAAACATCTTTTTGTTCCAGAGATAAAGAAATGCCTCCAAATGTCGCCTTTATTCTATCAAAAATGCCGCCTGTGGCACTCAAGGAGTTTTTTAGAGTGATTGCTTCACCTATTGCATTAAAAACGTAAGGAGGGCTCAAAATACTGCCATCAAGATAAATCTGCCCCTTTGGAAGTGTATCGAATCCTGAAGATTCGTTTGTTATGCGTATTCCATTCAGGCTTATGGCCTGTGCACCGGCATGAAAAAGTTCATTTATAAGATCAACCATCCATGGAGAAGTAATTTTTCCATTCACAGAAATAGAAATACCTGGCCCATAAATGCTTAAATCTCCAGACAGCTTATTATATTTTTCTATTTCATCTTGAATAGTTTTTACTGCAGAATCCTGATCTGAAAGGCTTGCAAGTGTGTTTTCCAAATCCTTTGCTTCGTCTCTCAGATTTTGATTTTCTTCTTTCAAAACTTTTATTTCTTTGAAAACATCACTCTTTGAATCTCTCAAAATAATATTATTAACAAGGTCAAAAGATCTGCCCTCAATAATTATAAAGCTTCCAAGCAGAATTGCGATTACAAATATGTATATTTTTCTTTTATTAATCATTTATTTTACTATATTTAGGTCATTGGTTTTAAGATCTCCATTATAGATAGGTATGGATAAAAAAGCTTTAGTTTCAACCTTAAAACGTATCTCTCCTTTCTTTGATCTTTTGTAAATTGAAGGAAGTAATGCCTCATTCAAAATCCTTTGCATTATGCTTCCACTATCCCCAACGGCATCTATTACAAAAGGTGGAGAAATATAGCTGTTGTTTATAAGTATGCTGGTTCCAATAGAAGAAATAGGGGATTGGGCGATAATTCTCTGGTTATTGATTGAAATGGCATCGGCCTTCGCGGAATTCAAAATGTTTACAAGATCACGAAGATCGGAAGCCTGAACAAGCAAAGCATCAGAAACATTTGCGCCTTCTCTTGAAGCTGTAGGACCATCATCTATTACGATCTCAATACCTCCACCTTCAACGGTGCTAAGTCCGATTTTTCTTTTTAGTTTGTCAAGAGTTTCTATATTAACATCCTTAGTTTTTGATTCTATCAAACCTTGAGCTTTTTCTATTTCATTGCGTAAAAAGACTATTCTGCTCTGCAAATAAGTTTGTTCGTCCAAAAAACTTTTAAGCAAATCTTTTCTGGCATCTATTTCATCTACAAGGAAAGTACCACCCTTAGGCACTTCAGTTTTAAACTGCCATGTAAGAAAAAGTCCCAAAACAAGACCGGTTAGGGCGAAAGAAACTGCAAATTTTTTATTCTTATCTTCAAACATCAGACACATAGTATTATAACTGGCTCTGCAAAGCAATTTTTGGTAAAATCAGCTCAATGATAGCATTATTTGATTCAGGATACGGCGGGCTCACAGTCCTAAAACCAATACTCAAGCTTTTACCTGAGTATGACTATATGTACTTGGGGGATAGCGGCAGGGCTCCATACGGAAATCACAGCACAGAAAATATAAAAATGTTTTCAGAGCAGGCTGTGGAATATCTATTTAGCAAAGGAGTGAAACTCATAATCTTCGCATGCAACACAGCATCGAGTACATCTCTTAGCCATGTTCAGAAAAAATATCTAAAAGGAGAAGACGAGAAAGACAGAAAAATTTTAGGTGTTCTTATCCCAGCGGCGCAAAAGGCTGTAGAAATGACAAAAAACAAAAGAATAGGAGTAGTAGGAACAAAGGCGACGATAAATTCAAAGGTGTATGAAACTGAAATTCACAAGCTCAATAAAGATATAAAAGTTTACGGAAAAGCCTGTCCGCTCCTTGTGCCGCTAATCGAAGAAGGTTGGCAAAGCAAACCGGAAGCAAACTCAATCTTGAGAAAATATCTTCGGGATGTAAAAAATCATAACGTTGATACGCTGATTCTTGGATGCACACATTATCCATTGATGATCAAAAATTTCAAAAGAATCTTGGGCAAAAAAATCCGTATAATCGAATCAGGTGAAGTGACAGCACAAAGCTTAAAAACATACCTCGAAAGACATCCTGAAATAGAGAAAAAACTCTCAAAAAAAGGCAAAAGAGAATTTCTTACAACCGACGATCCACAAAGGTTCAAAGACTTCACAGAAAAATACCTCGGGATGAAAATCAAGATGCCTACTCCCATTCAATGGTAGCAGGTGGTTTATTTGTAATATCGTAAAATATTCCATAAACTCCTTCAACTTTTGCAAGTCTTGAGGTAAGTTCTGCAAGCTTTTCAAAATCCATTCTATAGAAGTTTGCAGTCATAGCTTCTTGGCTGTTTACCGGCCTAAGGACTATACATTCCTCAGGTCGACTATTCAAAGATAGGGGAATAAGAACAGTCGGAAACTGCCAAATATCATTCAAGATATTGGCCTCTGTAATATAGTCCATGGCAATTTTATCAGCGCGTTGGGTAGTCAAAATTCTGTCAGAAGTTAGGTATTTATTATGTACAGCCGTAGACGTGATTTCGCTAGGCTGCAAGCACAATAGCACGCGATTGATCTCAGCGAATTGATTAGTCAGCTGGGTAGCCAGAGTGGATAAGCTATCCCAATCCGAAGGCTTACCGGTGAGCAAAAGGGGATGACGATAAGTCCTCTCGTCTCCCTGTACTCCAACACTCTTTATCGGAAGGATGTGTCCTTTAAAGCCTTTGTCAGCCAAAAACTCATTGATTTTTATTTCAGCATTTTTCAATTCTTCTGAGTAGTCAGCTTCCTTCGCACAAAGTATTCGAACAGCGAGTCCTGGACCTGGGAAAGGGTGTCTCCATACAAGTTCCTTCTTGATTCCAAGCTTCTCGCCAACCATTCTAACCTCATCTTTATAAAGTTGAGCGATCGGTTCGATCACTTTTCCTTCTTCAATAAGTTTTTGAATCTTTTCGACCCTATTGTGGTGAGTTTTGATTTTATCAGCATGTTTTGTACCACCGGTTTCTATTGTATCCGGATAAATAGTTCCTTGTCCAAGAAGCCATTCATTTGGATCAAGGCCAAGTTCATTTGAAACTTTTTCCTGAATCGTCAAAAACAAATCTCCAATAATTTTTCGTTTAGCTTCCGGTTCATAAACCTCTTTTAGTGCATCGATATATTCTTTTCCGGCATCGTAAACATGCAAATTTGTGACTCCAAGTTCCTTCAAAGCACTGGAAACTTCTTCTTTTTCATTCAGCCTCATGAAGCCTGTATCGACAAAAAGTCCGTATACCCGATCGGCTCCTATTGCCTTACAGATAAGCACAAACGCAACAGTGCTATCCACACCACCGCTTATCATCAGGAATACTTTTTTATCTCCAACTTTTTCTTTTATCTCAGCAATAATCTGATCAGTATAAGTATTGATATCCCAGTCGCGAACAGCGCCAGTCATAGCCACAAAATTTTCTAAAATAATATTTCCACAAGGTGTATGTGCGACCTCAGGATGGAACTGCATTGAGTAAATATTTTTTTCATAGTTAGCCATAGCGGCTATAGGACAGTCATCAGTAGAAGCGACAGCTACAAATCCTTCGGGCAATTTAATCACCTGATCAAAATGACTCATCCAAACATCTTCATAATCTTGAATTCCTTCAAAAACGCCTTTCTTTTGGGAAAATTTCACATTCGCATGCCCGTATTCACGAACATTTCCATGTTCAACAGTTCCTCCAAGAAGATGCGCGATAAGTTGATGCCCATAGCAAATCCCAAGAACAGGAACTCCAATATCAAAAATCCTTTTATCGCATTTTGCACTATTTGGATCATTCACACTCGAAGGTCCACCGGAAAGCACAAATCCTTTATAATCCAAAAGTTTTTCATAAGGAGTTTCCGGATCCAAAATCTCGGTATAAACCCCAAGTCTGCGAATCCTATTCGCAATCAAATGCGAATACTGTCCGCCAAAATCTAAAACTGCAATCTTATTCATGCTCCAATCTTACAAAAAAATCCCCCCTTCATAAAGCACTAAACCCAACAATCAGGACTTACCACTTGACAAAAGAGCAGATTAAGAGGTTTAATACACGCCTAGTTTATAATAAATAATATTATGGAACCTGAATCAAAAAAAGCAGAACCTTGGGATGGAGTTGAAAGAAGAACAAAACAACTTCCGGTAGGCCCTACTGCATTTAATATTGCAAAAAGAGCGGTTTACGCGGGAAAAACAGGCGTAGATGAGTCAGATATGAGGGCAGGGGATCTTGTAAACACAGATCTAAGAACAAGAATAGATGGGATTTTAGATCTTGCAAATCGTGATGAGGCTAAACCAGATTCAGAACAAGCAGACGCAACAGTTATTCCAACAACAAATCAAGTAGCTAAACTAGCCGAAACAGGAAAGCCAGAACTCACGCCTGAACAAGCATATCTTGCTAAATTTAAAACACGTTTTGATTCACTTCCACAATTACATCAAGGAATTGAGTGGGCAGATGTTGAAAAATCTCTGCAAAAAGATCCTGAACAATTAAGAAAGCTTCAGATATTAGACGAAAAAGGCCATAGAATGAATGTATTTGCTGAAGAAAACGGTGAATTTGTTTTTGTTTCAGGTTGGAGTGACTATAATACAGTTTCTCCGGAGCACAGAAATATAGCCTATGACCTAGAAGGTCAAAAATTAGCTGAAAAACGAGGTCACAAACCTACAGGTAACGCAGTTGATATCATAAAATCAATAGGCGCAGAAGAAGCTGATCCAAAATTTCACACACAATTGATTCGGGCAACAAACGTAAATGGCTGGGCATGGCTTAAAACAGACGCCGCTACAAGAAAATCCGGCTATGCGTTCTACGGGTACCGCTATGGTATCAGCACTGGCAATGCGTTCTCTTACGGTGGCAATAGTTCGTTCCGTGCCGCGCTAAGGGTCAAAAAAGCTTAGTATTTGGACTTTATACTTTCTTTTAAGCTCCCAGACGAAATGTCGGGGAGCTTTTTTTATCTTTATTTTTAGTGCACAAAATTTTAATATGACAATAACGGTGAATAGCAACTCGATGCTTCTGTGCAAACAGAACTGCGGGCTACCGTAAAATGTTCTTTCTAAAAAAGCTTCAAACGGTTTTGCAATCAGCAAAACGACAAGAAAAGCCTGAAAGCACATTCTTGAGGAGTTTTAAGACCCTTAGGTATGAGTGGAGTTTGGCTTCAAAGAAGAAGCTGAAAAAAGCAAACAAATGCATGTACCACGGTTGAGACTGTGTCTACAATACGGATAAGCTCCATCAGCAACCGGCAATGCGTTCAACGGGAACAACAATGGTATCAACACTAACAATGCGAACAATTACAATGACAATAGTTCGTTCCGTGCCGCGCTAAGGGTCTATCAGCTCTGTACTGATTTTAGCCATCCTCCAAGCATCCTGCCGATTTCATCAAACTGCGTATGTAGCTGGAAAATTTTTGTTTCATTAATAAATCTGAGTTCCAGCAATAAACGCAATTTTAACGTTGATACTTCCAGCTTGCTGCCGGCCTTTATCAAATATCCGGCTTTCAAAGTTTTTGGAGCGTTCTTTGCCATTACTAAACTTTCCATGCAGTCTAAAATTGAGTTTTCGAGGCTTAAGCCAATCGAATACTTCCTGCGCTTCTCCAGTTTATTATTCAGGTCTATAATCGTTTTATATGCTTCATAAGTTTTATTTATGATTGGCAATGAATCCATAGATTTGAGTTTAAAAAATATTTGGGAAAGTTGGTTTACTTTCAGGAAAGGCAAAAAAGCGACGAATGAATTGCATAGTTTTCAGTATTTTCTCGAAAAAAATCTCTATGAACTTTTTCAAGATTTGAATTCCGGTAGATATCGTCACGGCGATTACAGAAAATTTATTGTTTGTGACAATAAACGCAGGGAAATTTCGGTGGCAAACATTCGCGATAGAGTAGTCCATCGCCTTGTTTACGATTATTTGGAAAAAATCTACGACAAAACTTTTATTTACGACGCATGGTCTTGTCGAAAAGAGAAAGGTTTGCTTGGAGCTATTGAAAGAACTACTTGCTTTTTGAAGCATTACGCTACACACACACACACACACACACACACACCGCGAAGCCATTCTTTGGCCTTAGAGAAGGCCAAGTCTGGATTTGGAAGTGTGATGTAAAAAAGTTTTTTGACAGCGTAGATCAAGAAATTTTGCTTAAAATTTTATCATTTCGAATCAAAGATAGTACAACTCTACATTTGTTGAAAGAAATAATTTTTAGTTTTACAACAATTCCGGAAAGAGAAATCGGAATGCCGATCGGAAATCTCACGAGCCAGATTTTTGCAAACATTTATTTAAATGAACTCGATAGATTTGTAAAACATACATTGGGCGCAAAGGCTTATCTACGCTATGGCGATGATTTTATCTTTGTAGAAAATGATTTTGAAAAATTAAAGATTTATAGGACAGAAACTATAGATTTTTTAAAAAATAAACTTAAATTAACAGTAAACCCAAAAAGCGACAAAATCATAAAACCGCATCAGGGGCTGAAATTTCTTGGAATAAAATTTTGGAAATTCGGCAGAACTTTAAATGAAAGAAGCCTGAAACGCGCTACGCAGAGGCTCAATAACTCCAATATCTCAAGCTATAGTGGACTTATCAAAAAACACTGCAACAAAAAATATCAAAAATATTTTGATTGGGTAGGGATGGAAAAACTTAATTTTTGACGATATTTCACAAACTCTGGTACAATAAAAACATGAAAACACAGCTACTAATAAAACAAATAGCAACGGACGAAACGGTTTATTACGAGGACGAAAAAAGTTTTGGTATTTATTGTAGAAAAGGACTTGATATGGAAAAAATCAAACAAGCTATTGAAAGAATGGATGGCTAAAACTTATACACATCCTTTCTGTGTTTCACAGAAAGGATCAGAAGTATTGTAATATTTCCATTACGATCTATATCAAAGATTGCCCTGTAATCTCCGATACGAAACCTGTAAGTGCCAAAGCGAGGATTTTCAAGTTTCTTTGCAAAAGATAATGGATCCTTTTGCTGACTGAAAAATTTTATTTTATCCAAAACACGTTTAGCGGTCTTTTCACCAAGCTTTTTAATTTCATCAAATGCAAGATCGGTATATTCAACTCTATAATTCATAACCCAAGCTTTTTATAAACTTCCTCTTGGCTGTACACATTGCCATCTTTTACTTGTTTTCGGGCAATCTCTATATCTTTTGCCAAATTCTCCAAAATAAACTCACCTCCATTTATAGGAGTTACCTCCAAAATCGGAGTTGAGTGATTCATAACGATATATCTTATGTTTTTCTTAACGGCCTCCTTCCATGTTTTAGCAATATTTTCTCTAAAACTTTTAATCCCAATCATTTTTGTAGTCATAATTTTGTTTTTTAAAAGTAGCACTTAAAGTGTACACAATTTAGTCAACTATGTCAAACGAATAGCTTTTCAAAAGCCTATTTGGATTCCGGCCTCATCAGTGGAAAAAGCACACTATCCTTCAAATTTTCCTGTCCTGTAAGCAATGTAACAAGTCGATCTATTCCCATTCCCCAGCCGGACATACAAGGCATGCCGTGTTCCATTGCCGTCAAATATTCCTCATTCATCATCATCGCTTCCTCATCTCCGCCGGCTTTTGCCTTTGATTGAGCCTCAAATCTAGCTCTTTGATCAACTGGATCAACGAGCTCACTATAGGCATTCACAACCTCCCATCCATTTACCAAAAGCTGGAAAGTATCACAAATAGTTGGATTTTCATCATTCTTTCTCGCCAAAGGTTTTGTAAGTAGGGGATGATGAGTTACGAAAGTTGGCTGTACAAGTTTTGGTCTGGAAACCTTTTTGTAAAGCGCATCAACCAAATTTCCATAACCCAAAGTTTCAGCTTTTTCTAAAACTATTTTTTTAGCTTTAATAGCTTTAAGTAAACCTTTCGCATCATCGCTGTACTCCAATACATCGATGCCTGAGTCTTGTTCTATCATTTCAGTAAACTTTCTTCTTGGCCAAGGTCCTGCAAAATCGACTTCTCTATCATTACCATCTTTATCTTTAATATTTACCTTCAAAGTTCCTAAAGTTTTTTTCAGCAAATACTCAAACATTTTCTCAGTGAATTCCATATTATCCTCAAAATTCCAATAAGCCGCATAGTGCTCAACCATTGTAAATTCCTGCAAATGACTCGGGTCCATTCCTTCATTCCTAAAACATCTCGCAACCTCAAAAGTTTTTTCAAAACCTCCGACAATCGCCATCTTCTGCCAAAGTTCACCCGCGGCAATTCGTAGATAAACATCTATATCAAGGGCGTTGTGATGTGTAACAAAAGGTCTTGCACTTGCACCTGAAGAAATATTTTCCAAAATTGGGGTTTCTATTTCGGTAAATCCATTGTCCCAATAAAATTCACGAAGCGCTTTTATAAGGCCACTTCTGAAAACAAATCTATCAAGAACAGTCCTGTCCATCACAGTATCCAAATATCTTTGTCTGTATTTTTGCTCTTGGTCTTGAAGTCCGTGCCATTTCTCAGGAAGCGGTCGTAGTGCTTTTGAAAGCAAAACAAAATCATGTACAAGAAGAGTAGTTTCACCATGCTTGGTCTTAAAAAGTTCGCCTGTAACTCCGACAAAATCAGCAATATCGACTTTCTTCAAAAATCCATATCTCTCTCCAATCAAATTTTGCATGAAGCAAATTTGAATTTTTCCGCTAAAGTCCTGCAAATTCGCGAAAGCAAGTTTTCCATGCTCTCTAAAAGTCATAAGTCTTCCGCAAAGCTTTATAAGTTTTGAAGAAGGTTTTTCAAGAATTTCCTCAACCTCTCTGCATCCGGTTTTTTCGGCGACCTCTATTGCATCCTGCGCCATATGAGTCCTCTCGTATTTACCGACATAAGGATGTATTCCGTCATCTCTTAGATCAGAAAGTTTTTTAAGCCTGTCATTATATTCATTCGACTGAGCAACTGGCATATTTGGATAAATTAAAAAATCTTATAACTATGACATTATATCTATTTATTCCATTTTTGCATAATCATCAAATTTTCTCTTCGTTTCTATATCCAAAAATTTCATTTGTTCTTTCTTGAAAGCAAGTTCGATGTGACCTATAGGCCCATTTCTATGCTTTCTTATAAACAAATCTGTAACACCTTTTCTATCAGTATCTTCTTCATAGTAATCTTCACGATACATCATCAATACAACATCCGCATCTTGCTCAATAGCTCCTGACTCACGCAAATCACTAAGTTGAGGAACCTTGCTAGGTCGAAGCTCAACCGCACGAGAAAGCTGCGAAAGCGCCAAAATTGGAATAGAAAGATCACGAGCCAAAGCTTTTAGCGATCTCGAAATTTCCGAAATTTCCTGCACACGATTTGTTTGAGACATAAAGCTTGAACCGGAACTCATAAGTTGCAAATAATCAATCACAAGGAAATCCAAACCGTTTTCCATCTTTAGCCTTCTGGCCTTAGCCTTAAGCTCAGCGATAGAATTTCCAATCGAATCATCTATGAAAATCTTCATGGAATTAAGTTCGTCCATAATAGATCCAATCCTACCAAAATCATCATCGCTTAGTTTTCCTGTACGCATTTTCCATGAATCAACTGAAAGAAGTGAGCAAAACATTCTTTCAACAAGCTGTTCCTTCGACATTTCAAGAGAAATCAGCCCAACACACTTTCCTCTCTTAGCAACATTTTGGGCTATATTAAGGGCAAGAGCAGTTTTTCCCATAGAAGGTCTGGCGGCAAGAATCACAAGATCAGAAGGTTGAAGCCCTGACAAAAGATTGTCCAGAGACTTAAATCCAGTAGGAATACCTCTATATTTTTCTTTTGCGTCAGGATCATGCAGATCGGAAATTTTCTCATAAGTCTTATTCAAAACATCTTTTATATGCACAAAACGGTCACTCATGTATGTCTGTGAAACCTGAAAAAGCGAACGCTCAGCTTTTTCAATAAGCTCTTCCGTGTCTTGTTCCTCCATATATCCAAGCCCTTTTATCGCATCTCCGGCCAAAATAAGCTTTCTCAAAATCGACTTTTGCTTGACGATAGTCGCATATTGAAAAATATGAGTCGCAGTCGGCACTTCATTTGCCAAAAGCGCCAAATAAGAGGCTCCTCCTATTATTTTCAGCTCTTTTCTTTCTTCCAAAATATTCGTCAAAGTCACCAAATCGATAGGAATTCTCTTGTCATAAAGATCGTTCATTGCTTCATATATAAGCCGATGCGCATCATGATAAAAATCTTCTCCTTTGATAAAATCGGAAATCTTGGAAATAGCATCCTTGTCGATCAAAATAGAACCAATAGTAGATTTTTCTGCCTCCAAACTATGAGGCGGAACAAAACCGCTTTGTTCAGACATAACATTTAATTATAGAATTCCATAGCGTACCCATTTCGCTCGGATCACAAGTATTACACGAAAAAATCTTCTTCTTCAACAAGGATTTTAAGAAAATTTAATATCAATGATGTATGACTACTCTTGCATCTAATAAACCTTTACTGATGGACAAGATATCTTTCGGGAAAACAGGAGAACTAATAGCTGAGAAATTTCTTATTGCCAATAATTACAAAATCTTGCAAAAGAATGTTTACTTTAGGGAAGGGGAGTTGGACATCGTCGCTTTTGAAATAAACAGCCAGGAAATAGTTTTTGTGGAAGTAAAGACAAGATCTTCAAATCTTTTTGGAGAACCGCAAGATTCTGTCACGAATGAAAAAAAGATGAAAACTCTTAAAGCAGCGATAAAATTTTTAAATCTCGCAAGAGAAATACGTTTTAAAAGTTGGAGAATCGACGTCATTGCCGTAAAATTAACAAAAGAAGGGAAATTTTTAGGTATCAAACATTTTAAAAATATATTTGATGGATGACGATTTATATCAAACACAAGAAGAAGAAACAAAAAAAAGACGAAAAAAAATTCTCTTTTTTTTCATCATAATATTAGTTCCGATTTTGTATTATATCTGGTTCATTTTCTTGGATTTCGGGAAAGTAATGCTTTATGGAGAAGCCCCATTTAAAGCGGAAATTTTTGGTGGTGAGACTTTTTATTGCAACGATTCTCCATGCCAAATTAAACAAAAAACAGGTGCATATCAATTGATAATTTCAAAAGAAAATTTCCGACAAGATGTTATGGAGGTAAATTTCAAACTATGGAAAACAACAGACTACACATTAATATTTAAAGTAAATCCATACATTGAGAAAACTGAGACAGTGCCGGAGAAAGAAAAAGAATTTTCGTATGAAATAATGTTTGATGAAGAAACAAAAAGCTACAAACTTTTTGAAAAATCAGATAAAGGAAGAAATGCATTGGCATACTTCCCTCAAGAAATAAAAAATCCAAAAATTTTCGGATCTAAGTACGCGATCATAGTATGCGAAGGTACTCAGACAATAAATACGACTGCAACCGAAACAATCACAGCAGCTTTGCCACAACAAAAAGCTTATCTAATAAATCTCTCTTTGAAAACAAAAACATTACTTCCTGATTTCGCATACTATACAATCACAGAATCAAAATTTTCTCCTGACGGAAAATATTTTCAGTTCAAAACTTCAACATCAAAATACTGGTGGCTAATGAATTTAAGCACAAAAAACATAAGTCCTCCGACTCAAACAAAAATAGGAAGCGATTTAAAGACAGATTGGATGTATGGCGATAAAATAGCACTTATAAGCCAAAATTTCAGCATAAGCATGTACGATATAAAGCAGGATAAATTTGAAAATCTTGGCACATTTCTTGAAATAAAAGAATATCCTCAAAATATAATTGCAGGAGCAAACGGAGGCGTAATTTACATAGAAACAAAAACTCAAAAATTTCGAATAATCCTTCAGTAGATTTTAGAAAAATTTTAAGAAAATTTAACAATTATTTAATATCGACCTGTCATAGTGCGATAGTTTTCTAACAAAAAAACTATGGCAGAAAAAATATATTCATGTTCGTTTACCGGGCTATTATGCCGAATAATAGAAGTAGAAGCCGATATATCAAATGGCATGCCGTCATTTTCGATAGTCGGACTTGGAGATACTTCAGTACAGGAATCAAAAGAAAGAGTGCGTCTTGGAATAAAAAATTCGGGGATGCAATTTCCTCAAACAAGAAAAACGATAAACCTTGCCCCAGCACAGGTACGCAAACAAGGTGCGCTTTTCGATTTGCCAATAGCGCTGAGCATTCTTATCGACAGTAAACAAGTTCCAAAAGAAAGATTTGAGCACTCGATCATAGTAGGAGAGCTTTCTTTAACGGGAAAAGTGAATCGCATAGCAGGTGCATTGCTAATCACGCAATTTGCGAAAGAGCAAGGTTTCGAGAAAATATTCCTGCCGGCAGAGAATGCTTTGGAAGCAAGTTTTATTGAAGGGATAGACATAATACCCATAGAAGATTTAAAAGATATTATCGAATTTTCCACAGATAAAAAAATAATTTTGCCATACCAAAATAAAGACGAAAATCTCGAACAAAATATTTGCGACTTTACTTTTATTGATAAAATAATAGGACTTGAAAAGGCTAAAAGAGCGCTTGCCATAGGTGCTTGCGGCAGACACAATATTTTACTTTACGGATCTCCAGGATGTGGGAAAACAATTCTTTGCAGAGCTTTTAAACACTTACTTCCGTCGATGACAAAAGAAGAAATTTTGGAAACTACAAAAATTTATTCTGTCGCAGGATTATTAAACGCAGATTCTCCGCTTGTGAAAACACGGCCATTTCGTGAAGTGCATCACACTGCAACAACGTCGTCGATTATAGGTGGTGGAAACATTCCTCGTCCTGGAGAAATTTCACTGGCTCACAACGGAATTTTATTTTTTGACGAAATCGCAGAGTTCAATCCAACAGTTTTAGATTCACTAAGACAACCTATCGAAGACAAATTTATAAACATTTCCAGAATAAATCTAGCGATAAAATTTCCTTCGAATTTTATGTTCCTGGCGACTATGAATCCATGTCCATGTGGATTTAAATCCGACAAAAAAATAAGATGTATTTGCACAGACTCACAAATAAGCAATTACCAGAAACGGCTTTCTGGTCCACTTCTAGATCGCTTCGATATCTTTGTGGAAGTTGAAAAATCAAATATAAATGAAGTCCTCGAAAAAGAACCAACACAAAAAATTCCACAAAAATCATCTCATCCATCTTTCATGGAAAACGCAGAAAAAATGCAAAAAGAAAGATTTTCGAAATCATCAATCTCAAGAAACGGCGACATGGATATCGAAGATATAAAAAAATATTGTTGGCTCACAGATGAAGCAAAAGACATCCTTAACAAAGCGGCCGAAAAACTAAATTTATCAAACAGAGGTTACTTAAAAGTCATAAAAATTTCCCGCACAATCGCCGACATGGAAGAAAAAGAAAAAATCGAAACACAACACATACTTGAGGCATTGCAGTATAGAAGGACGAATTAAATATAAGAAAAATTATTTTAAAATGCTTTTCTTGCGACTTATTAATACAAGTTTCTCTTCTCTGCTCAGCCCTTTCACTCTATTCTCAGCCTTCGATGCAGTCGACCTGTTACGAAATTTCTTTGAATAAACAAGTTCTACAGGCCTGCGTGCACTTGTATATTTAGCGCCAAGTTTAGAAGTATTATGCTCTTTTATTCTACGATCCAAATCGACGGTAATTCCGGTGTACAAGGTTGTATCGGCACATTTGAGGATGTATAGATAATACATTAAACGATTTAAAGATTAACAAATGCTTTTTTAAAGACTAAACTAAAACCGCTTAATCTACAAACAATCAAATGGAATACTTTGATCTCTACGATAAAAATGGAAAACAATTAAACAAGACAAAGCTTCGCACTGAGGTACACAGAGATGGAGATTGGCATGCGTCTGTGGATATTTGGATTTTGAATACTCAAGGTGAATTACTTTTGCAAAGGCGCTCAAAACAAAAAGAATCATTTCCAAATCTCTGGGAAGTATCTTGTTCAGGGCATATTTCAGCGGGAGAAGACTCCAGATCGTCAGCTCTACGCGAACTGCAGGAAGAGCTCGGACTCGATATAAGAGAACGAGAATTAAAATTACTTTTTAAAGTCAAAGATTCATATATAACAAACAAAGGCAAATTCATAAACAACGAGCATAAAGATGTCTATTTGGTTAAAAAAGACCTTGAAATACAACATCTAAAACTCGATCCAACTGAAGTGTCCGAGGTAAAATTCATGAAAATAGAAGACCTAAAACGTCACATCGAAACTCACGACAAAACTTTCGTGCCACACGACGAAGGATACAAAAAATTATTTGAGTACCTGGCAACACATGGAAAAGAAAATAAAAAATTGTAAAAAATGTAACGTAGAATTTACAGTCGAAAAAGAAGACGAAGACTTTTATGCAAAAATGAACGTTCCTCATCCAACACTTTGTCCTAAATGCAGAATGCAGCGCAAAATGTGTTTCAGAAACGAGAGAACTCTATATAAAGCAAAATGCGCTTTCTCAGGCCAAGATATGCTCTCGGTATATCCGCCAACGACTAAATACAAAGTTTATGAACAGAAAACATGGTGGTCCGACAAATGGAATGCACTTGATTACGGGATGGATTTTGATTTCAACAGGCCATTTTTTGAACAATTTGAAGAGCTCTGTTTGAAAGTTCCAAAAATAAATCTGGATAACAGAGCAAATGAAAACAGCGACTATTGCAATGACACCAGCCAACTAAAAAACTCCTATCTTTGTTTCAACAGCGAACAAGCGGAAAATTATTATTACTGTACGACAAGCGCTTACGGACGCGATTGTATGGACATGTTTTGGGCGCTACAATGTGAATTATGTTATGAGTGCACAAAAGTAATAGGAGGATACCACTGTTTCTTTTGCTTCAATTCAAGCAACATAAGCGACTGTTTTTTCTGCGAAGATTTAGTTGGATGCAAAAATTGTTTTGGATGTGTAGGCCTTCACCACAAAGAATATTATTTATTTAATGAGAAATTAAGTCGTGAACAATACGAAAAATTCATGAATGAATTTAAATTTACATACGAAAATATCAAGGAGTCAAAAGAAAAGTTGGCAGAATTAAGGCTTAAAGTGCCACATAGAAGTCTAGCAATAGATAGCAGTGAAAATTGTTTGGGAGATTACATAAGCAATTCAAAAAACTGTACATATTGTTTCGATATAATGGAATCACAAGATTGCAAATATGTTTGGGATGGCATGATGAACACTGGATACGACTGTTTTAATACGGGACTTGAGTCAAGTTTTCTTTATGAATCAGTCGGAGTTTATAGAGCGAATAATGTAAAATTTTGCAACAAATGTTCACAGGTTAATGACACACTTTACTGCGATTATTGTTATAAATTGAGCAATTGTTTCGGATGCACAAATTTGAATTACAATGAATACTGCATTCTAAATAAAAAATATACAAAAGAAGAATATGAAAAACTTTTGCCTAGGATCATAGAACACATGAAAACGACAGGGGAATTTGGGGAATTCTTTGATCCAAAAATAAGTCTAATCGGATATAATAGCTCAATGGCACAGTATTATTTTCCATTAGAAAAGAGCGCAGCGGAAAAACAAGGATTTATTTGGGAAGATTATGAAAATCCAAGAATAGAAATAAAAAATGACATATCGGACACAACAATAAAATGTGAAAAAGATGATAAATATTTCAAAATAATTCCGCAAGAATTAAATTTTTACAGGAAACATAATTTAGCTTTACCTCATCTATGTCATGATTGCAGGCATTTCGAAAGAAAAGGAAAAATGAATCCAAGAAATCTTTATGATAGACAATGTATGAAGTGTGAAACACAAATAAAGACAACATATGCGCCGGAACGCAAGGAAATAGTATATTGTGAAAAATGTTATCTAGAGCAGATATAAAATTATTTCTTAACCGCAAAAGCCTTTTTAGGGGCTGTATATCCAGGCTCCCAGCCACGTAATGTAACAACACTAAGAGGTTTTCCTTTGATTGGGAAAGAAGTTTTTAAATTGAAACTTTCACCGCCGACAATAACATATATATCTTTTGGATCAACAATATCAAGCCTTATCCTTTCTCCGGCTCGCAAATTTCTACCGGCATCAATAAAAATAGAAACAAGTCCCTCTGAATTTTTATCAGTTTTATATGCTATATTTTCGAAAGAAATATATCCATTTTCTATCCTACCTTCAGATAAAACTTTTTCTCCATTTTTTAATACGGCATTGTCTATATTTTCAGAAATCACGCCGGAAATTTTGAATTTTAAACTATTTAACATCATTTCATCATCATGAGTTCTGAAAGATATTTTCATCATGTTTATATTGGTTCCACCTGGTGTCACAGAAAAAACATTTTTTTCTCTGGATATAGAGAAATCAACCTTTCTATTATCTATCTCAATCACAGAATTTTTAACAGAATTAAATCCCAAAACATTTGCCATGAAAGTTTGTGTATTTCTGTCGGCACCAACCGCAACAGTAGAACACAAAATCATTACGAAAAGGAAATAAAATTTAATTATTTTTTCTATATGCATCGATAATATTTTTTACAAATCCCTGCGTAGCAGGTAAATCAGGACTAAAATTTAGGCCGAGTCCTAAGGCTTTAGAGTCAGCCAAAAAGCTTTGTACGTAAGGATAAATAGGGGAATTTCCATCAACATCTTTAAAATGTTTTTCAGTGCTTTGCGTAAGATCAGCCTCAAAATAATCCATCACAATTTTCAAAACATCACCTCTGGTTATTTTTTTCTCCGGAGAAAAACTAAGTGCGGAAGTATTCAAAAGCCCAAGGTTATAAACAGTTTGTACATAAGGCGTATACCATTGATCCGGGCTTATGTCTGTGTAATAAAGCAGTTCATTTTGTGACAAAGGAATTTTCAAATAATCAACAAATGCTTTTACAAAATCAGCTCTGTTCATTTCTTTTTGAGGACCAACTTCAACTATGTCGCTAACGCCAAAATATCCATTGTCAGGATTTATAGCTTTCACGAAAACATAGTGATTATTTGTTGCTCCATATGGATGCTCCGAAAATTTCACATAATGAGAATTGGCTTCTGTACGTTCATCTTTATCAAAATTAATTTCGAGATTTTCTTTGGAACTTTCATAAACATTGTATCCAAGCGGAGTTGAGAAAGATGTATTTTCGAAATATTTTGCCTCGCCATTTAATACCGCTTTTTCATCTTTTCTGAATAATTCGAAATTATGATTTTTTACAATATATTTATTATCATTAAAATTTAGTTCTACTTTTCCATCAGGCGAAATATCTGAAATAAAAATATCTTTTATTTTCGCAGGACCTTCGAAAATTTTCGAAACAAAAACATTGTTTGTTTTATCTGTATCGGACGAATCAGCTATATCAACATAAATCGGAAGATCACCTCCGTTGTAATTTCCATCAAAAATTACTTCATAATCTTTTATGATATATGTTGCATCTTTTGCTAAAGAAAAACCATAATCTGTATTCCTAACCGCTACTGTTTTTTGATTGCCATCTCCATGTAGAAGGACACGGGCATTTATAAGCCTTCCACCGTTATTTTTGACAACAATGCTTGCGTTATATTTATAATAATTAAAGTCATCAGTAGGGTCTGACTTTTTATTCAAAACAACGTTCAGTATTGCAAGGTCTGGGGCGGATGGAGCGATATCCTCGTAAGTCGCCTGTAAAATCCCCAAAATAGAAGTATTGATTATGTCGTAATTTCCCTTGTCTAAGGCCTTATTAACAAAAACACCGCCAACAATAGAAATAGCAATAAACACAACCGCTAACTTTTTTGATGAAACCTTCATTTTCTTTATTTTTGTTTTTATTAAATCTAATAATTCTAGCAGAAATAAGGCGAAAAATCAATCATTTAGGCTCTAAAATAAGACTAAAAAGGTTTAAATTTCATTGAAAATCTGTATAATGCCTTCGTTATGGCTAATTTTGTAATAAAAGGAGGTAAAAAACTTCAAGGAGAGGTCACGGTAAGTGGCTCAAAAAACGCTGCACTTCCGATAATCTGTGCATCACTTTTATCTAAAGAAAAAGTTACACTTGAGAATGTCCCAAACATAGAAGACGTCAGGTCAATGATAAAAATTATCACAGCACTTGGAGCAAAAACATCATTTGAAAATAATATACTTGAGATAGATCCTTCGAAAGTTTCAGATCAGGAAATTCCAAATGAAATGGTTACAAAAATGCGCGCATCAATTTTGATACTTGGTGGACTTTTGCCACGAACAGGAAATGTGAAAATGCAATATCCTGGAGGATGTGTTCTTGGAAAAAGATCGGTAGATTCACACACGCATGCATTCAAAGAACTCGGATGCGAAGTTATAGATGATACTCAAGGTATAAATATCAAATGTAATATTTTAAAAGGCAAAAAAATAATTCTTCCGGAATTAAGCGTCACAGCAACAGAAAACGCAATAATGGCATCGGTCTTGGCGCAAGGGGAAACTGAAATAAGGCTTGCAGCATGCGAACCTCATGTACAAGATTTGTGTGAATTCCTAAACAAGAGAGGAGCAAAAATAAAAGGAGTCGGAACAAATGTTTTGAGAATAAAAGGAGTTAAAAAATTAAAGAAAGTAAAATATAGAATAACAGGCGATTACTTGGAAGCTGGTACGCTAGTTATAGCGGCAGCAGCTACAGGCGGAAATGTCCTCATTAAAGGGTTTAACACAAATGATTTGGATAGTCTTTGGCAAAAACTTGAAGAAACAGGAGTACCAACAATTATAGGAAAAGATAGCGTAAAAATAAATCATGCAACAAAGTTGCATGCGATAAAAACTCTTAGGACAGCGGTTTTTCCAAGTTTCCCAACAGACTTGCAAGCCCCATTCGCAGTACTTCTAACACAAGCACATGGAGTTAGTAAAGTATTCGAAACATTATTCGAAGGAAGACTAAATTATATTTTTGAACTTGAAAAAATGGGGGCAAAAATAAACCTTTTAAATCCTCATCAAGCCCTCATCTCAGGGCCAACAAATCTAAAAGGTGTACCAATTGCAAGTTGTGATATCAGGGCTGGAGCTGCGATGGTCATAGCGGCACTTGTCGCAGAAGGCAAAACTGAAATTTCAAATATAAACTATATCGATCGTGGCTATGAAAAACTCGAAGATAAATTCAGAAATTTGGGTGCTGATATAGAAAGAATTTAAAAAACTAGTTCCACCTTAGAGTCCAGATCAGTGCGATAAATTTTTATTCCGTATTTATTCAATCTATCCAAAATCATATCTGGAGGGAAACCGTATGAATTATTTTTACCGCAACTTATAATGGCGATTTTAGGCCTTAAAGCACGCAAAAATATATCACTCGAAGATTTTTTACTTCCATGATGAGATACCTTTAAGACATCAGATTTCAAGTCATTATATTTGGCAACAATCTTTTTTTCTATACCTTCTCCGATATCTCCTCCGACAAAAATAGACTTATCTCCATAAATAATTCTCATCGCAATAGATGAATCATTTACATCTTTAAAAGTTTGTCCACTGATTTTAGAAAATGGATAAAGTGTATCTATAAATGTACTCCCGAAATCAAAATCTGTTGTTGCATCTGCAACAAAAACTTCAGCACCTTCATCTTTAACTGCTTTAAGGAAATCCGCATACACACGACTCTTATAAATAACCAAAGTCATCATTACACGTTTTACGTCATAGTCTTTCAGCACACTTATAAGCCCTGTCACATGATCTGAGTGTGGATGAGTAAGAACCATAAGATCAATTGTTTTATCAAAGAAAAACATGGCTTCAGAAAGGCCTTTCATTACAGAATTATTGGGCCCGCCATCGATCAAAATATGTTGATTCTCAGGTGTTTTTATAAGCAGGCTGTCTCCTTGTCCAACGTCCAAAAAATATGCATGAAATCTGTTGTCAGGTAAATCCAATGCAAAAATAACGCATGACACAGCGCCAACAAAGATGATTTGAAACGCATACTTTCTGATCAATTTTAAAGTTTTTACAAAAAACATGCCCACATAATACAAAGGGAAGATTAAATTTATATTAAAAAAAGTTAAATTTTTTCTAAATTATTTTTTCTTTTTCTTTGTAGCAAATCTTCCAAGGACGGTTGACAAAGCAACTAGTCCAATAAGTTCAGGTCCTGTCTCAGCCAAGGTAACCTTTTTTACGATACCTTCACTTTCGTTTCCGGCAGCATCTTTTTGTGTGATTTTAAACCAATACTCTCCCGGAGAAAGGTCCTTTGCTGAATATTTTGTAGCAGTAGCGTCAAGGCTAGCTTTCTTTGCATAGCTTGTTCCTTGGTCTTGGCTCATATAAATAAGTTGTTCTTTTGTGTCAGTTTTATTTTCCACAGGATTTTCCCATGAAAGATTTACGACATATTTCCCAGCTGCAAAAACATAGTCAGCCATAAGTTTTGCAACATCTTTGGGAGGAAGTATATCCTTGATATTATCAGGAGTTTTTGCACCTGCAACACCAACAAATTCACCGGTAGCCTTTGAGGCAGATACTTCATTTCCACTGGTATCTTTTAGTCCTAGAACTGAAACTGTATATTTTTTTTCTGATTGAGGAGAAGTAGTAACTATTGCTGAAGCATCAACAACATTTTTACTATCCTTTCCGAGTTCAACGCCCAAAACCTGTAGTTGTTTCTTCTCATCAGCCGCTTCGACGATGCTAAAATTTTGAGAAGGATCGATACCCAAAACAACAGTTTCATTGAAAGTTACAATCACATGGGTATTATCCATTGGTTCAACTTTTACAACTTCAGGACCCTTAACATCCTCAGCAACCTTATTTGCATCACTACCATCAAATTCTGCAGTATCCGAAGTTCCGCTGATTATAGGATTACCGGAAATATCCTCAATATCTATTCCAGCAGTAAGTTTATATTTTGATTTCAGTGTTTGTGGAGCCGTAGAAAGAATTATAGTCTTTTTTTCTTTATCATCTTTGTCAATTTCCACTTTCAAAACAGCTAAAGGTTCAAGAGTATCTTCATCTTCGATTTGGAAAGCATCCTCAGGTTTTTCTTTTGGCAATACAACAGCTTCAGAAAAGACGACTTTAACCTGTTCTTTGCTTATAGCGGTAGCCTTTGAGACTTGAGGAGCTGTATTATCTTTTGCCTCAGGAGCATCAGCGGTAGGAGTCACAGAAACTTCTGGAGCTCCCCAGTTTACACTTTCATTTCCAGCCGCATCATATGCGATTACCGAAAAATAATACTTTTTACCATTTTCAAGCCCAGTAATGTTATAAGTTAGGACATTTCCAGCATCTTTGATAAACGCATATTTTTCTCCTGGATTTTTCACAGACTTAACGTCATAGTGCACTTGATATCCAGCCACTTTTAAATTGTCAGTCGCACTGTCCCAAGAGATTTTTGCCCCTTTATTCAGAGCAACTCCCTTTAGTCCGATAACATCACTTGGAGAGTCTTTATCTACAGCCGCAAAGGCTGTAAAGCTCATAAGCGTAACGACTAATGCCAGTGATGTGAACAGTTTTGAGAATACGTTCTTCATTTTTGTTTTTGTTTAAATTCTTTGTATCAGGAAATTATAGCAAAAAACGCTGGATTTATCAACCCCCTTTTCATTAGAATGGGGCAAGGAATAAAAACACTGTTCATGAACATAAATATCGACGAAAATATATTTAAGCAATACACAGGCCTGAAAGTGGGGGTAATCATAATAAAAAGTGTAAACAATACAAGACGCATTTCGTATATTCAAAGCCTGCTTCGTGGTATTTGGGCTCAGCGTCAAAAGGAATTTGAGAACAAGGAGATACATGATGAGCCATACATCAAAGCCTGGGACGAGGCATTTGGGATGTTTGGAGTTTCTCCTTTAAAACATCAGCATATAGTTGCAAAACTGCTTCAAAAAGCGAAATCCGGAGCAGAAGTGGTACACAAAACAGCACTTGAAGATATATGTAGATATTTCAATATGAAATACCTGCTTCCGGTTAGGGGAAAAGACATAGATTGGCTTTGCGGAGACCTGAATCTAGTCTATACCAAGGGCGGAGAACCATTCAGACCTGCAAATTCAATAGAGGTTTACAATGCAGGTGAAGGCGAAGTGTCATACATGGATAAAGGTGGAATAGTACAGAGATACTGGAATTATCGTGAATGTGAAAGAACGAAAATAACAATGCGCACGGTAAATTCAGCATTTATAGTCGAAGATTTGAGCAATATGCATCTGGATAAATTTGGCGAAATACTAAGAGAAATGGGCATGAACATAATAAAATACATAGGTGGAGAAATAGAGGAATACATTCTAACGTCAGAAAATCCATCCGTTAATCTTGGTGTAGAAGGTAGGCGTACAGCGGACGATTCAAAAATTCCACTTCAAGAAAAAGCCTACTTCTTAAAAATCTAAAAATGACAACAAAAGACAAAATAAAATCCATCATTGAGAAAGCTGTAAAAAAAACGCTAAAAGGCAAAGGCGAGCGCATGGCGCGAGCGCGAACAAGTGAAGCGAGTGGCTCTGCCACCGCTGAACGTAGTGAGCTTATAAATTTAGAATATCCTGCGGATGTTTCACATGGAGATTATGCGGCAAATATTGCAATGAAACTTGGGAAAATTATGCAAAAAAATCCAAGGGAAATCGCGGAGCAAATTGTTAAAAATATTTCAAAAAACATACTTATAGAAAAAGTTGAAATAGCGGGCCCTGGATTTATAAATTTTTTCATTTCTGAAAAAGTGTTAAAAAATGAAATCTCAAAAGTCATAAAAGAAAAAACAAAATACGGAAGATCCAATACGGGGAAAAATAAAAAAATAATTGTTGAATATAGCGCTCCGAATATTGCAAAACCACTCGGAGTTCATCATTTACTATCAACAGTAATAGGGCAGACATTAAACAATATTTTGAGTTATATCGGATATAAAACAATATCAATAAACCACATAGGAGATTGGGGTACACAGTTTGGGAAATTAATCTATGCATACAAAAAATGGGGTAAAAAAGATGTGTTAGACAAAGATCCGATCAATGAAATGCTAAAGCTTTACGTGAAATTTCATGATGAAGCGGAAAAAGATCCAAAACTTGAGGACTTTGCAAGAAAAGAATTTAAAGATTTCGAAGAAGGAGATAAGGAAAACAGAAAATTATGGAAATGGTTTGTTGACGAAAGTTTGAAAGAAATAAATAAAACTTACAAAAAACTCTCCGGAATAAAATTTGATTTTACACTTGGAGAAAGTTTTTATGAGGACAAAATGGCCGATATTCTTGCGGAAGGAAAAAAGAAAAAAATATTTGTGGAAGGGGATGAAGGCTCATACATCGCAAAATTTTCAGATGAAAATATTTCACCACTGGTGATTCAGAAAAAAGATGGAGCAACACTTTATTCCACAAGAGACATGGCAACACTGAAGTACAGAATAAGTCGTTGGCATCCAGAGAAGATTGTATACGTTGTAGACATGGCGCAGAACATGTATTTCAAACAACTGTTTGACATAGCAAAAAGATTTTCATGGTACAACGATGAAGCTGTTCACGTAAGTTTTGGAAGAATGAGAATGGAAAACATGCAAATGAGCACAAGAAAAGGAAATATTATATTGCTTGATCAGGTGATTGAGGAAGCAGTGAAAAGAGCAAGAAAAATAATAGAAGAAAAAAGCCCAAATCTTAAGAACAAGGATAAAGTCGCGGAAATAGTGGGAATTGGATCAGTAAAATACAATATACTTTCACAAAACAGAACAACAGATATAGTTTTTGACTGGGATAAAATGCTGTCATTGGAAGGCAATAGCGCACCATATATGCAGTACACCTATGCAAGAGCGCACAGTATTTTGAGAAAGGCAAAAACTGCTAAAGTATCAGGAAAACAGGTCGAAAACAAAACAGAAGTCGCAGAAAAAACATCTCAACTCTTGCGCATGATTCCAAAATTTGAAGAACATTTGATTCATTCTGCAAAGGAATACAGACCAAATTTACTATGTCAGTATTTATATGAATTGGCTCAGAAATTTAATTCTTTCTACAACTCAGTTCCTGTCCTTACGGCAAAAGAACCAAAAGATAGATTGTTTAGATTAAAAGTAGCGCAGTCCGTTAGCCAAATTTTGCAAAATGGTCTCGCTCTGCTTGGGGTTAATGTGGTAGAAGAGATGTAAGATACTTTTAGCCGGAAAGACAAATGCGAGGGCACGGCCCGAGCGCGTAGCTAGCGAAGAATGTGGCTCTGCCACTTCTGAGTGACGCGAGCCTAAAAATGGAGAGGTGCGTGAGTGGTTGAAACGAGCGCTCTCGAAAAGCGCCAAGGTGAAAGCCTTCGAGGGTTCAAATCCCTCCCTCTCCGCCATTATTTTACTTTCTGTTGCCGTAGCAAAAGAGATGTAATATAATTCGCGAGCTCGAAGCAAGTGAAGAATGTGGCTTTGCCACTTCTGATCGATGCAAAGCTTACAAAACGGCGAGCGCATGGCGCGAGCGCGAAGCAAGTGAAGAATATGGCTTTGCCACTTCTGAGCGACGCAAAGCTTACAAAACGGCGAGCGCACGGCGCGAGCGCGAACAAGTGAAGCGTATGGCTCTGCCATCGCTGAACGTAGTGAGCTTACAAAATAAGGAGAGATGGCCGAGTGGTTGAAGGCGATAGTCTTGAAAACTATTAGGGTCGAAAGGCTCTCGGGGGTTCGAATCCCTCTCTCTCCGCCAAAATTGAAAATCGGAATTGGAAGCCGAAATGGGGTCGGCGCGAAGCGCCGACACAAACGCATTCCCGCCAAAAATTCCCGAATCCAAAAGGTTTTTCCACGCTCCGCGTGGCTCAAAAAAGACGGTTCGATCCTTAATTTGAAAGTTCGAACCGGCTTTTTTGTACAAATGAAGTTTTTCTTCATTTGTACACTCGTTTGCCAATTCCATATTGTATTTCAAAAACTTTTCGGTAAGTTCGAACCGATTATTCGCTTTTTGCTCAAAAGCCGATAATTTCTCTTTGAGAAGCTGTTTTTCGTTCACAAGTTTATTTTTCATATCTCGATATTCTTCAAGCGACAACGCACTTTCAAGATACGCATTCATCAGCTTCTCAATCTTGGAATCCAAAAGAGAAATATCGGCTTTTGTGTTGTCCGCAAAAAGTGTAGACGATTGGGCTTCATTCAACATATCTTTTCTATTCTCCGCCAACATCCAAGAAGCCCAGTCGGCTGGCAAAGAAACTTTTTTGATTTTCTTTTGAATTTCGAAAGTGATGATTTCTTCGCGAGTATATTTTTGTAAACAAGGATTTTTCCGTTTGGTGCAACGCAAATAGTTATGACCTTTCTGCGTTTCAGTGGTAATGAAACATCCACATTCTCCACAACGGAAAAATCCTCTGTACAAAAATGGTTTCAATTGTTAAGATTGAGAATGGAGTTAATCAAAACCCAACAATCGACACTCTGTCTAAAATAGCGAAGGCTTTTGAGATTAGGGTTGACGACTTGATACAGAAATAACTATGAACACAAAACTCTACAAACTAATACCACTTACTCTCGTAGCGCTCTTTCTCCTCCCCGCCCTCGCCTTTGCACATCAGCCTCGGATAGTAGAGAGTGATGCCACACAAGTAATAGACCCGGATATATCCAAGGCCTATTACGCCACTCTCACCGGCTCGCCTCATACATACACCATCGACTCACCAGTTGATTTTGATCTCTATGTCAGCATTTTAGTACCCGATATAAAATCTGCCGACAAAAGCACCACGGCAGAAATTTCTAAAGGAGATGTAAAAGTAGCCACCATCGGCGGAAGCGACGCCTCATGGAAAAGTTTCTTTGAACCATTTGGGCAAAGTAGCTATCTTGACGGTGGCGAGTACAAAGCTCGCGCCGAAGCCGGAGTCTACACCATCACCGTCAGAAGCCAAAACAACGACAGCAAGTATTCGCTCGCCGTAGGTGAGATAGAGGCGTTTGATAGGGCGGAAGGCATGAATGCGCTCTCTATTATTCCAGAATTAAAAAGAGACTTTTTTGAAGAGTCCCCTATAAGCTTTATCAAATCTCCCTTCGGCTGGGGTCTCATCGTCGTAATGTATCTCTTTGCTGGCATTGTCGGTCTCGTCTACCGCACGATTTTGAAAAAGTTTGCCAAGAATACGGTGCGGGGAGCTACTCATAATATAGGCAAAGTCGACCGCTTGCTCCGCCTCGCCATAGGCGTAGGGTTGCTCCTATGGGCCATCACCACCACCTGGAGCCCCATCCTCATCTTCTTCTCCGGCCTCGCCCTCTTTGAGGCAATCTTTAGCTGGTGTGGCTTCTACGCTGCGCTGGGGAAAAACACTTGTCCAATAAATTAAATTTATGAAAAATATTAAAGAAATACTAAATAATTTTATAATCCAGTCCAAGGCCGGAGATCTCAAAACATCAGCATATCCAAAAGATTGGCAGGACTTTAAATTCAAGGTTTCTTTTGGCATGGGGATGCCAGCTCGTGTTCCATGGATAAGTTTGTTAGCTCCGGAAATGGCAACAAGTAACGGGATTTATCCGGTGTATTTATATTATAAGGATCTCGAGAAACTAATACTTGCTTACGGAATAAGCGAAACGGCTGAGTCAGCACAATCCTGGCCAACCGAAGTATTAAACTCAAACCAAACTGTATCAGGATATTTAGACCAGGATGTACCGCGCTACGGTGATTCATTTGTTTTCAAATCATACAAAACTGAAATTACCGGAGATAAAGTTAAATTTATCTATGACACTGGCACTGAAGCCTCAGAGATTGATCTTGATTCAGACCTTAACACAATAACCGAATATTACAGAAAAGTAGTTTTAATGCCTTCTAATAATTTTGTTGTTAATGAGATCAATCAAGGCCTCTTTTACATGGAGAAACAGCTAGAAGATTTTATTGTTCATAATTGGAACAACACAGAGCTTGGTAAAAAATATGATCTTATTATTGAAGAAGGCGTTCTTTTAAGTCAGCAATTTCGAACAGACATTGGGCCAATAGATATTTTGGCAAAAGATAAACAAACCGGATCATATGTTGTTATAGAACTTAAGAGAAATCAAACGAGTGATGACACTGTTGGTCAACTTGCAAGATATATGGGCTGGGTAAAAGAAAACAAAAAAGATAAAGATGTGAAGGGTGTAATTATCGCTGGTCATTATGATAAAAAATTGGATTACGCTCGTGAAATGATCCCAAACATTGAAGTCTTTATATATCAAGTTGATTTTAAGTTGAGTGAATTTAAAAAATAATTCCATTCACCCAATCAAATTTTATGAATGAAAAAATATTATACGCAGAATTATTAAAACCATCATGGGCTCCGCCGAACTGGGTTTTTGGGCCAGTGTGGACGGTTTTGTATGCGATTATTGCCGTATCTTTCGGCACCATTTTTTATAAAGCATTCACCAAGCAAATTCCGTGGATGGTGGCTTTACCTTTTGCGCTCAATCTACTTTTCAACTTCGCTTTCACGCCAATACAATTTGGTTTGGTAAATAATTTTCTTGCATCAATCGACATCTTGCTCGTCGTCGGCACGCTCATCTGGGCGCTCTATGCCGTCTGGCACTATGTGCCCGAGCTCCGCTGGGTTGTTTATGTAAACATTCCGTATCTTTTGTGGGGAACGTTTGCAACGTGTGTGCAATTAACCATAACTTACTTAAATAAATAATATGTTCATAAAACTTTTTGCAATCGCACTACCAGTTTTCTTCGCAATCGACATGCTCTGGCTCGGGATTGTGGCCAAGGATTTTTATCGTGCACAAATTGGCATGCTTATGAAATCGGACATCAATTGGATTGCGGCAATCATCTTCTATCTTATTTTTATTGCAGGCCTTGTAGTGTTTGTTATCGAACCTGCAGTCGCAAAGGGCTCGTGGGCCCACGCCATACTCTTTGGCGCGCTCTTTGGTCTCGTCTGTTATGCAACCTACGACCTAACGAATCTGGCAGTGGCTAAGGATTGGCCACTTCTGGTTACTATTGTTGATTTGATCTGGGGAGCAGTACTCGCAGCGTCGGTTTCTACAATAACCTACTTTATTGCGAGCAAAATCGGACTATGAATTATTTCCTAACCCTAGTTTTAATATTGTTCGTATACATGAGCCTTTGGTTCGTGGCTTCTTTGATCAAAAAGAGAAATGATGTGGCTGATGTGGCATGGGGACTTGGCTTTGTGCTCATGACGTGGGCATCGTTTTTTATATCTCTCGATTCCGGAATTCGAGGATTGCTTGTTGGTCTCTTGGTGAGCATTTGGGGCTTGCGTTTGGCATGGCATATTCATGCACGCAACAAGGGCAAGGCAGAAGATTATCGGTACCTTGCGTGGCGCAAAGAGTGGGGCAAGTGGTTTTATATCCGCTCATATTTTCAAGTATATCTTTTGCAAGGAATATTTTTGTTTCTGATCGTCATGCCGGTACTTTTTATCAATAAAAATGCGGGGGCGGAGCTTGGCTTGTTAGATTTTATCGGTGTAGCGGTTTGGCTTTTTGGTTTTTATTTTGAAGTAGTTGGTGACGCGCAGCTGGCTCGTTTTATAAAAGACCCCGCAAACAAGGGCAAGCTGATGCAGGGCGGGCTCTGGGCATACACTCGCCACCCAAATTACTTTGGTGAGGTCACACAGTGGTGGGGTATTTGGCTTATAGCACTTTCTGTTCCGAACGGCGTGTTTGCAATAATTGGTCCGATTACGATTACCTTTTTAATACTAAAAGTTTCCGGCATTCCGATGCTTGAAAAAAAGATGGCAGAGCACCCAGATTTTGCTGATTACAAAAAAAGAGTGAGTGTTTTTATTCCGTATCTATGGCGAAGAAAGTAACAGACAACAAGAGCTTTGACCCACGGTTTAAGCCAGACCTAACGCCAAAAGAAATGCTAGAGCTTGGTGTTTTTGGAGGATTATACTTTTCTGATAAACCCAAAGAATTTCCCAAAGACTGGTGGAAGAATGCGAACTTATCACCAGATGGAAAAAGGCACAAAGAACTTAATTTTTTTTGTGTAAATGCTAGCCAGCCACTTTCTGTCTGGCGTAAGAATGGCTGGATACATCCACAAGACCCGCGGGGATGGTTCGAGTGGTATTGCCGGTACTATATGGGCAGAAGGACTGATGACGATGAAAGGCAAATAAAAAGATGGTTAGCGATGCGTAGACACATAATGCAGATAAAAAATAATTGCCGGCCTGGAGATATTTTTTGTCGTCCCAAACAGAGACAGGCGTTATTGCATTGGGCTTATGATTCGAGAAAAATGTAGGGAGTGGTTTTCTGTGCGCGCAATGGGCGGGCGGGGCAAGCACATATAGATTCGCTTGTGTCATGCACAAACCGCTTTTTAGAGTTGCCGCAGGCTCAAACGAAGCCACAGAGCGAACACAAAGCAAGCACCGAGCAAGGCATCGTGAGCGAATGCGAACGGCTAATGCGAGGTGGTTGCAAAGTGTGAGCGGATGCTAGAACTACAACAAAACGCGGATACGGGAGCGCCTCGCACCGACGCGAATGACGGAGGAAAGGACGGACAAAATATCGCCACAATGCTAAAATATAAATACAAGTCCTTTCTGGAGGAATGAAGCGTCGGAACCAAAACCAAAAATTTTCCTTTCCATTTTTTGCCGGCTCCCCCCACACCCCCCGCCGAAAAAGGAATTGCAAGGAAATTTTTGGTTTTGGGATCGCGACCGAAGGGAGCGTACGAGGCGCAAGTATCATTCGTCAAAATCCTGCGGATTTTGTCCGAAATACATTCGAACTTCGTCCAATACACACCGCCAAATTCTAAAATATGATTTGAGTAAATAGTCGCCAAAAAAAAACTTGAAATTGTTCTTTTCGCTCAGGTTCCGGTTTTCACCAAGCAGCGGAGCGTGTTGGTGATCCCAATCGCGTTTCCATCCGCGTCTTTCACTAATCCTTCAACGCCAAATCCCGAAGGTATTGTGAAATGGATGCATATCCATGATTTACGGCTTTTCGATGAATTTTCCGCTTATCCTTCATGCTAATTCTGAAGCGTATAACTTCTTGGCGCTTTTCATATTGCTTCGCATCTCGAATATGATCCGGTAAAAGATAAAGAAGCTCTGAAATATCTTCATGATAAAATTCCTGAGAAATATGAGCCGCTTTACAGTAAAAATAGATCATCTCATCATCAATTTTTCGCATGCTATAGCGATATTGTCTATTATTAACGATAATAGAGTAATGGACAGGTTTTTTCATAAAAATGTTAAATTATTGGCAATAATGATATTTTTGACTCGAACTTTATAGCGTATTTTACAGTCACCATGATGGAAAGGAATAAATAATGAAGCCCTGGATGTCAGAGTGAATAAATTTGTAGTGACTTCTTTTTCGACATAGTTCATATGGTTACATAATAATAAAATGTAGCTACAAAATCAAGACAAATTCCACGACAGCGGACTCGCAATCCGCGCTACAGTCCGACAACTCACCTGTGTATATCGCTGCGTGGTGCGAATATCATCGTGTCCGAGCAGCTCCTGGATATGGCGTATACTGACGCCGTTTTCCAACAGGTGCGTCGCAAAGCTATGCCGCAGCGAATGAAACGTTGCCATTTTGGCGATACCCGCCCGGCACAAAGCCATCTCAAAAATTTTCTGCGCACTGCGACTCGTCAACGCCCCACTACGATTGCTCTCAAAGACGGCATCTCTCGGCTTTTTCCCCTCAACAAGCCCACGCAAATCCGCAACCGCTTTTCCGGGAAGCATCGTTACCCGATCCCTTGCCCCCTTCCCCTGTCGCACATGGATAACTCCAGCCGAGAAATCAAGATCACCAACGCGCAGACTCACCACCTCACTCACTCGAAGCCCCGCTCCGTAGGCTACGGCAAGCAGCAGTCGATGTTTGATATTCACGACACCCTCCAGTATTTTTCCTATGTCTTCTCTGCTCAAAACCAACGGCAGTTTCGACTCCCTCCTCCCGAACTTCACATTCACCCGCCGGACCACCTTCAGCACCTCCCGATAGAGAAACACAATACTGCACAGATAGAGATTCACCGTTGATGAGCTATTCCCCGAGTTTTTTTTGTCGACCAAAAACCCCATCACCCTTGTGCGATCCCACATTCTCACCTCATTTACCCCTAGGCCCAGTGCGCGCTCGCAATAGGCCATATACGTCGCCAGACACCCCAAGTACGCCTTCATACTTCTCCTGCTCATATTTCTCACCGTCATTTCGTGGTCCACCAGCCTCAGTATTTCATGCATAAAAGTAACGTAATGGAATAGTACCCATCACTCTACGCCTCCGACCTGACAAAACCCTGACATTTTCCTGCTATTTTTCTGACAAATTCCTAAAAAATTTCTGAAACAAAGATGACAAAATAATGGCTCAAACAAGCCAAAAAACAGTTGACGCGCACCTCAAGTCATGCTAACATCAAGCAATGCGGTACTATCAAACAAGTACGGACAAATTATCCGGCACGGATTAAAGAGAATAAACGAAGCGGAGAAAAACTTTTTATATCGGCATTTCCTGAAGAATAACGAAAAAGATCCCCCGTAAATGTGTAGTATATAAACCACATGTCGGAGATCTCAATCCAAATACTATTTGCTATAGACCCAAAATCAAGAACATCACCATAAAATTCCAAAGCTAAATTACCACAAGTCAAAGCTACCTATTTTATCCCCGTCACTCTCTTGTCACCCATCGTCTTGCATTTTCTTCTCCTATACCCTACACTTAACCCAACTCCTCCCAACGTCCCTTTCTATCCAAACTTCAAAGCTGAAGTTCGTATAGAAAGTAGTTGTCTGAAATTGCGCTGATCTATATACTGCCTACAAGCTTATTATTCATTAACCATGATAAAACTATGGAACAAGAAAATCGGAACAGTATATGGCCAGTCACCTTGGCCGTGGTCATTACTGCAATCGTTGTTGGAGGCGGAATGTACTGGTGGCAAAGTACAAAAACAGCTCCAACAGCTAAAATCACAAATATCCAATCTGCCCCAACCCCTGCCGCTACACCAGTAGTTGAGACGAAGCCAGTTACCGCTACTATTGAACAGGGAAATGGCTACGATAGTCCTCAATGGGAAAAGTTCACATCAGATGTTAAAACAAAATCTGAAGAGAATGTAGAAAGTTTTTACACTCCAAAATCACCGTCAAATAAAAATGTGGTCTTCGTCTCAACTAGCGGCAGCACAACAGACGAATGGCCAAATCTGAAAAGCACTAACAAGATATATTCTTACAATACTCAAACTGGTGAGCTGACCAAATTGTATGAAGAGCTTGAAAATCGCTTACTTAGAACAATGGGAATCGAAGGCACAAAACTGATCGTAATGTACGATGGCATTGATAATTCCCCTGGCCCATGCTTTTCAGTTTGGGCAGATTGGGATAAATTCGGTTATTTAGACACAGCAAATCCAAGCAGCGGATTAAGGCCATATACTGTTCCTGCATATCAGGTCGAAAAAGGGAAAGTCGAACAGAAGAAATGCCAGGCAGAAAACGGACTTTAAAGATCAGCGCAACATCAGACAACAGCGCATAAACGGCTCGGCTGAGGCCTCGCCCAAGTTGTGCAGATGTGGCCTTCGGCATATTATACATCTGCACAACTTCGTTTATGCGCGGACGTTAAGTGAAATATGCATTTCCTCTTTCGGGCTAACGCCCTAACACTTTTCTTTAAAGGTAAATTTCTTTTTTCTTTATTTGATAAGGGGGGAATATGGTGTTTTCTTCGCTCCCTTTGGTCGCTCCGAAAACGCTTTTTGGTTGAATTCAAGCCTAAATTAAGCTATAATTAACAGATTAAACAATAAAACTATGGCAAACCCAGACCACCCAAAACAACCACCAAATCCTGAAAAAAAAGCATTATACTCAGAAGCCGAACTAGCAGAACGCAGACGGCAACTTGACGCAATGTGGAAAAAATCAGAAGCAACCCAAAAAGCTCGTGCAGATGAAGAACGTGCAAAAACTGCTCAACAAGTCAAAGGTGTATACAAAAATCTTGGCGTTGAAAGTCCAACCGAGCGTGAAAAATCACGCGAACGAGCCACGGAAATTGTACTTAGAGATGGTGGTGTAAATATACACATGTCAGTAAGACAAGAGGTTTCAAACGCAGCATATCAAACAGGATTTCAAAACTTAACGACAAGAATAAATGCAGACCAACGCAGGTATCCTGCAGGCCAAGCATTATCAGAAATTGAAGCACACCTTGTTGCTGGCAATGATTTAATGCGTGGCAAAAGGCGCGATGAAGTACTTAAAGAGCACGACATCAAGGAATTTATAGACATTCGCCATTTAACAAAACAGGTTGAAGAGGAAACCAGCCCAGCTAAAAAAGGGTTTTTGGGTACTAATTTTGGTGCAAAAAGAGCAGAAAAGCGATACCGTCAAGAGCCTGTACTCCACAGTGAAAGAGTCATCGACGGCAAAAATGAACCTGCAGTCCGTCTTACATACTATATTCCTCAAACTGAATGGAAAGATTATTCTGGCAGACCCGGTCAAAGCATGATGGTTGACATAGTTCTACCTGAATCGGAGGCTGAAGAAATTGGAAAGATCCTTGAGCGAGACCCGGCTGCCGTGCGTAAAATCGTGGAAAGAATAATGAAAGAAAAAATACTAAAAAATCCAGACGATTGGGAAGCACAACAACCTAAAAGTGACCCGCTTCGCCCACCATATGAACAATGGGATTCGGCAGGTTCAAGAATATATCTACAAAAAGAAGGTATGAAACCAGGGTTTC
>CALREX010000002.1:0-17629 GCA_943356465.1 Candidatus Peribacteria bacterium
CGCCAATTAAAGCGGTACGCGAGCTGGGTTCAGAACGTCGTGAGACAGTTCGGTCTCTATCTTCCATGATCGCAGGATATTTGAAGGATGTTGTCCCTAGTACGAGAGGACCGGGATGAACGAACCTCTGGTATATCTGTTGTCGCGTCAGCGGCATTGCAGAGTAGCTACGTTCGGTTGGATAACCGCTGAAAGCATCTAAGCGGGAAGCTATTCCTAAGATTAAATATCCCTATAGCCCCCCTGAAGACTACAGGGTTGATAGGTCGCAGATGTACGCACAGTGATGTGTTAAGTCGAGCGATACTAATGGGCGATTGTGATTATTTTTATACATTCGGAGATCCTTTACTTTGACTAGTGATTGGTGTAAGAAATATGTTATATATAAGTTTGAGCCTGATTAAAGGGCGGAAATGATATTTGAAATAAAAAGCATTATCTTGGTAGTTTGAGAGGTTGGGGTACACCTGTTCCCATCCCGAACACAGAAGTTAAGCCGGCCTTCGCCGATGATACTATAGCTTGCCTATGGGAAAGTAGGGCGCTGCCAAGATAATGCTTTTTATTTCACTAAGAAAACCTTTATTACAAAGGTTTTTTATTTTGCTTCTGTTTGTATTGTTGGAGTTCCGACTAGGTCCGGATTTGCAGGTTTTTCGCGCTGACGGTCGGATTGGATGGCTGTATCAGCCAAATCTTTTAGTTTTGCGCTTCTTGAAAGTACAGGATTGTAGATGTTGTAAAAAAGTTCGATTATTTCTTGTGTGTTCAATTGTTCAGCTTTAAGACCGCATCCTTCCAGTCCTGATTTCACTGTGTTTACTCTTTGTAGTAGATTCTTTTTTAGATTTTGAAATTCGCTATGGCGTTGTTTTATATCAGAATATGATTCTTTTTGTCCGAATAATCTTTGGAAAAATGTTTGTATTCCTCCTGATTCGAGTTCTGTTCTGGATGGATTGTATGGGATAATTACGTAAAATTCTTTTTCCATGATATCTGCGTAGTCCACTAATTTCTTTATGTACTGCGCATATTCGTATGTTTGTTCTTGAAGTAATTTGTTTTCTTGTTTTTCTCCAAGTTCTTTTACTTGATCGATGTAGTTGTCGATATCAAGTTTTTTTGAGCGAACCACAATTTGGATAGGGAATTCCAATGAGTTTAAAAAAGACTGATATCCGCTTATGATAGCGTTTTGCTCTTCTTCTGATTTTAGATTGAAATTTATGCTTGTTGTTTTCAATATGGCTCTAACTCCACCATTTTTAAGCACAAGTACATTGTCACGGATTTCTCCGATTCGAAGATTTGCTTGAGTGCTTGAGGCGGTATTGTCTCTATTTTTTTGTCCCGGAGCTATTAGATCGATTGGATTCATTTTTTTTTAATTAGTGTTGGTTTATGAGGTTATTTAGACTTTCTTTTTTTTCTGGTGAGGATAGTTCTGTAGTATTGCTTTCTTCAGACCCTCCATGAGTATCGAGTACGTGCGAAAGTTCTTTCAAGGATTCTATTTTTGCGCCCATTTTCCTTGCTATTTCTTTTTTCTTTTTTGCTTTGTATGGAGTTTCAAATGGAGAAATAAAAGGGTATCCTCCGCCTTGAATCCATATTCTTTTCTTTGGTAAATAGTTGAATTCTATGTATGCCATTAAAAATGTCAAAAAGTCCAAACTATGTATTTTTAAGAATGCAAAAGCTAGTGTAATGGCTATGACGATTACCATTGGTGGAAGCCATATTGCCATTGAATAGTTTTTTGCCAAACTTACGTATATCGCGTATGCAATTCCTCCTCCTATTCCAAGAATGCCTAGCTGTTTGAGCGTAAGCGGGCCTATGATCGTGTCTTCTCTTTGTACGTCCTGAGGGACTTTGTATTGCATTTTTGTTTTTTTATTTCATATAATTCTATCACAAATAGTGGGAAATTGCAAACCTTCAGGCAGAAGAAAAAGGTAATTCATATCTTATTTCTCAACTCAAATTTTTGATGAAATTTATTCTCGAAAAGCTAAAAATCACAAACTCGCTACGCTCAAACAATGTGATTTTTCAGGCTTTTCTTCAAATAATTTCAAAACAAAAATTTTCAACTTCGAAATAAGATATGAATTACCTTTTTCTTCTGCAATAACATGACTTGCAAATTTCGAATTTTGTATTTGGAATCAGTAATAAATATCTTTGAGAACGCATTGCGTTTTTTTGATCTAAAGATTGGTGTCCATAAAAAGAAGCTTAAGTTCGAAAAGATATTTGTTATTGATTCCAAAATAAAGCTATTCGATAGCTTTGTATTTCCATGTTTTTGCAGGTATAATCTTGCCGCTTATGAATATACGAAATTTTTGCATTATTGCGCATATAGATCACGGTAAATCGACTTTGGCCGACAGGTTTTTGGAAATTACAAATACTATTGCGAAGCGTGACATGAAACATGGGCAAATGCTTGATACGATGGAGCTTGAGCAGGAAAGGGGGATTACTATCAAACTTCAGCCCGTGCGAATGGAATGGGAGCATAATGGTGAAAAATATATCTTAAATTTGATTGATACTCCCGGGCATGTGGATTTTTCATATGAGGTGTCGAGGAGTTTGGCGGCTTGTGAAGGTGCTATTTTAGTTGTGGATGCAACTCAGGGGATTGAGGCGCAAACTCTTGCAAATTGTTATATGGCGCTTGATCACGGGCTTGAAATCATTCCTGTTTTAAATAAAATTGATTTGCCATCCGCTGATGTAGAATTGAGAGCGAAGGAAATTGAAGATGTTTTGGGAATTTCAAAAGATGAGATTATTGCTGTTTCTGCTAAAGAGGGGACTAATGTGGAAAAAGTTCTGGATAGAGTTATTGAAAAAATTCCTGCTCCTGCTGAATTTAATGTTGGTGATGAATTTAAAGCGCTTATTTTTGATTCTGTTTATGATACTTACAAGGGTGTTGTGACTTATGTTCGTGTGAATAGCGGGGAAGTGAAAAAAGGTGATAAAATACATTTCTTGAATACAAAAACTCATGTCGAGGTGCTTGAGATTGGCCATTTTAAGCCAAAATATAAGTCTTGTCAGATTCTTCGTTCAGGAGAAGTCGGATATATCGTTACAGGAGTGAGGAGTGTGCGTGATGCGAGAGTTGGAGACACGGTTTGGGGGCCAGGTGCTACTATGATGGATATCTCTAAAGCTGTTCCTTTGCCTGGGTATAGCGTAGTTCGGCCTTTTGTTTTTGCTGGTGTTTTTTGTACTGATACAGATGAATACCCGATGTTGCGTGAAGCCCTTGATAGGCTTCAATTGAACGATAGTTCGCTTTCTTATGTTCCGGAACAATCAGGCGCTTTGGGATCTGGTTTCAGATGTGGATTTTTGGGTTTACTTCATATGGATATTGTCCAGGAAAGGCTTGAACGTGAATATAATCTTGATTTGATTGTTACTGCGCCGAGCGTGTCTTATATTGCTGTGGTTGGAAAGGACGAAACTTTTGTTTCCTCTCCGAGTGAACTTCCCGATCCTTCTCAGATAGATGGAATAAAAGAGCCTTGGGTGAAAGTTGAAATTTTAACGCCGAAGGATTATGTCGGTAGTATTATGACGCTTTGCACTGAGAAAAGAGGTGAATTTAAAAATATGCAATATTTGAGTTTATCGAGAGTTTTGGTTGTTTTTGAATTGCCACTTGCGTCAATTGTTATAGATTTTTATGATAGTTTGAAAAGTTTAACCAGTGGATATGCTTCAATGAATTATGAGCATTTGGATTTTAGAATCGGAAATTTAGTAAAGCTCGATTTTCTTATTGCCGGAGAGAAAGTGGATGCACTTTCTTTGATTGTGCATAGAAATGATGCTGAATATGTTGGTCGTGAAATGACAAAAAAATTAAAAGATCTTATTCCTCGTGAACAATTTGTTATTCCGATTCAGGCTGCAATTGGAGCAAAAGTTGTTGCTCGTGAAACCATTTCCGGTTTCAGAAAAGATGTGACTAGTGGACTTTATGGAGGTGATTATAGTCGAAAAAGAAAGCTTCTGGAGAAACAAAAGAAAGGAAAAAAACGCATGAAGATGATGGGGAAGGTGAATCTTACGCAAGAGGCGTTTTTGGCAGTTTTGAAGAAAAATTAGGACGTTTGCAAGAAAGTTATAGGAATATCAGTTAGCGCTCGCTTTCTTTTTCTTGTTCCTGTGCTCTTTCTATATTGAACAGAATCGCTCTAACTGATATTCCTATAACTTTCTTTCGCGATTTTCTATAATTTTTCTTCAAAACTGCCAAAAGTATTTGATGGAGAGTTTATGAAAATATTACTTTGAACGATTCTGTTCGTTATAGAAAAACAATGATATTAGTAAAAGCAAGCGAGGGCAAAGTAATGTTTTCATAAACTCTACGTGTGTTATACTTGTTGACGTTATGAAAATTTTTGGAAAAATTTTGGGATGGATTATTTTGATTTTCACTCCTTATGTGAGTTTTTTTGAGTGGAAGGTGGATAGGTTTTTTACTGGTGTGAAATCAACGGATAGGTTGTCTGATATAAAAGAGGAATTGCTTTTGCTTATGCGGAAAAACTTAATTGTTGTTAATATTTGGATGGAAAGAAAATTCAAAGGTTATGAATATTTGTCGAAATCAAAAAGACGACAAATGTATGAAAATGCACAGAAAATTTCCCAAAAATTTTTGCGATTTTGTGAGACAAGTAAAATCGATGAAATTTTTGTAAGAAATGAAATAAAAGAAAATGACCTGACTTATCCGGAAGGCGGGACTGATAAAATTGTTTTTTTAAGAAATATTGCTGAATTTTTACAACCGGAAAACCTATATCACTACATAGAAACTTCGAGTTTTGGAAAACTTTTAAATGACCCAGAAAAAGAAAAACTGGAGGGGGATTGTAATCAAATTGTGACTCTTTATATCTATCTTTTTTCGCTTAGATACGACATCAATGAGCTTAATATAAAACTACTTCCAGAACATGTTTGTTTGCATTTTAGGAATATCGATATAGAAGCGACGAATGGAACTTTTACGAGATATCGCGAGTCGACGGATGTACTTCCGGTCACAGAAATTATTGCGACAAATATGTTGGATATTCCGGATTTTCGCGAAGAGGCTGTAGTAATGACTCCACATGTTATGGTCAAAAGTGCCCAGCTTGCCTATGCGACAAGTAGCTTACGAAGTTTAGTTGAAAAAAATCTGCATATTGCTTATGAGAATCTTGGAAATACTGCTTACAACGCAGGTGATTTCAATGCGGCGATATTTTATTTTGAGAAAGCTGGTGACAGCGAAATGTTAAAATCCTGTTATGGGAAAGAATATAATTCTCTTGTCGAAAAAGTATCCTCTGTTAAAACTGTTGAAGATGCAAAAAGATATAAATCCACTTATGAACGAATGCTCTTTTTGGCTCAGAAAATGGGGGATAGCGGGCTTGAAGTAGAGATGAGGAAGATTTTGTCGCAGATGTAGAATTTTATAATTTTTTAAATGATTTTAGAAGTTTTTCTGCTGTATTTTTCCATGTGAGATGAGCAAGTGTATTTTTTCCTTTAGGATTTTTTAAAAGATTTAAAATATATTTTTTCAATGTTTCTTTGTCATTTGGTTCAAACATTAGTGCATGATTTTCGAAAATTTCTTTCAAACTTCCTCCTGTAGAGCAAATTATCGGAATTCCGTAGCTCATCGCTTCCAGTGGCGGTAAGCCAAAACCTTCATATAGCGAAGGGTAAATAAATATGTCTGCATTTTTGTAGAGAGATGCTTTTTGTTTTTCGGTTATGTACCCTGTTAGAATAATTTCTTTTTCGTTTTTTATGCGATTTAAAAGTGGTGTTACTTTCCATCCGATTTCTCCGGCTAAAACAAGGTGGTGTGGCAAATTATTTTCTTTTTTTAATTCTAAAAATGCGTCAACCAACGTGTCCAAATTTTTCCGTGGCTCGATTGTTCCGAGGTAAAGCAGGTATGGCGATTTTACTTGAGGTAAGCCTGTTTCTCGAGGTTCTTTTGCTTCAAGATTTGGCGGATTTACTCCTTCGCTTATGACTTCTATTTTTGTTTTGGTTCTATATAAATTTAAAATATCTCGTTTTGTGTTTTCTGATGGAGTTATTATCAGGTCTGCATTTTTGATAATTTTTCCTAGTAAAAGTTTGTGAATTATAGTGCTTCTTTTTATATGAAATTTCGGAAAAATTATTGGGGTAAGGTCGTGAATTATTGTTATTCGTTTTATGTTTTTCGGAATATTAAATGGTCCGATATGGCATGGTTCAAGCACTATATCGGGTTTTAACTCTTTGATTAGTTTTGGAATTTTGAAAAATTTCCTATAAGTTTCTTTTCCGAGTCCTTTTTTACTTTGAATGATGTAATTTTCTGTGTTTTTGAAAAAATCATTTTCTCTATTGTGAATAAAACTGTACCTGTTTTCTTTGTCGATTTTTAAAAGATTTTCGATTAAGTTTTTTGTGTAATGATGAATTCCGGCGTTTTGATTGTCCATGACGTCGGCAAGAATACATATGTGCATGTTGTAATTCTCGCTCATTTGTGCTAAAATATCCAGATATAAATGAACCAAAAGTGGAAGAAAATAAAAATCAAAAACAATTAGAAAAGGAGATGCAAGTTGGCCAAGCTCAGCCATCAAAGGAAGTTTTAGTTGATAAAAGCAAAGTTCCTTCTTCCGAAGAAGTTTTTGAATATGCTGAAACTAAAGGTTCGAAAACTTTGAAATATTCGTTTTATACGATGTTTCTTGGCGCTTTTATTTGGATTGGATTTAATCTCTTTTTTCAGCAACCGGCAAGTTTCTTTTTGGGCTTTTTGAAGCTCTTTGCTGGGCCTGTGAAGGAAACTACTAAGATGACTGAACTTCGGGTTATGTTGCCTTATGAAGAGGTTTCTTTTGAGCCTACAAAGACCGACCCGCTTGTGAGTGATAGACTTAGAAATACTTATGATTCGCTTGTGAAACCTGATAGAGATTTACGAATGAAGCCTGCGCTTGCTCTTTCATGGGGAGTTATTGGCGACACTACTTGGGAATTTAATTTGCGCCCAAATGTTGTATTTCAAGATGGTTCTAATTTTACTTCTACAGATGTTGTTGCAAGCATAAACAGGGCTAAAAATTATAAAGATTCTGAACTTAAAGATATTCTTAAAAATATTGAGAAAGTTGAGATAGTAAATGATCTTACTATCAAAATCTTTACAAAAGTTCCGGATCCGATGCTTTTGAGCGAGCTTGCGAGCTTGTTTATTATTCCTTCGGAGTATGAAAATAAAGTAATAGAAACTCCTGTTGGAACAGGGCCATATGCATTTGAGAAAATTTATCCTCAGGATCGTGTCGTTTACAAAAGATTTGATAAATACTGGGGCGATAAGCCAAAATTTGAAACTGTTACTTTGTATGGACGAAGTGATATTTCCAAGAGGGGGAATATGCTTTTGAATGGTAGCGTTGATTTGCTTACTTTTGTGCCTTTTGATGCAGTTGAAACTTTCAAAAAACGTAATTTTAAAATTGTCAGTGAACCTACTCTAGAAATTGAATTTTTGCTTTTTAATGCAAAATCAAAATCTTTGGCAAGTAAGGAAAATAGAAATGCTATTCGTCTTGCTGTCGATACAAATGCTTTGGCTGATTCGCTTAAAGGCTCTGCCAAGCCTTTAAGCCAGTATGCAAGTAATGGGGTTTTTGGATTCAATCCAAATATTTCGACTTCAAAATATGACGCAAAAATTTCAAAAGAGACTTTTTCAAAGCTCGGACTTGCAGGTGCGACTTTGACTATGAGTTTGCCGGATGGCATGCAGTATATCGGCAACTATTTGAGGAAAAATTTTGCTGAAGTTGGAATAAATATTTTGATTTCTTATTATGATACTTTTGAAAAATTCATGGCTAGTGTTGATAGTGGAACTGCTGATTTATATTTCTTCGGGTATCAATCCGCTTTTGGAGATGCGAATGATTTCTTGAAAGATATCGCATACAGTAAAGCACAATTCAATTATGGAAAATATGAAAATCCGACTGTGGATCAACTTATTTTGTCTGCATCTACAGAAATGGAGGCTTTGAAGAGACGAATATTTTTGCAAGATGCCATGAAAATTTTGGTTGATGAAGATCCTATCGGAGTGCCTCTTCTTGAGTATGAAGCCTTCTATTCTTTTTCGAATAAAATTGATTTTGACCCTAGAATAGATGAACAAGTTTATTTTGATGACGTAACTGTTAAATGAAAATATCAATTCGAAACAAACTGATTCTCGCGATTTCATTCCTTGTAATAGTGCTGTTTTCGATTGCAGGAATGCTTTTTATCAATGAGAAAAAAGTCGAACTTGCGGATGATATTTATGCAAATGCCTTGGCGTTTTCCAGATTGACTGCTCCGACTGTGGCTTATGATTATGACTTATATCTTGCGCAAAATGGATTTGTTTATTTTAACAGAGAAATAAAATCTGTTTTTGATCAAAATGCCGATGTTTCCGTGATAAAAGTTTTGAATTTTTCCGGAGATACTTTGTATGATTCTTCTGTCGATAAAGATAAAAAATATGAAGGAGATAAGCGCATAGTTTCTGATACTGATTTGATTTCGCAATTGAAAGCTGAAATGATTTCTTTTAAAACTTTGGATGGAAGAACTATTTATTTGAAACAAAATAAATCAGGAAATTTTGATTTTGTAGATAAACTTGAGAAACCTGTAATTGCTATAGAAAAGGGGACTATGATTGATTATTTTGTAGTGCCTTCAACTGAAAAATATGCAATTTTTTATAAAATTGATTACAAACATTTGGATGAAAGAATCGCTGTGATGGTCAAAAGAATCGTGTATTTGGTGCTTTTTGGTATCATGATGGGAATGATTATGTCATTCATTATGTCTCTTCAGGTTACGAGATCTGTGAAAAAACTTGTGACAGGGGCTGAGGGAATTTCACGTGGAGATTTTACGACACAAGTAAATATTGATAGCGGTGATGAACTTGGATTTTTGGGCAAAGCCTTCAATAAAATGGCGGTGGATCTCGGGGCCAGTGTTGAAGCAAAAGTGTATAAGGAGCGTGTGACACGTGAGCTTGAACTTGCGACTCAGATTCAGGATAGACTTATTCCTGATGATGATGAAATTCCGAAATTTTCAGATCTTGATATTTCCGGAGGGCTTATTCCTGCGTCGGAAATCGGAGGAGATATTTATGATTTTATAAAAGTCAGTGATGATAAATTACTTTTGTATCTTGGAGATGTGACGGGTCATGGAGTTCCTGCCGGAATCGTGAGTTCGATTGCGAATGCGCTTTTTTATGGCTATTCGGATAGTGCTGATATCAAAAAAGTTGTTGTGGATGTGAATAGAGTTTTAAAGGCGAAGACTATGCCGACGATGTTTTTGACGCTTTGTTTTGCGCAGTGGCAAGTGTCTACGAAGAAATTTTCTTATGTAAATGCCGGACATGAGCAACTGATTCATTTTAAGGCAAAAGCTGATACTGTAGAGCTTAGACCTTCCGGCGGAATTGCGCTTGGTATGGTTCCTGATATTTCAAATATTGTGAAAATCGAAGAAGTTGACTTGGATCATGGAGATTTTATTGTGATTTATAGTGATGGAATTCCTGAATCTTGGAGAAATGAAAAAGAAATGTATGGAATGGAAAGATTTCAAGCTGCAGTGAAAAAATTCGGAAAACTTAAGACAGCAAGTGAAATAAAAGAGGCCATTTTGGCCGATGTAAAAGCCTTCGCAAACGGTTACAAGCAAATGGATGATATTACTATTGTTGTAGTAAAGAGATTATAGCTTTATTCCCGGAACAGGAAATTTTAGGCACATCTCTTTGACTTCTTCTTTTATCTTTGCGTGAAGAGCTGTGTCGTCGATGTTTGAAATTACGCGATCTAGCCAGTCCGCAATCATATCCATTTCTGGCTCTTTCATGCCACGAGTTGTGATTGCAGGTGTGCCAAGGCGGATTCCTGATGGATCCATTGGTGATCGAGAATCGAAAGGTACAGTATTCTTATTTAATGTAATTCCTACTGTGTCCAAAACCGCTTGGGCTTGTTTTCCCGGAACGCCTTTGTTTGTAAGATCAGCAAGAATCAAATGTGTGTCTGTTCCGTCTGAAACCAGATTAAATCCTCTTTTTTTCATTGCTTCTGCAAGGTATCTAGCGTTTTTCTGTACTTGTTTCGCATATTCTTTAAATGCCGGTTGAAGTGCTTCATGGAATGCAATCGCTTTTCCGGCGATTATGTGTTCGTGTGGGCCTCCTTGAAGTCCAGGGAACACTGCGCGATCGATTGCTTTTGCGAATTTTTCTTTACATAAAATTATTGCGCCTCTAGGTCCGCGTAAAGTTTTGTGAGTTGTTGTCATTACAACGTCGAAATATGGAACAGGGGACTCAAGTACGCCTCCGGCGATTAAGCCTGCTGTATGAGAAATATCGGCCATTGTCATTGCCCCGACTTCGTCTGCGATTTCTTTAAATTTCTTCCATTCGATGTCCCTAGGATATGCTGTGAATCCTGCAACAATTAGTTTTGGTTTGTGCTCTAGTGCAAGTCTTCTGACTTCTTCCATGTCGATTTTCCCCGTTGTTTTATCAACTTCGTATTGAATGAAATTATATGCTTTTCCTGAAAATGAGATTGGAAGTCCGTGTGTGATATGTCCGCCGTGGTCTAGTTTAAGCCCCATTACTGTGTCCCCGAATTCCAGAAGTGCGAAGTAAATAGCTGTGTTCGCAGGAGATCCTGAATATGGTTGTACGTTGGCATGCTCTGCGCCGAAAAGTTGTTTTGCGCGTTCTATTGCTAAATTCTCGATGATGTCTGTATTTTCTTGTCCACCGTAATATCTTTTTCCAGGGTAACCTTCCGAATATTTATTTGTCATAATTGATCCACATGCTTCAAGAACTGCCGCTGAGGTGTAATTCTCCGATGGAATAAGCTCGATTCCTTCCGATTGTCTTCTCTTTTCATGTTCAATCGCTTCGAAAACTTGGGGATCTGTGTCCTTTATTGCGCTCATGAGAGTAGTGGTTAATAAACTAGAAAGCACCTCCTGTATTTTTCACGATTTGAGTCTGAACTGCAAGGGGACTTGTATATAATTTCTTGCGAAGACTGGATTTTTTTATTATTTAGTGTAAATTCAGGAAGCAGGATTTCCCTTAAGATTTTTAAAATGCTCGGATGGCGGAACTGGTAGACGCGCTGGCTTGAGGGGTCAGTGGCCGCAAGGCCGTGGAGGTTCAAGTCCTCTTTCGAGCACCAATAAGATGATAAGAAAACCTTTTTCCAAAAGGTTTTCTTCCTTTCCAAAACATTATGGTGTTTTTTGCGTTGGGAACCCGCGAGACCCAACGCAAAAAACGGAAGATTTGTTCATAATTCTAAAAGTGAGGTATTATTCTTTTTGTGATTTATCCAAAAGTTTTACAAGTAGGTGAAAATACTTTTCCTGTGAGGTGCGAGGTTTCGCGTGGGAGGAGTTCGTCTGTGAAAATTTCAAATGGAGAGGTTATTATTCGTATTTCGAGATTTGCAGGTGAGTTTCAGCAGATGAAAATAATAGAGAAATTTTTGGCGTGGGCTAAAAAAAAGCTGGCGAAATTCAAGCCTTCCAGTTTTGTTTTGCCTGTATATAAAGATGGTGGAAAAGTTTTTACGCATAATAAGATTTACGATATCGTCGTAAAAATCACCGACAGGAAAAATAATGCGGCGAGGCTTAAGGATAGCGTGATTGAGATCTTTCTCGGGAAAGTTTTCGCAGAAAAGTTGTCTGAAAAGGGTAGGGGAGTTGTCGTCAAAAAACTTGCAGAGGACACGATTTTGAAGGATCAGACTTCTTATCTGAAGGAAGTTGTTGATGAACTGAATCAGATGTATTTTCAGGAAAAAGTGAATTTGTGTCGTTTTAAAAAAACAAAAAGTCGTTTTGGAAGTATGAGCAGAAAGCGAAATATGAATATTTCATTTCGTCTGCTATTTGCGCCTAGGAATGTTTTTCGTTATGTGTGCGTGCATGAACTTTCCCATTTGAAAGAATTCAACCATTCAAAAAGATTTTGGACTGTGGTGGAAAGCGCTATGCCTGACTATAAAGATGCCGAAAAATGGCTTACACATAACGGATTTATGTTGGGATAAATAAAAATCTTGAAACTTTCCTGTCGCTGTGGTAAAAGGTATAGGCTTCAAGTGTAAGTTTTTGAAAATAAGGGCGTTTAGCTCAGTTGGCTAGAGCATCTCGTTTACACCGAGAGGGTCGGGGGTTCGAATCCCTCAACGCCCACCATGAAAAAACATTCTGCCGAAGGCAGTGATGGTTTTTCATCGCGAGGAGAGAGTCGAAGTTTATACCCGGAGGGTAAATCCCGTAGCGCCCACCATTTTATTCTATCTCTCTTACAAATATTCCTGTAGGAGATGACGTCCAATTTTGTGTTCCGATTGGTTGATGATATTCTATTCCGGATCTTCCTAATGTGTCGAAATCGTAGATTGGTTGTCGATGCGCTCCTGTGCTAACTCTACTTGAATGCATAGCCGCATTAAGTATTAGTGTTTCACCTGGTAATTGAATTCTTCTTTGCTTTGCTTCAAATTCTTCCTTTGAATCTTCGACTATCAATCTATTTCTTGGTGGTTGTGTTCCATTTGGCAGAATTTTTCCTGCTATCTTTCTTGTTGGAGTGAATTCTATTTTTCCTGTCCCGAATGGGTTATGTAATCCTACATTTGGTCCTGGAAATTTTGGTGGCAAGAATATGGCTACGCTTGGATCTGTTTCTCTATCTTGTCCTATGTGTTTTAGCTTTACTTCTGCTACTTCCACTCCACGTTGAGATATCCAATCCAATAATTTTACTCTTATTTTTGAAAAGTTTTGTGCCAATTCCGGATCCGAGAGTAACGTTGTATAATATTCCTTTAAAATTCCTAGTAAATCTTCCTCAATTCCATCTTCAAATTTTGCTGCTGAAGACCTGACGCCAAAGTGTTGAGCTGACGCATGCTGAAATAGTGGTTTAAGGCCTTTTTCTGCTAATATTTCCACTAATTGTGTCGGAGTAATATTTTTGTCTAGATCAAGAGTAATATCTTTGCACTCTGTCATTGTATTTTATTACAGTGCTTTATTGTATGATTTTATCTGTTTCTAGTCAATGGTCTCCAAATAGCATTTTTCGCAATAAACTGTTTCAGGTCGGTCTGGACTGAAAGTGGTGTTTGTTTCTGTGCCGCAATTACTGCATTTTCGTTTGAATAATTTGAAAAGATTGCGTTTCTCCGCTCTCTGTTTTTGACGACATTTCAGGCAAATTCTTGGGATAGGAAGGTTCATTTGTTTGTAAAATCTGATTTCCTGTTCGATGATTTTGTAGTTTTCTTTGCAATTCTCACACGCTAAAACTTCTTTGATAAATGTCTCCGGTACGTCTTTTATATTTTCAGGGATTTCTGCTGTTGCCGGTTTTTTTGCTTTTACTTCTTCGTCGCGCCATTTGAATCCCATTTTCAGAGCTTGTTCTTTTTCGAGTGGAAAAAAATCTTGTGCGGCTGTTTCGTTGTATGCGAATGTTGAGAATATGCTTACCGGGAATTGTCCAAATTCTTGATCTTTATCTTTAGGCTCGGTTTTACTCGAACTGGCAGAGCCAGATTCTCGCTCAAACTGCGCGCTCGCGCCGTGCGCTCGCATATGATCGATTATCCTTGGTACTAATTCTTCATACTCTTCTTTTGTATATTGTTTATTTAAAATGCAGTAATTTTTGTGGCGCAGGCCGACGCATCCGAAACAGCTGTCGCATGTGTTCATACCCTCGCAGTAGCGAAGTTTGCTTGAGAACCAGTTGTAGTATCCGAAGGCCACGTCCTGGCATCCTCTTGTCACTACAGACATGTATACCGGCCCTGGACAATTCGGCCATCCGGATGAATAACAACTGTATATGGAGTTTGCGTTGTCGAATGAAATACTGTTTATGCAATCTTCGGAATTTGATCCTTCGTATGCGTTTTCGCAGTTGCGGCAATTGTATAAGTGATCACCGGTTACGTTTTCACAATTTAGATTGTGTACCGCTCTTTGTTTTGTCGCTTTTTTCATTTTTTCAAATTCTTTTTTTCCTTCTTCGAGTGATTTAAATGAACCGTTTATGTATTTCTTTTTTATTTCTTCAAATTCCTCTTTTGTGCATTTTTTGTTGAAAGCGTAATAATTTTTATTGCTTATATTGCTTGAAAAAATGCAATTCTTGCATCCGTGAGCTTGGTAGCAGAAAAAGCAATCAGTGCAATTATTGGCTTCCTCAAGGAATAAACATCCATAGCTGCTGTCTACGTTTGAGCAAAAGTAGCAAAGTGTAGAATTGTTTGTAATCATTGAGTCGAAAACGTTTTTGCTGTTGACCATCCAGTAGGAATAGTAGACATCTTCGCATTTTACGGAGAGTGAATTCATGTAACAATTTCGTGATTCGCGGACATGGCTGTTGTAATCGCAGTTTTCGGAATTAAAAATGGACGTTCCTTCTTTTGGAACTGCGAGTTGTAAGGCTTGGAATTGTTCGAAAAATGGCTTGCTGAAATCGTAGTCGCGGCCGTATTCAAGTGCGTCCCAGCTGTCGCCCCACCAAACACTGTTTTTGTAGACTTTGTATGGGCTGTCTTTTGCGTATGCGCTGATGATATCTTCGCCTGTGGCGTCGCATTTCCTGTGATAAAGTTTTGACTCGTTGCGAAAAGCCATGAGTGCTCGAAATCTTTCTGTAGGGGAAAGAGTTGGTAGTGGAAATCCCATCTTTTTGCAAAATTCTATTTCTTTATCCAAGATCTCAAATTTTTCTCCTGAAGCGGTGCAAATGGCGATTTGTGGCATTTTAATTTGTTATCGTGCGGCGAGGCAGAACTTAAAAAAATAATTATCCAAAGCTTCAAGCGAAGTGTCGTATTGATTTTTCCCGAAGAAAATATCGCATAAAACCTCACGGACACGTGCAATTTCCTTGTAGCCTTTTTTCCATCTTGGGTCGGCCAAAGTCAAATCAATCAGTTCCAGTGCGCGATCAAAGGCTGAATCGAATCTTGACTGATCTTTGTTTTGTGAAAGCACCAAGCGATGTATTTCACTTCCCGTATTTCCCATTTGTTCTGCGAGTGACATTGTGAACCATCTCCCATTTGCAAGATCTGTGTGAATCATTCTTCTACAAGGTTATTTACTATAACTGTGATTTTTTCTCTTATTGCTGGGTCAAGCACGTCTCTTGAGCGATTATTTTGGCGTGGGCGGATGTTTATCATGGAGTCGAATTCTATCATTTCGTCACCTGTTTTGTCGACGTAGATATTTATTCCCCATAAATTTTCCTGTTTTGAGTCGTGTTCAAGAAGCATAGCTTCTTCGTCGGCGTGAAGTTCTCCGCCTATTACCATTATGCCTAATTCAATGTCGACAACGGCTTTTACCATGTCTCCAAAGCGTTCCTTCGCAATCTCGGCGAGTAGATTTTTGTTGATTTTAGTGTCAATTAATTTCATATTTATCTAAAGTTTGTAAATGAAAGTGGGACTTTCAAGTCTTCTTTTGCTTGAAGGAGTCTCATCGTGCCCTGCAGATCGTCGATTGTTTTTGAAGTGACGCGGACTTCATCGCCTTGGATAGAGGCTTTTGCTTTCGGAAAATTATCGCGAATGATTTTTGAAATTGTTTTTGCGCTTTCCTGATCGATGGATTTTACGAGTTTGATTTCTTGTTTTACGCGCATGCCGCCGGCCGGTTCGAATTTTTGCGGATCGAGTATTTTTGGTGAAAGTCCGCGCGCTGCCATGCGTTTCATTATGATGTCGTGGACTGTACTAAGCTGATATTCACTGGTCGCGTTTACTTTTATGAGGTCGTCGGTCAGTTCGATTTCGATATTTGAATCTTTCAAATCGTATCTTGTCAAAATCTCTTTTTTCGCTTGGTCTACGGCGTTTCTCATTTCCTGCACAGAGAATTTTGCGACAATGTCCATTGAGTGATCAGAAGCCATATATTTTTGGGTTAACGAAATATCATAGCGTCTCTTTCCAGTCCGATGCCGATTGATGAAATTTTACATCCGATTAATTCCTCGATTTTCAAAACATACGCTTTTGCATTCGCTGGTAAATCTTCAAATGCGCGAATGTTTCCAATGTCCTCTGTCCACCCTGGCATTTCCAAATATTCGATTTCCATATTTTCCATGATGTCCAAATCTGCAGGAACAGAAGCCAAAGTCTCACCTTTGTATTTGTATGTTGTCGCGATTTTTAGTGTAGGAAGGCCTGTAAGTACGTCGAGTTTTGTGAGGTTGATGTCGGTTAGGCCATTTAGTAGGACTGCGTATTTTCCGATTACGCTGTCGTACCAGCCGCATCTTCGTGGACGGCCTGTGGTTGCGCCAAATTCACCTCCTTTTTGGCGGATTTCTTCGCCAAGTGCGTCTTTTAATTCAGTTGGAAAAGGTCCGCTTCCGACGCGAGTGACGTATGCTTTCATGATTCCGACTAGGCTTGTGAATGCTCTTCCAGGTAGTCCTGTACCTGTTGAAATTCCGCCGATTGTTGGGCTTGAAGATGTGACGTATGGGTATGTTCCGTGATCAACATCGAGCATGCTGCCGTTTGCGCCTTCGACTAGGATTTTTCGTCCTGCTTTGTATGCTTCGTGAAGATAATGTGCGCCGTCTACGAGCATTGGTTTCACTTTTTCGGCTAGTGCACGAAGCTGCGAAAGTTCTTTTTCAACGTCGTATGTGAATTCTCCGTAGAGGTCTTTTAGTGTTGCGAGGTTTTGTCTGTATTTCGCTTCGAATTTTTCGAAGTCGAGTAGTTCGTGTACGCGGATTCCCATGCGTGAGGTTTTATCCATGTAGCAAGGCCCGATTCCACGTTTTGTCGTGCCGACTTTTTTGTCGCCTTTTTTCTCTTCTTGGACAGCGTCGATTTCTTTGTGATAGTCAAAAAGTAAATGTGTGCGGTCTGCGATTAATATTCTGCCTGCTGTTTTTATGTTGTTTTTTTCGAGAAGTTCGATTTCTTCAAATAGGGTAGGCAAATGTAGAACCACGCCGTTTCCGATCAGGCAAGTGCACGCCTTGTGTAGCATTCCGGATGGAACAAGGTGGAATACGAATTTTTTTGGTTTGTTTGGATTCTCTTCGTCTTTCAGATAAATGGTGTGTCCCGCATTTGCTCCTCCTGCGGCGCGCACGACCATGTCGTAATTTTCAGAGAGTATATCGATGAGTTTTCCTTTCCCCTCATCTCCCCACTGTGTACCAAGAACTGCTGTTAGATTACCAAGATTTAGTGGGAGTTTTGACATGGTGGGTGGGGTTATATACGGGGGAAAGTATAAATGAAGGATGGTGAGGGTGCAAGTGGGGCGTTACTGTTACAAGTCTAATCTTTTATCTGATTTCGAATTTGGTTGTTTAATTGATGGAATATTCATTGTTGTTGCTGATGGTGTTGATAAACTTCCCATGCTGTTGAATGTG
>CALREX010000002.1:17729-203011 GCA_943356465.1 Candidatus Peribacteria bacterium
AATTTGGTTGTTTAATTGATGGAATATTCATTGTTGTTGCTGATGGTGTTGATAAACTTCCCATGCTGTTGAATGTGGATCCGGTAAGGATTGATGGAATATTCATTGTTGTTGCTGATGGTGTTGATAAACTTCCCATGCTGTTGAATGTGAATCCATTGCTAGTGAAAAATACGCTCGAAGAAGCTCGCTTTAAGCTGTCTAGTTTATCTTCAACTTCTTGTTTTATTTTGGGTTCTAATTTTGCTTTTTTTATCTTCTTTTCAAGTGATTCAATTGTTTCTTTATATTTGTTTAGTTCGTTTTTTAAATTAAGAATCTTTGTTCCCATTTCATCGGAACTACCTGATAATCTGTTTAATACACTTGAGAATTGGCCTAGGAGAGTATTGTTTAGGTTATGTGGGTAGCTTACGGTATGATCAATTTCGCTCCAGGCCTCTTCGTAAATTGTGCGTGCTTGAATCTCGGCTAAACAAACTGATTTGGGAATTGGTGGTTTAACTATATAATGAACTGATCTGTATCCACGGTCATGTTCTGCAGTTTTACAATCATTTTTTTTGAAAATTTCTATAGATTCATCGGGGTCTCCTATACGAAAATATGCAATTGGCTCGTCTTGCATTTCAAATTTATCTATTATAAATCTGTGAATTGGACTCCAATCTTCCTTAAACAAATGAAGTACTCTTACTCCGATTAGGTCCGTTATTTCTTCTTTGTAATTTTTTAGACCTATTTCTCTGTTGGGATTTTCTATTTTTTTCCTAATTATTTTTGCAATAAGAGCGTCAGTATTTTTTAGTCTAAAGCGTATAGCATGAATTTTGTCAAAACCATGAAGAATCTCAGCTATATGCTTGGCTGCGAGTTCTAAATCTGGTTTTATGTTTATATAATCTTTCTTAATTTCAACTAATGTATCCCAATTTAGTTGTGTGTTTTTAAAATTTTCTTTGCTTATGTTGTATTTGTGAAGCAGATCGTTGAGTTCGCTCATATCATGTTTTTGAATTTCTTACTGGATTATATCCCCACTTTACAAACAACTAAAGATTATTTTGATTTATGGTCTAAAGACGACTACAATCTATTTGTTTGACTGTGTTGCAAGCGCAGTTGAGGTAAAAAATTCAATATTTTTAAATTTACGAATATGAAGAAATTACTTTCGTATATCTTACTTTCGTTTTTGTTTCTTGTGGGGTGTACTAGCAATCTTGGTTCTGTAAATTCTGAGTCCAAGGCGTCTCTTTTGCAATATGATTCGGCGACTGTTGGGCAAGCTAAAGATGAGGTTAAAACTGAACCATCTGTTACTGTTAATAAACAGGTAAAACCAGAGGTTAGTTCTCAGACCTCAAATTCTTCGCAGAAAGTAAATACTTATGAGGCGACAAGTTATAGCGAAAAGACTAGTGCTGTTGAGAAGATAAATTCTTTGTCTAACGACAATTTTTATACAAATGTAGATGGCAATCAGGTTCATTCTCCGGCATATTCAAACTCTGTGCCATCTGGGGCTACGGCTTTATGTAACGATGGTGAATATAGTTTTAGTAAACATAGGAGAGGGACTTGTTCTGGGCATGGGGGAGTGGCGCAGTGGTTGTAAAATTACTAAATATGATTGATCAAATATATTCGTATCGGGAAATGTGTGATCTTGAAAATGTGCAGACCTTGCAAAGAGGGATGAATTTTCATATGAATCCTGGTTATTCTGTGATTCTTATGTCACGTCGATCAAATGCGCCTTATTCCGATAAAATTTCAGAAGATGGAATTACTATTGAGTACGAAGGGCATGATGAACCTAAAATATCTTACGAAATGAATCCTAAAACAATGGATCAGCCGTATAAGACTAAGAATGGGACTTTAACTCAAAATGGTAAATTTATTGAAGCTGTTGAAAAATATAAGGAAAGGGCTGTTAATCCTGAAATAGTAAAAGTTTATGAGAAAATACTGCCTGGTGTGTGGTCATTAAAAGGTTTATTTGGTTTAGTTGATTATCGAGTGCAGCACGATGGACAAAGGAATGTATATATTTTTTCATTAAGGTTATCTGAAGAACAGGATATTGAAACTGATATTCATATTGATTTGGCTCATACTAGGTTGATTCCAAGCGAAGTGAAAAAAGATGTATGGAAAAGAGACGGAGGAAAATGTGTTATATGCGGATCAGTGAAAAATTTACATTTTGATCATGATTTGCCTTTTTCAAAAGGTGGTACAAGTTTAACAGCAAAGAATATTAGGCTTTTATGTGCTAAATGTAATTTGGCAAAGTCTGACAAGATAGAGTAAAAAACACTGTATTTTTATTTTACGAAAATTTTAAGATTATTTAATAAAAATTTAATCTCTCTTTGCTAGCGTCTGTATGTGTCGTATTTTTTAATCGTAAAAACATATGCAAGACGTTAATATTTTTGGAGATGAAGAGGTTAGAAAGGTTTTTCATGAAGGAGAGTGGTGGTTCGCGGTGGAGGATGTGGTCTTATCGTTAACAACTTCACGAAATCCGATGGATTATATTGTTGAAATGCTGTCGGTAGATTTGGCCTTAAACAAGGCATGGAGTACACTTACTAAGATTCTTGATGTTGACGATATAGGAATGACAACAAAATTACTTTGTGCTAACCTAGAAGGTGTTTTCCGTATAATTCAGTCGATAAATTCTCCAAAGGCGGAACCTTTTAAGTTGTGGATGGCAAAGTTGGCGAAGGAAAGAATTGATGAACTTAGAATTTGAGATTTAATTTTCATTGAGATAGTGATACTTTTATTTCATATGAAAGACATAAATTCTCTTATAAAAAGAATTTTAAAATTCCGTGATGAAAGGGATTGGAAGCAATTTCATAATCCAAAAGATGTGGCTATTTCTTTGGTGCTTGAGGCAAGTGAAGTCATGGAGCATTTCCAGTGGAAAAGCGAGAAAGAAATTGCTGAATATGTTTCTACAAATAAATCTGAAATAGGGGAGGAGCTTGCTGATGTTTTATATTGGGTGCTTTTGATGAGCCATGATCTTAATATCGATGTTTTGGAGGCTCTTGATAAAAAAATTACGAAAAATGAAAGTAAATATCCAATTGAGAAAGCCAAAGGAAAGCATACTAAATACAACAAACTTTAATCTATGATTGTATATCAAAATACAAAAGATAATTTTTTGAAAGACGTTTCTGAGCAAAACATTGAGGATATTGTTTTGGAATGGGTTCAGAATAAATTGAAAATCAGTGTAGGAAAAAATGAAAGAAATTCATGGAAAAATTCTTTGAAGGAAATGTTTTTCGTGCTTGATGACAAGGATATTCCCGGAGATTCTGGAGTCGCTATTGAGTATCGCATTCCTCAAACTTCTAAAAGAATAGATTTTATTTTGACTGGAGAAGATGAAAATCTTACAGAACAGGCGATTCTTGTCGAATTAAAACAGTGGGATAAAGTTGAAATTACGGATAAGGATGCGATTGTTGTTACGCGTTTTAGTCATGGTCTTAGCGAAGAAAGTCATCCGTCATATCAAGCTTGGTCTTATGCTTCGTTGATAAATAGTTTTAATCAAACTGTTTACGAGGAAAATATCAAAATAAATCCTTGTGCGTATTTGCATAACTATATTGATGATGGAGTTATAACTAATACTTTTTATGCTGATTATATCGCTAAAGCTCCTGTTTTTTTGAAGAATGACAAGCTTAAACTTAGAGAATTTATAAAAAAATATGTTAGGCATGGAGATAAAAAAGATACGATGTACAGGATTGATAACGGCAAGATAAAGCCTTCTAAAAGTCTTGCGGATAGTTTGTCGTCAATGCTGAAAGGAAATGCTGAATTTGTGATGATTGATGATCAAAAAGTTTTGTATGAAACTGCGCTTGTTTTAGCGAGAAAATCGAGTGAGGTCGCAAATAACGTTTTAATTGTTTCCGGTGGTCCTGGAACTGGGAAATCAGTTGTTGCGATAAATCTTTTGGTGGCTTTTACGAAGCTTGGGTTAATTGCAAAATATGTAACTAAAAATGCGGCTCCGCGAAATGTTTATGAAAGTATGTTAACTGGACATTTTAAGAAAACTGACATCTCAAATATGTTCAGTGGTTCTGGTGAATTTATAAATACTGAAGATAATATTTTTGATGTTCTGATAGTTGATGAAGCCCATAGACTTAACGAAAAATCAGGTATGTTTAAAAATCTTGGAGAAAACCAAGTTAAAGAGATTATAAAATCTGCGAAATTTAGTATTTTCTTTATTGATGAAGATCAAAAAGTTACATGGCATGATATTGGAGCGAAAGAAGAAATTGTGAAATGGTCGAAATATCCGGGTTGTAATGTTACTTTTATGGAATTGTCGTCTCAGTTTCGCTGTAATGGCTCTGATGGTTATTTGGCTTGGCTTGATGAGGTGCTTGGGATTAGAGAAACTGCGAATACTGTTTTTGATTTGAAAGACTATGATTTTAGGGTTTTAAGTTCGCCGAATGAACTTCGTGACCTTATTTTTGAAAAAAACAAAATAAAAAATAAGGCTAGGCTTGTTGCTGGATATTGCTGGGATTGGGTTAGCAAGAAAAATTCAAATGCTAAAGATATTGTTATTCCTGAATATGATTTTGGTATGAAATGGAATCTTGCCAGTGATGGGAATCTTTGGATACTTAAGCCAGAATCTGTGACTGAGATTGGATGTATCCATACTTGCCAAGGTCTAGACATGGATTATGTTGGGGTTATCGTTGGCTCGGATTTTATTGTCCGTGATGGAAAAGTTATTACTGATCCATCAAAACGTGCGAAGACAGATGCTTCTTTGAAAGGTTATAAAAAAGATTTAAAAATAAATCCTGTCGAAACGAAGGAAAAGGCTGATAAAATTATTAAAAATACATATCGAACATTGATGACCCGTGGAATGAAAGGTTGTTATGTTTATTTTACGGATAAGGAAACGGAGAAGTATTTTAGAGATAGGATAAATTCTTAATTCCCCCCCCCATGTCCCAATACTACAACCCACAACGCACAAAAAATCTCTATGATCCGAAATCCAAGAAGCCTTTTCGATTGAGCAGGTCGAAGATTGATTTGTTTATCAAGTGTCCGAGGTGTTTTTATTTGGATCGCAGGCTTGGAATAGGGCAACCTCCTGGTTATCCTTTTAGCCTCAATTCGGCGGTGGATAAATTGCTTAAAAAAGAATTTGATGTGCATAGGGCGAATGGGACGGCGCATCCGTTGATGAAGGCGTATGGCCTTACAGCTGTGCCGATGGCGCATGAGAAGATTGATGAATGGCGGGATTCGCTACGTCGTGGGATTACTTTTCATTTTCCAAAAACAAATCTTTTGATTACGGGAGGTGTTGATGATGTGTGGGTGACACCTAAGGGTGAGCTTATTATTGTCGATTACAAGGCGACTTCAAAGGAAGATGAAGTCACGCTCGACGCACAGTGGCAGGACGGCTACAAACGCCAAATGGAAATCTATCAATGGCTTTTTCGCAAGAATGGTTTTAAGGTTTCTAAGGTTGGGTATTTCGTGTATTGCAACGGTAGGGCGGACTCTGCCGCATTTGACGGAAAGCTAGAATTTGACATCAAGTTAATTCCGTATGTGGGGGATGATGGGTGGGTGGATGGAGTGGTTCGGGAGTTATGGGGATGCTTGAAGAGTGATAAAATACCATCCTCTGGAGAGGATTGCGATTATTGCAAGTATGTGGGGGCGGTTGAGAAGGTTATTTAATGTTACCGAATTCGGTAAGTTTAAAGGTGTCGAAATCGACACCTTTAACTGGTGATTTCCTAATTATGGCGAATTTGCCATAATTAAATTGTATTCGCAATTAAATCCTTCGAAATATTATTGACGGTGAGCGTATGCTCACCTATGATGCTGGCGTAGTACTATTTAACTCAAAATATTATGGGGACAACAAAAATTGCTTTATTCATGGGGAAGGAAATAAGGAAAATTATTCATGGTGGTGAATGGTGGTTTTCTGTTGTGGATGTCGTTGCTTCTCTTACTGAAAGTACAAATCCACGTGATTATTGGTTTAAGATGAAAATTAGGGTTAATGAAGAGGATGGATTTGAACCGTCGACAATTTGTCGACAGTTCAAATTGTCGGCTCCAGATGGGAAGATGCGTGAGACTGATTGTGCTAATACTGAGGGGCTTTTCCGAATTATTCAGTCTATTCCTTCTCCAAAAGCTGAACCGTTTAAGTTATGGCTTGCAAAGGTTGGCTATGAACGAATACAAGAAATAGAAGATCCTGAGTTGGCGACTAAACGAACGCGTGAATTATATAAACTGAAAGGATATTCAGATGCATGGATTGAAAAACGTATGAGGGGCATTTCTATTCGTGAAGAGCTGACTGATGAGTGGCAGAATCGTGGAGCTAAAGATCATAATGATTATCAGATTTTGACTTCTGAAATTTCAAAGGCTACATTTGGGCTCACTCCGACGGAATATAAAAAAGTAAAAGGACTTAAGCGTGAAAATTTGCGCGATCATATGAGTGATCTTGAGCTTATTTTTAATATGCTTGGTGAACGTGCTACTACCGAAATTCATAGAAGTGAAGATTCAAAAGGAATTGAAAAATTGAAAATTGATGCAAAAGCCGGTGGTGATATTGCCGGTGGTGCACGTGAAAAACTTGAGGCAAAATTAGGGCGATCTGTTGTTACAAGGCAGAATTTTCTTAATGAGCCTGAGTGGAAGAAGAGATTAAATTAGGCCTGGTGAAGCCGACGGGATTTGAATATTTATCTTCTGGGTGGCGAACCGATGTGTGGGGTGTTGGTAAAAACACCCCACTTCAATTTGCCACCCCACTCCTCATTTGATATTATTCACCTTGTTCCTATAACTTCAAAAAAATGATTATACAAGACAAACTTCTTGCGCAGATTCCTTTCTGCTTGAATGCGACGGATTTTCCGACGCTTGGGGCGAAATACGAGGGCAAGGTTCGCGACAATTACACAAAGGATGGCAAACGCTTCATCATCGTGACCGATAGGCTTTCGGCTTTTGATAGAGTGATTACACTCATTCCATTTAAAGGACAGGTGCTTAATCAAATGGCAAAATTTTGGTTTGAGCAGACAAAAGATATCATCGGCAATCACGTCATCGATTTTCCGGATCCAAATGTTGTCGTCGGAGTCGAATGTAAAGCGCTTCCTGTAGAGCTTGTTGTTCGCGGATACTTGACCGGAGTGACTTCTACAAGCGTTTGGACTCATTATAAAAATGGTTCTCGTGAATTTTGTGGTAATAAACTTCCGGACGGCATGAAACGTGATCAGAAATTTGATAAACCTATTTTGACGCCTTCTACAAAAGCAGAACACGGTTCACATGATGAATCAGTTTCTCGCGAACAAATTCTTGCTCATGGAATTATCACTGCAGAGCAATTCGATTTTATCGCTGATGCTGCAATGAAACTATATGCTCGAGGTGTTGAGATTGCGGCAAAGCAGGGGATTATATTAGTAGATACGAAGTATGAATTTGGTGTTACTCCTGAGGGAAAAATCGTATTGATTGACGAAATGCACACTCCGGATTCTTCACGTTTTTGGTTTGCGGATGAGTATGAAAAACGTTTCGCTGAAGGGCAAGATCAGAAAAAAATTGATAAAGAATATTTGAGGGAATGGCTTGCGGAAAGGGGATTCACGGGTGAGGGTGAGATTCCGGTTGTTCCTGACGAAATCAAAGTAGAAACTGCACGAAGATATATCGAGGCATATGAGCTTATTACAGGCCAAACTTTTGTTGCGGAAGTTGGTGATGTCGGGGCAAGACTGGCGCAAAATTTATCAAAATACTTATAATCAAAATATTATGAAAACAATTTTTCTTTTGGGTTCTGAATCAGATAAGGAATTTACGCAACAAATGGTTGACGGGCTTAAAGAGTGGGGGATTGAAACAGAGGTGATAGTGGCTTCTGCTCACAAAGTTCCTATTAAGGTGCTTGATATTGTTGAAAAACATAATCTTATTCAAGATATTGTTTTTGTCGGTGTTGCAGGACGTTCAAATGCTTTATCCGGCGTGATTGCGGCAAACAGTGTTCACCCTGTTTTTGCTTGTCCTCCTCTTAAGGAAAAAGCTGATTTACAAATAAATATTTTTAGTTCGCTTATGATGCCTAGCGATACGCCTGTTATGACTGTTGTTGATCCGAGCAATTTGGTTCTTTCTGTTGTTAAAATTTTTGCCGAAAAAAATGCCGATTTACAAAAGAAAGTTGTAGATAGAATCAAAGAAGTTAAAAAAAGTTTTGATAAATAATTTATAAATATTATGGAAAACAGTTTGCTTGCGATTTCGCCTTTGGATGGAAGATACAGCGATAAAGTGTCTTACCTTTCGCAGTATTTTGCGGAGGCGTCGCTTATCAGATATCGAGTTCTTATCGAGATTGAATGGTTTATTTTTATTTTCAATGAACTTGATTTGGCGGGTGTTGCTCTGGATTCGAAGAAAATTAGAACTCTTCGCGAAATTTATGAGGATTTTGATCTTGACTGCGCTAAACGTGTCAAAGAAATTGAAAAAACTACGAATCATGACGTGAAAGCTGTTGAATATTTTATAAAAGAAAAGCTAAAAGGTACGGATCTTGAAAAATACTGCGAGTTCGTGCATTTCGCATGTACTTCAGAAGATATCAATAATTTGGCTTATTCTTGTTCTGTAAGGGACTTTCTTGAGAGAGAATTTCTGGTAACTGTTCGCGACACAGTAAAAGAGATTTATGCCCTTGCTTCAGCGAATAAAGGAGTTGCGATGCTTTCAAGAACCCATGGACAAACTGCTACGCCTACGACACTTGGAAAAGAGATGATCAATTTTGTAGTAAGACTTGAAAAAGAGATCGAGATTATGGCAAGTTTCACTGCTTTGCCCGCAAAAATAAACGGTGCTGTAGGAAATTACAACGCTCATATTGTGGCTTATCCTAAGGTTGACTGGCAAGATGCCGGAAAGAAATTCACAGAATCTTTAGGTCTTAGTTTTAATCCTTACACGACACAAATAGAACCACATGATGGTTTTGCATTTGTTTTTGATTCTGCAAAAAGATTAAACACAATTTTGCTAGATTTCGACCGTGATATGTGGACATATATAAGCCTTGGATATTTTGGTCAAAGCACTGTTAAAGGTGAGATTGGATCTTCGACTATGCCGCATAAAGTAAATCCAATTGATTTTGAAAATAGTGAAGGAAATCTTGGAGTCGCGAATGCGCTTTTATCTCATATGTCGGAAAAACTTCCTATTTCCAGGATGCAAAGAGATTTGACGGATTCGACTGTTTTGCGAAATATCGGATCTGCTTTTTCTTACTCGATTTTGGCTTACAAGAGCACTATAAAAGGTATTTCGAAATGCGAGGTGAATAAGAAAGTTATACAAGATGATTTGAAAGACAGATGGGAGGTTTTGGCTGAGCCGATTCAAGTTGTCATGAGAAAAAATCTGGTGAAAAATTCTTATGAGCAACTAAAGGAATTGACTCGTGGAAAAGGTGGAATCTCAAAAACCACTGTCCAAAGTTTCATCAAAAAACTAAAAATCAAAGCTGAAGATAAAAAAGCTCTGCTTGATCTTACTCCTGAAAAATATATAGGGCTTGCTACAAAACTTGTGGATAATTACGAATTAAAATCGACTGAAGGCCTTGGTGGATGTGGCTCGGGAGGTTGCGGAAGTTGTGGTGGTGGATGCCACTAAGGTATAATTTTTGCTGGCGAAGTTTTATTTTTGAGAGTAAAATTTCTCTGTTTTTTTAATAAAAATGTATGTTTAAGAAGGTAGATCCAAAACAGAGTTTTCCTGAGATGGAGGAGAGTATTTTGACGACATGGAATAAGGAGAAAATTTTTGAGGAATCATTAAAACAAAGAAAAGACAATAAAAAATATGTGTTTTTTGACGGGCCTCCTTTTGCGAATGGTTTGCCTCATTACGGTCATATTTTGGCGAATGTTTTGAAAGATGCCATAACTCGATATTGGACGATGAAGGGCTTGTACGTGCCAAGAACAAACGGATGGGATTGTCACGGACTTCCTGTGGAATACGAAATCGAAAAAGAACTCGAACTTTCCGGAAGAAAGGCCATAGTCGATTACGGCATCGAAAATTTTAATTCAAAATGCAAAGAATCTGTTTTTAAATATACAAAAGAATGGGAAGAGACTTTGAAAAGAATTGGGCGATGGGTTGATTTTGGTGATACATATGCGACGCTGGATAATACTTACATGGAATCAATCTGGTGGGTTTTCAAACAAATTTGGGACAAGAAAATGGTTTATTCCGGATATAAAGCGATGCATATTTGTCCAAGATGTGAGACTCCGCTTTCAAATTTTGAGGTTTCTCAAGGGTATAAAGATGTTACTGATTTATCTGCAATCGCAAAATTTAAACTAAAAGAAGATGCGTTAACTGCAATCGGCGCAGTGGGGGAGAGCATCTATGTTTTGGCTTGGACAACTACTCCTTGGACACTTCCTGGAAATGTTGCGTTGGCATTTGGACCTGAGATTGAATATGTAAAAGTTGTTGGATCTTTGGCAAAACCGGAAGAAAAAACTGACGCTACTGATCCGAAAAAAATCGAAGTTGGAACTTATATTTTGGCAAAAAATTTAGTTGAAAAAGTTTTTGCCGGAGGAAGTCATGTTGTTATTTGCGATATAAATCCAAAAGATCTTGAAGGCAAACATTACGAACCACTTTTTGATTATTATTTGAACAAAGGAATCGAAGGCGAGCTTTACAGTATCGCATTGGCGGACTTTGTTACGACTGAGGATGGTACTGGAATTGTGCATATTGCTCCGATGTTTGGTGAGGATGATTATAACCTCGGAAAAGAAAAAGGTTTCGGAATCATTCAGCACGTTGCGATGAATGGAACTTTCAATCCGGAAGTTACTGATTTTGCAGGAAAATTCGTGAAGGGGCAGGATGGAAATGTTGCGAAATTTTTGGAGGACAAAGGACTTTTGTTTAAGAAAGAAAATTATCGACATAGCTATCCACATTGTTGGAGATGTGATACGCCTTTGTTGAATTATGCGACAAGATCTTTGTTTATTCGTGTGAGCGAAATTCGCGACAAACTTTTGAATAATAATGAAAAAATTCATTGGCAACCTGAGCATATAAAAGATGGACGTTTCGGAAGATGGCTTGAGCAAGCCAGAGATTGGGGTATTTCAAGAAACAGATTTTGGGGATGTGCGATTCCGGTTTGGGAATGTGATTGCGGAAATATGACTTGTGTAGGCTCTATTGAAGAACTTAAAAATTTGTCTGGTGGGAAGACGCCTGTAAATAAAGGAGAACTTGATTTACATAAACCTTACATAGACGACATCACTATAAAATGTGATAAATGTAGCGATACGATGAAGAGAATTCCTGATGTTTTTGATTGCTGGTTTGAAAGTGGGTCGATGCCTTATGCGCAACTACATTATCCTTTTGAAAATAAAAAAGAATTTGAAGAAAATTTTCCTGCGGATTTTATCGCGGAGGGCTTGGATCAGACACGTGGATGGTTTTATACACTTCATGTTCTTTCCACAATTCTTTTCGATAAACCTGCATTTAAAAATGTAATTGTGAATGGAATTTTGCTTGCGGCGGATGGTGAAAAACTTTCAAAGAGAAAGAAAAATTATCCTGATCCAAATCTACTTTTCAATACAAAAGGTGTGGATAGCACGAGATATTTCTTATGTAGTTCGACAGCACCTTTGGCCGAAGACGTGCGATTTTCCGAGGATCATGTCGATGAAATTGTGAAGAAAGTTACCTTAACTTTGTGGAATACTTACAGCTTTTTCGTGACTTATGCGATGATCGATAAATTCGAAGCTGACAGGGAATTTGATAAATTTTATCCTGATAATAAGCTTGATAAATGGATTTTGTCTGAGCTAAACACGTTGATCAAAAATGTGACTGAGCAGATGGATGATTATAATATGACAAAAGCGACTCGTCCTATTTCTGATTTTTTGGAGAATCTTTCGAATTGGTACGTGAGAAGGTCTAGAAGGAGGTTTTGGAAGAGCGAAAATGATGGAGATAAGAAGCAAGCATATCAAACTCTTTACACTGTTTTGGTGCAATTGTCTAAAGTTATGGCTCCTTTTATGCCATTTATTTCCGATGAAATTTATAAAAATTTGACCGGTGACGCATCCGTACATCTTTGTGATTGGCCTTTAGCCAACGCAAATTTGATTGATGAAAAATTGAATGGTGAAATCCACTTGGTTAGAACTATTGTAAATCTTGGACATAGTGTTCGCAGTAAGGCAAAAATCAAGGTTCGTCAGCCTTTGGCAAAAGTCAGTGTCGCCTTGCCTAAGGGAATAGACGTGGAACTTGTACTTGATCAGAAAGATGTGATTTTGGAGGAATTGAATGTCAAAAATATTGAAATTTTGAAAGATGCAGGAGAGATTGCACAGTACGTTGTGGTTGCGAATGCGAAGGCTCTTGGCCCAAAATATGGCGCTGATGTGCAATTTATTATTCAAAAAATAAAAGCCGGAGAATTCGAACTTCTTGAAACCGGTGAAGTGAAAGTCTTGCAATTTGTTTTGCAAAAAGATGAAGTTTCTGTTGGATTTAAGGGAAAAGAAGGCTTCGATGTCGAAAGTGAAGGCGGAATCACCGTTGCACTTGATACGACGATCACGGAAGAACTTAAAAAAGAGGGATATGCTCGCGATATAATCAGATTCATTCAGGAAATGAGAAAAGAGGCTGATTTTCAGGTTGATGACAGAATTTATGTTTTGATTGAGGCCCCTGCTGAAATTGCTGAAGCTGTAAGCGCATTTGCTGATTATATAAAAAATGAAACTTTGGCGGTAGAAATTCAGCAGAGTGGAAATCTTGAATGGGACAAGGAAAAAGTTGTGCAACTTGAAGAAAAAGATGTTAAAATCGCTATAAAGAAAGCTTAAAACTATGGGATTTTTGATTTCGCCAATTATAGGTATCGCGTTGAATAGTATTACTCTTTATGTGATTACTACTTTTGTAGATGGAGTTACTTTTACTGGAGGTATCAAGTTTTTTATTATTGGTGGAGCTGTTATAGGTATTCTTAATTTTATTTTAAAACCTATTTTGAAATTGGCTGTACTTCCGATTTTGATTATTAGTGGAGGACTTTTCTTTATGATTGTCAACGGTATTCTTTTGTGGTCATTAACCTATATTTTAAACTATTTACATCTTTCAGGCGTGTCAATTAACTTCCCAAATCTTGGCAGTTATGTTATAGGTGCTGTAGTATTTGGAATAGTAAATTGGCTCGTTAACTTAATATAATAATATGCAAACTATACTGACAACAATTCAGGTTGTGCTTTCACTTCTTCTTTCTGTGGCTGTTTTGACACAGCAGAGAGGAACAGGACTTTCTTCAACTTTTGGAGGAAGCGGAACTTTCTATACAAGCAAAAGAGGTGCTGAAAAAGTGCTTTTTAATGCTACTGTTGGGCTTGGTATTCTTTTTGTAGCTAACTCAATCGCTTATTTATTTTTTGTTTAAGAAATCTTAAATGAAGCTTTTAAAGTGGATTATTAAGGTTTTTAAGTCTTATACTTATGCAGATAAGATAGTTTCTGTCTTTTGTGTTCTGGCTTTTTTGTTGATGATTGTGAAGATGATGGTGTTTCCATATGGATTTTTTAGTTTTGGGTCTTCGGATACTTATGCCGAAGGGATTGTTGCTAAAAATGGAATTCAAAATATAAATCCTTTATTTGTTGATTATAATGATGCAGATAGAGAAGTATCCACTCTGGTTTTTTCTGGTTTGATGAAATATGATCCTTCAAAGAAAGCAGTTGTGGATGATATGGGAACGATGACCTTAAATGCAAGTAAAACTGAATATACTTTTAAACTTAGAAGTGGAATAAAATGGCATGATGGAAAGGATTTTTCTGTTGATGACGTGTATTTCACGTATCATGATATTGTTATGGATAAAGATTTTCCAAATGAAATTCTTAAGGCAAATTTTGATGGTGTAACTGTGGAAAAAATGGACACTTCTACTATCAAATTCAAACTTCTAAAGCCGAATATTTTCTTTACCACAAATCTTACCACTGGAATTTTGCCTAAGCATATTTTAAATGGAATAAAATCTTATGATTTGCTTCAAAATACATTTAATAAACTTCCTGTTGGTACTGGCCCTTATATGGTTACAAGTCCTGTTGAGTCTTTTCCTGATGGAAGAACGCAGATTACGCTTACTGTTAATCCGTATTACTACAATCCGATTTCTGAAATTACTAATTTGAGAATTATTGCTTACCCTACTGCGGATTTATTGACGCAAAATATGAGTTCTTACAATGCTTCTCCTCGTGTCACAGGTGAAGTTGCGGATGCTTTCAGGGATAATCCAAGATTTAAACTTTTATCTTATGAACTTCCGCAATATACCGCTGTGTTTTTCAATCTTGATAAGGATCCTATTAAAGATAATAAAAAGCTTAGACTTGCTCTTCAGAAGGCGATAGATAAGGATAAACTTGTTGGGCAAAATGGTATCTTGAAGGATAAAGTTCGTGTGGATACTCCTATGATGGAACTTGATCAAACTTCATGGATTTATAAATCCAGCCAGGAGGAAGCGCAGGTGGCGCTTAAGGATGCCGGATATACTTTTTCGAGAGAGAAACTTGAGGATGTCAGGTATGGAAAAGACTTAAAACCTTTGAAGTTGAATTTGATTGCAAGGCTTAATGACGAAGGAACTCCTCAGTATGCTGAGACTAAGGCTGTTGTTGAGTTTTTGAAATCTTCATGGGAGGCTGTTGGAGTCGGAATAGACGTAGAGTTTTTGTCTCAGGATGATTTTAAAACCCGCGTTATGACCAGAAAATATGACTTGCTGCTTGTTGGACAAAGCTTGGGGTATAACTTGGATACTTATTCTTTCTGGCATTCTTCTCAGGCAAATGCGACCGGACAGAATTTCTCAAATTATAAAAGTTTTGCTGTGGATAGCTTGATTGAGGATTTGAGATCTGTGTTTAATATTGAGAAAAGGAGTAAGGAGATTGTCCAATTGGCTAATTTTATTAAGGATGATGTTCCTGCAGTTTTTCTTTATCGGCCTTTATATTCTTATGCTACGGATGGCAAAGTCTCTGGTATTGCTATGGACGGAGCTACATTTACTTCTGACAGGTTTTTCAATATCGGAGATTGGAAATTTGCGAGATAAGGCAAATTTCTCTTTACTTTATGTCAATTATTAGGTATTTATATATGGCCTTTAATCAAAAAAACAATGAAAGTCTTATTAAATAAAGATGTTAAAAAATTAGGATACAGAGGAGATATTGTGAATGTAAAAACAGGATATTTCACAAATTATCTGTTGCCGGAAGGATTCGCTATTATCGCTGATGCAAGCGTTGTTAAGCTTCAAGATTCAAGAAAATCCAAGCTTATCATGAAGAATGAACAGCTAAAAGAAAATGCTAAAGAAGTTCTTAAAAAACTTAAAGGACTTACTGTTACAATTGCTAAGAAAATCACTTCAAAAGGGAAGCTTTATGGTGGTCTTTCTGCTGAGGATATCGCAGAGGCTATTATGGCCAAGACAAACATAAAACTTGAACCTTCATATATTAAATCAGAACACATTAAGGAAGTTGGCGAGCATGAGGTGCTTGTTCATATTACTGAAGGTGCTGAGGAAACTATCAAAGTTGTGGTTGAAGCGAAGAAATAATAAATCTTCCTTATGTCTAAAGGGAAGGCTGTATGTATAGATTATGGTAAAAAACGTATCGGTGTAGCTACCGGTGTTTTAGATATGAAAATGGCTTTTCCAAGAGAAGTTTTTGAGAACAAAGGGATTGAAAAGGTAGTCTCAAGAGTTATTGAGCTTGTTTCTGAGCTTAATGCCACCATTGTTGTAATAGGATATCCACTTAGTATGAATGATGGACAAAAAAATATTATGATGAGTGAGGTGGAAAAACTGAGTGAAACTCTTAAAAATGCTTTGCCAAAAGAGATTGAGGTGGTGCTTTTTGACGAGAGACTTACTTCTTTTGAGGCTCAGAATGTTTTTAAAGATGTTAGGGAGAAGGGGATTGTGCCTCGTGGGACTGCCGATGACGCTTACGCCGCTCAAATTACTCTTCAAAGGTATTTCGATAGACTTTGATGTATGAAGAATAAAGTTGTTTTACAGATAAGACTTCCAAAAGATAATGAAAGCGGTCCGATTGTTGCGGAACAGATTTTTGCTACTTTGCATGCTTTTTCGAAGGAAATTGTGAGTTTTGAGATAGCAAATGTTGGCAAAAGTATAAGGTTTTTCGTGACTTTACCCAAGAAATTGGTTGATTTGGTGGAAAGCCAGATTTATGCGCAATATCCTGATGCCGAGGTTGAAGAAGTTTCTGATTATGCTAAAAAAACTCATGATTTGGAAAATGCACTGATGGTTGAACTAAAAATGAAAAACAGCGATGTATATCCTATAAAAAGATATTCTCAATTTGAAGATAGGCTTTCAAAAATGGCTGTTGATCCTATTGCCGGAATTACTTCTGCTTTGGTGAAATTATCAAGTGTTGATGATCAGATTTGGATTCAGATTGTTATGACTCCTTTGTCTGATAAATGGAAAAATATTTTTGTGAAATGTATTAAGATTTTGGATGATGGGATTTTTGGACGTATTGAATCTTTGGAGATTTTATATGCCAGAGCATTTATAACACGTAAAATTTGGCCTAAAATTCTGTTTTTCCCGCTTTATTTTCTGTTTTGGCTTCATGGACTCTTTGTGAATGCGAGTGTTGATAAGAAGACGAATCTGGAGCTTACAGAGCTTACCTCTAAATCTCATGATAGGGAAAGTAATATAGATGCGGCGATTGATAAGGTGGTTCGGCCTTTATTTGATGTTTCTATCAGAATTCTTTATTTGCCGAAAAATAAAAATAAAGAATTTTCTAAAGTAAAACTTACTGAAGTTGTTGGTGCATTCAAGCAATTTAATTTTCCTCATTTAAATGGGTTTGAAGTTGGTGATTTTGTTTATGGCAAGAAGGCTTATAAAATTTATGAATCGAGAAATCTTCTGGATGGAATGGCTTTGAATAATGAAGAACTTGCAACAATCTTTCATTTGCCAAATGTCTCTGTTAAGACACCTATGCTTTATTTTGTAATGAATAAAAAGGTTGAACCGCCGGTGAATTTGCCTGTTTTAGAGTCTGACTTTAGTGATGTAACGCTTTTGGGTCGTACGAATTTTCGTGGAATGATTCAAAATTTTGGAATCAAACAAGAAGATCGTAGGAGGCATATGTATATAGTTGGAAAAACAGGAATGGGAAAAAGTGTTCTTATGGAAAACATGGTGGTTTCTGATATTATCGCCGGTCGTGGTGTTGGGCTTATTGATCCGCATGGAGATCTTATTGAAAATGTTTTGAAAAGGATTCCCGCAAATCGTACAAATGACACAGTCTTGATTGATCCTTCCGATATGGATTATGCTGTTGGATTTAATATGTTTGAAAATGATGATGATTCAAAAAGGTCTATTATTTGCAGTGGAATTATCGGAATTTTTAAAAAACTTTATGCTGAAAGTTGGGGGCCAAGACTTGAACATATTTTGAGAAACACTGTTTTAGCTCTGTTGGAAGCTAAAGGAATGACTATGCTAGGTATTCCTAGAATGCTTTGTGATGAGGATTTTAGAGCAAAAATTGTTTCAAAAATCAAAGATCCTGTTGTGAAAAAGTTTTGGATTGATGAATTTGGCAAAATGCAGGAACGTCTTCGAGTAGAGGCTATTTCACCTATACTGAATAAAGTAGGACAATTCCTTTCAAGTAATGTAATTCGAAATATTGTCGGACAGGCGAAAAGTACCGTTGATTTTAGATTTTTGATGGATAATGGAAAAATTGTTTTGATAAATCTTTCAAAAGGCAAAATAGGGGAGGATAATAGTATGCTTCTTGGTTCTATGTTTGTTACAAAATTTCAAATTGATGCTATGGGAAGGGCTGATAGCAAAGATAAAGATCGTAAGGATTTTTATTTATATGTTGATGAATTTCAGAATTTTGCGACTGATTCTTTTGCAACTATTCTGTCTGAAGCGAGAAAGTATAAATTAAATCTTACAATTGCAAATCAATATATTGCTCAAATGCCTGAAGAAGTTAAGGATGCTGTTTTTGGAAATGTTGGTAGTATTTTGTCTTTTCAAGTTGGATATGAGGATGGTGAATATCTTTCACAGCAGTTTGGTGAAGATGTTTTGCCTGTGGATTTAGCTGCTTTGAATAAATATAATGCTTATATGAAGCTTCTTATAGATGGTATGCCTTCAAAAACTTTTTCTTTGTCTACTTTGCCTGCTTCAGGTAATATTGCTGACGAATTTTATCTGCAAAAGATTTTAAGAGTTTCCAGAGAGAGATATGCGAAAAAGGCTAAAGATGTAGAGGAAAAAATTAAAAAATGGACTTTAAATTAATATTATTATGTTTGAATTTTTCAGATCTGTTAAAATGAGATATGTTGCTGTTTCGAAGCAAAAATATTTTTGGACAGCTGCAATTATTTCTGCCGGGATTCTTTTTTCTGGCTATCTTGTGAATTTTTATGCCAGTGAGTTTAATGATACATTTATTTATCCATCTGTTGGCGATTCAATTCTGGATAATATTCCTACGTATAATTTAGAATTTTTATATGTTTCCGGCATTTATCTTTTGATTATAATAATTTTATTTTATGCGTTTTTGTTAGTGCCGGAGAGAGGACCTTTTGTTCTTAAAACTTATGGTATCTTGCTTTTTGTTCGTGGTGTTTTTATTTTACTTACCAATTATGGTCCACCTGATGGATCTTTTTATGCTAATGGTGTTGTACCTTGGAGTTCTATTATGCAAAGATTTTTATTTAAAAATGATTTGTTTTTTTCAGGTCATGTGGCGATTCCATTTTTAGCGTTTTTATTGTTTAGAGGTACAAATAAATTTTTCGAATGGTTTCTTCTATTAGGATCTTTTGTTATGGGTGTCACTGTTTTGCTTATGCATGTGCATTATTCTATCGATGTTTTTGCGGCATACTTCATAACTTATGGAGTTTATGCTGTTAGCAATGAAATCTTTGTAAGAATAAATGAAAGATTTTTTGGATGGCAAGGATTTTGTTGCGAACATAAAAAGAGTGAAACTGTTATAAATATCGCCGACAAAAAGAAATAGGGAAGTTGTTTCTATTCTATTTTCTTAAGATTTCTATACCAGGAAGTTTCTCTCCTGATAAAAATTCTATGCATGCGCCGCCGCCTGTCGAGATGTGTGTGAATTTTTCATGTGGAATTCCAAGTTTTTTTACAGCATCTGCTGTATCTCCACCGCCGATAATTGAGATGCATTTTGTGTTTGCTATAGCTTCTGCAACTTCTTTAGTGCCATTCATGAAAGGTTTGAATTCATAAACTCCAACAGGTCCGTTCCAAATCACTGTGCCTGATTTTCTTATGATTTCACTGAAATGTTTTGCTGTTTTTGAGCCAATATCTAGAATTTTCATTCCATCAGGAAGATTTTCTATAGATACTTCCTCCGTTTGTGCTTCGTTTGAAATTTCTTTTGCTATTACTACATCTGTCGGCAAATTTAATGCGCCTTCTTTTGAATTTAATTTTTCTATGATTTGTTTCGCGATGTCTATTTTATCTTTTTCACAAAGTGAATTTCCAATGTTGACGCCTTTTGCAAATAAGAATGTGTTAGCCAGTCCACCGCCTATGAGAAAATAATCAGCTTTATCCAGAAAGTGCTGTATTATTCCGATTTTTGTATCTATTTTTGAGCCTCCAAAAATCATCGTGATGGGTCTTGGAGGTGTCTCGTATAAAACTTTTGATAACTGTGTTATTTCTTTTTCCATCAAAAATCCTGCGTATGAAGGCAAATAGTTTGCTAAACCCGCTGTAGATGCGTGTTTTCTGTGTGCTGTGCCAAATGCATCGTTTACGAAAACTTCTCCAAATGACGCTAATTCTTTTGTAAAATTTGGTTCACATTCTTCTTCCTCTTTTCTAAATCTCATGTTTTCAAGTAGAATTATGTCTCCGTTTTGCATTTTTGAAATTTCCATTTTTACATTGTTGCTCAAAACTTCGTCTAATTTCTTTACTGGCTTGTTTAATAGTTTTGAGAGATCTTCTCCAACTTTTGTTAGCCTTACGTCTTCTTTGACTTCTCCATCGGGTCTTCCTAGATGAGACATTATTATTATTTTTGCTCCCTTCTCAATGAGAAATTTTATTGTTGGTAATGATTCCACTATTCTTGTGTTATCATCAATTTCTCCAGTAGTTTTATTTGTTGGGACATTGAAATCGACTCTAAGAAGTACCTTTTTCCCTGCTAGATTTTCTATGTCTTTGATTGTTCTGATCTCCATATTTTTTATTTAAAATTTGCTTGTAGAAGTGCTGCTATTGCATATTCTTTTCCCTTGTTTAATTTGTTTTTTGAAACTCTTTCTTTTACTTGTTTCTCGTTTTCGCATGCAAGAATTCCGAAAGAAATCGGTGTGTTTTTTGTCATCTGCAAATCCATCAATGCTTTATGTGTTGTTTTCGTGACAAGATCAAAATGCGATGTTTCTCCTCGAATTACTATACCAAGTGCTATGATGGCATCTGGTTTGTATTTTTCTATTATTTTTTTGCAAGTGAATGGAATTTCAAGTGTTCCGGCGCATCTGAATAATTTTATATTTTTTCCTTGTACTTTGTTTCTAATCAATTCTTCTTTTGTGTTTTCTAGCATTTCTAGTCCATATTGTTCGTTGAAATATGGTAGCACTATTGCAATTTTGAATTTTTCCCCATTTATGCCTAGCTCTTCCTGAAGTCCTTTTTTTGTCATTTTGTTGTTATTATCTTGTGGAGATATCTCGCAATCATATCGGCTTCAAGATTCACTATATCATTTTTTTTGATCTTGGATAAATTTGTGTTTTTAAGTGTATGCGGGATTATATCGATGCTGAATTTTTTATCTTCTACGTCAGAAATTGTCAAAGATATTCCGTTTATGGAAATAGAGCCTTTATAAGCCACGAATGGTCTCATTTCTTTTGATAATGAAATTGTTATTCTTGTTCTTTTCTTGTCAATTTTTATGCTCAAAACTTTAGCTGTTTCATCGATATGTCCTTGTACGAAATGTCCGTCTATTTTTTCGTTCCATTTTATTGATTTTTCTAGATTTACAAGAAATCCCTTTTTAAGTTTTTTGAAGTTGGTTTTTTTTAGAGTTTCTTCGATCGTTTCAAATGCGAAGCAATTTTTTTCTAGATCTACGACTGTTGTGCATACACCGTTCACAGCTATTGAATCACCTTTTTTTACGTCTTTCAGAAATTTTTCTATTTCTATTTCAAATTTCCATGCTTTATTGTTTTTCTTGATGGCGATTATTTTTCCCTGTTTTTGTATTATTCCTGTAAACATGTTTGATTTATTTCGGCTTTAAATCTACCATATAATTGCCTTAAACCCAAGACTTGAGATGCTTAAAAAAGCTTATAAAATTTTTTTCTATTTATTTTTCGCTTTTTTGCCATTTCAAGTAGGTGTCTTTTTGTTTGGTTCCGGTGTTTATGATTCAGGTTTCTTTAATCCATATTTGAGTCATTTCTTGTATTTATCTGATTTAATGTTGATTTTCGGTCTTATGTTTTTTGCTTTAGATATGGTGTTTTCCAGAGATTCTTACGTGGTTAAAAATTTTTCTTTTGGAAATAAGAAGATTTTTTATTCTCTTTGTTTGATGCTTTTGTCTTTTTTGATTTCGCTTTTTTTCTCTGTAAATTTAGTTAATTCGATTTTTTATATCCTGAGATTTTGTGAATTTTTTGTTATTTATCTTTTTGTCATTAATGGAATTATTGATGTTAAAAAAGTTTTGCTTGTTATTTGCGCTGTGATGTTTATGGAAGCGGTTATTGGCATTTCTCAGTATGTTTTACAGGAATCGCTTGGTCTTAGATTTTTTGGAGAACCTGTTGTGAATTCGAGTATTCTTGGTGTGGCGAAAGTTGATTTAATGAATATGAAATTCCTGCGTTCTTATGGTACTTTTCCTCATCCAAATATTTTTGCCGGTTATTTAGTTTTTGCAATTTTTTCTGCGATTCGTCTTTTTAAAAGTGCTCCTAAGATTTTTTCTTTTTTAATTTTTATCTTCTTCCTGTCTTTGATCTTAACTTTTTCGAGGACAGGGCTGATTGCTTTTCTTGTAGGAATTTTTATATTTTCAATATTTTCTTTTAAAAAACTTGATAAATTGAAATTATTTAGAAGAGTTTTATATATAATTGTTAGTGCTGTATTTATGTTATTTGTTTTGAAAGCTTTTCCTTTATTTATTGATCGAATCAATTCTATAGATGCCCAATCTTTGGATTATAGAGTTTTATATTTGCTTATTGGATTTGCTATGTTTTTTCAGAATCCTTTTGGTGTTGGTATTGGAAATTTTACTGATTTAATGCAAAATTTTTCTTTTTTAAAATTGTCCCCCTGGGATATACAGCCTGTTCATAATATATTTGTTTTGACTCTATCCGAGCTTGGAATTCTTGGATTTGTTATTGTTCTTTCTTTTTTTGTTTACCTTTTTATTTATTCTTTTAAGAGAAAGAATCCATTTTTTATTTCTATATGTTTTATGCTTTTGATATTAGGCTCTTTCGATCATTATCTCTTTACACTATATCAAGGTCAGGCGCTTTTCTGGCTTTCTATTTGCGCTTTATATCCGTTTAGGAATTCTTTCTCTGACATAGGATTCTTGCCTTCCAGTTGAAGTTTTTTAGGAAGAATGTTCCCGTTTTTTGCTGAAATTTTTACTGTTCCTGATTCGACGAAAAATTTTCCTGCTTCTATCTTGGATTCTTTTTTTTCAAATCCTGCTTCCAATATTTTTATTTCTTTTCCATTGAATTTTGTGTGAGCACATGGCCAAATACTATATGCTCTGATCATGTTGTGTATTTTTTCTACATCCATTTCCCAATTTATTTCTCCATTTTTTTTCTCTATTTTTTTACAATATGTCGCTTTTGATTCAATTTGTGCGAGTGGATAAAGTGTTCCTTCTGCAATATCTATTAGTACTGGAGATATCATTTTTGCGCTTAATGTCTGTAATTTTCTGCTTAAAGTTTCTAAATCGTCTAAATCTTCTATTTCTATTCTCTGAAGTAAGTATACAGGTCCTTGGTCTAATTTTTCCCCCATTTTCATGATGCTTATCCCAGTGCTTTTGTCTCCGTTTAATAATGCTTCCTGGATAGGAGATGCACCTCTATATTTGGGAAGTAATGATGCATGAATGTTTATGCATCCGTATTTTGGTATTTCTAGAACATCTTTTTCTAAAATCATTCCAAAGGCTAAAACTACGAAGAAGTCAGCCTTGATGTCTTTTAATTTGTCTCTTAATTCTTTCTTGTTTTTTGGTTGAATTACTTTGATTCCAAGTTTTTCCGCAGATATTTTTACTGGTGGGGGAGTAACTATTTGTTTTCTGCCGACTTTTTTGTCGGGCTGGGTAACAACTGATATGACATCCATATCTTTTGCCAAAGATTCTAAAGTTGGCACTGCAAACTCCGGTGTTCCGAAAAATACTATTTTCATGTTGTCCATCTTATCATATCTGAGCTAAAAATAACTTGATTTATTTTGATTTTGATGTATAATTTACCCTTTTAGAATGAATTAAATATGAAAATGGAAATGAATGAGTTGTTTAAAAAGGCGAATGATGGCTTAATGAAGGCGAGTAGAGTGCTTGTGGTTTCTCATAGGAAGCCAGATAGTGATACTCTTGGAGCTGCTATTGCTGTTAAGATTTGGCTTGAGAAAGTTGGTAAAATTGTTACTTTGGCTTGTGCGGATAAACCTTCGAGAGTTTTTTCTTTTTTGCCTTCAATCAAGGAATATAGAGATGAATTTGAACTTAAAGATTTTGATTATATTGTTTGTGTTGATTGTGGTGCATCCTATATGACTAATTTTCATTTAAAATATCCTGATTTTTTCACATCTGGTATTCCTATTTTAAATATAGATCATCACGCTTCCAATGATAATTTTGGAACTATAAATCTTGTTGATATTTCCGCGCCTTCTGCGACTACAATCGTTTATAGATTTTTTAAATTTATTGGTATTGAAATTGATAAAGATATTGCAACTTGTCTTCTTTCCGGTGTTTATAGCGATACTGGCAGTTTTATGCATTCGAATACTTGTCAGGAAGTTTTTGAAATAGCTGCCGATTTGATTTCTGTAGGAGCTGATTTTAAAACTATAGTAAAATCTTTGTTTAAATCAAATACTGTAACTGGACTTAAATTATGGGGACGTGTTTTGGAAAAGGCTTTTAAAACTCCTGATGATGTGGTTGTTTCTGTGATAAAAGAGGATGAATATTCTACTTGTGATGCCTCTCCTGATCAGTTGTCTGGTGTTATAGATTATTTAAATATGGTACCTGATACGCGCTTTGCTGTTTTGCTTAATGAAGATCGAAATGGAAATGTGAAAGGTTCTTTCAGAACACGTCTTGATGATATTGATTTATCAAAGATTGTTTCTGATTTTGGAGGCGGTGGTCACCCTAAGGCTTCAGGGTTTTCTATGAAAGGAAAACTTGTAGAAGAGATGAAATATTCTATTATTGATGAAAATTCCAATAAAAAGATTTTGGAATTTTAGATTTTGTTGCTAAAATTTCCTCATGATTAGAAAAATTTTGGCTGGTGTTCTTTTGTCTGTTTTTGTTATTTCCTCTGTTTTATTTTATACGGTAATTGTTTTATATCTTACTGTTTTTAATAAAGATTTTTATTCCAGTGATGAATTTACTGCATATTCTTATGATCTTGCTTTATCTGAATTGCCGAAATATTTTGATGGCAATCTTCCGGAAGGTTTTTCTCCTGAATATGTTTCAGATGTTATAAAAAAATATATTACTGCTGCCGAGCTTAAGCCGCTTATTGCTGATTTTGGAATGCAAATTAGTGAGGCTATAAAAATTGGAGGTAATCGTGTGTTTACTCTTGATTTAGGTGTTTTCAGGGATAAAAGAAATTTGATTGTTGAAGAATTTGCAAATCATTTGGTTGGAAATTTGAATACTTGTATTGATTCTTCTGTTTATGTTCTTGAAAATCCAAGATGTATTCCAACTGGTATCTCCAAAAATGATTTTATCAGACAATTTAAATCAACTTTAGATCGAAAATTATTTTCTCAGGTGCCTGATCAATTTACATTTTCCTTGAATCTTCCAAGTGTTGAAAAATCTGGAATTTTTGAGCTTTCTTATCTTCTTGTTTATGTTTATCTTTCAATTCTTATAATATTGCTTATTCTAGTTGGTTTGCTTGTTTTTAAGCCATTTGTCCGTATTCTAAAGTGGATTATATTTGGTATTTTAAGCTCCTTGATTTTATTTGCTATTTTTGTTTTTGTTCCTACTGTTTTGCCTATAAAAACAATTCCTGCTCTATTTAATCTGTTGTTTGGTAAGGTTTTTATTTATCTTTTTGTTTTAGTCCTTATATTTTTGGTATTATTTATTTGGACTGTTATTTCTGATAAACAGGAAGTTGTATGACAATTACGGAAGAGCTTATAAATAAAATTAATGTTTGTACTAAATGCTCTTTGCATAAAGGTAGAACTCATGCTGTGCCTGGAGAGGGGAGTTATAATGCGGAAATTATGTTTATTGGAGAGGGGCCTGGCAGAGATGAGGATTTGCAGGGAAAGCCTTTTGTTGGTGCCTCGGGGAAGCTTTTGACTGAACTTATAAAGAGTATTGGGCTTTCACGTGATGATGTTTTTATAGCTAATGTCGTAAAATGCAGGCCTCCCGAGAATAGAGATCCATTGCCTGAAGAAATAGCAGCTTGTTGGCCATATTTAGATCAACAAGTAAGAATTATCAAGCCTTTGCTTATAGTTACCCTTGGAAAACACTCTATGGGCCGTTTTTTGCCAGGGCTTAAAATTTCTGATGTTCATGGACAGCCGAAAAGAGCGAAAGGTATTTTTAATGAAAGGCAGGTGTATTTACCGCTTTATCATCCGGCTGTTGCCTTGTATGATCCTAGGAAGAAAGATATACTTTTTGAGGATTTTAAAAAAATTCCTTTAATTTTAAAACAAATAAAGAAATCAAAGAATGACATACAATAAATATATCTCAATCATAGGATTTGCTGGAATTATGGCTTGGTTTGGTTTTATTGTTGTGATAAATAAAATTAGCCCTGTCGAATCCATGGGGCTTGCTTTGTCATTTTTCTTTATTACATTATTTATTGCTCTTGTTTGTACTTTTACTGTTCTTGGTTTCTATTTTAGATTATGGCTTTATAGAAATGAAATTTTTTACAAACATATTGGTGTGTCTTTTAGGCAGGCGCTTCTTTTGAGTGTTGTTACTGTCTTTTGTTTTGCATTCCAAATGATGAGAGTTCTGACTTGGTGGTCAGGACTCTTGCTCGTTGCTATTATTATTTTATTGGAATCCTATTTTTCTTCCAGAGATTCCGAATTGGCTTGATAAATCGGATTGTTTATCAATCTCATGTTTTGAAGTGGCCACCAGGCTACGAATGCTTTTCCTCTTATAAGTTCTTTTTTTACAAATGCTTTTTCCGGAGAATCTTTGCATGATTCATTTATTGACTGCATGAAACAGCTTCTTGAATCTGTGCTTTCTCTGCGATTGTCTCCCAACATAAAATAGCTTCCTTCAGGGACTTTAAATGTAGCTAAGTCGCTAAAGTATGCTGTTGTTTTGCCTTTGTTGTTTTCATTTAAATAATCTTCATTTAGTTTTAATGTCTTTTTATTTTCTTTGTCTGTTATGTATACTTCACCGTTTTTTATTTGTATTGTTTCACCAGGTAACCCAATAACTCTTTTTATAAAATATTTGTCTTCGTCCGGGTGTGGTTTAAATACTACGACATCCCCACGAACTGGCTCATTGAAAAGATAGGTGGCTTCATTGATTATTATTTTCTCTCCATATCCTGTCTCACATTTTTCTTTTATAAAATTAAATGTGTTGCACATTGATGCACCGGATATATCAAATGGAGCTATTATCCATTTTTGTATAACAAATACCAATACAGCAATTATTCCAAGATTTATTCCTAAATCGATTGTCCAAAGCAGAATATTTTTTATTTTTTTATTCATGAAGTTTTATATGTGCCGTGTCATCTTATAATTTTTGCTTTGTGTTTACAATAGGATGTATCAAGATTTATAATTGTTTATGTAATTTTTGTTTCTATGAATTTTAAACAATACCTGTTTGGCAGATATTTGGATGATGGTGAGAGAATTTTGCATGTTGCACATAAACATCCAATCGTGTTGAAAGTTTCTACGGCTAAAGTTTCCACTTTTGGGATTATGGTTCCAATAGGTTTGTATTTTCTTTTTCCAAAAATGTTTTTTATACTGATTATATGGGGTATCATAGGTGTTTTTGGATGGATTTATCATTTTTTGGATTGGTATTTTGACGTTTGGCTTCTTACAAATGCTGGAGTTGTTGAGGTTAAAAGAAATGGTCTTTTGGATTTTACCTCAAAGCGTATTGAGTATCATATGATAGAAGGTATTTCCTATACCATCAGAGGTTTCCTTCAGACAATTTTTAATTATGGAGATACTCAAATAGATAAAATGGGATCTCAAATTTCTATTATCCTTGAGGATGCAGCCTCTCCTAAAAAACTTGAAAGGTTGATCATGAAGTATCAGGAAAAATATGTTTATGATCGAAGTGTTAGAGATCATCAAATGCTTAAATCCATGTTGTCTGACATGATTGCTTATAATGTCCAGAATGAGAAGATAAAAATTCCTAAGAAAGATAAATGATTACTGAAAATTTTCTTGGTGTAATAACTTTGTTCCTTGTTGTTTTTGTTTTGTTTATTTTCTTTTTGATTTTTTTGAAAAAGAGAACTTCTGTTTTTACAAGCAAGGAACTTGAATATATTAAATCTCATTGGATAAGAATAATTGATATGTTCCATTCTTATCCTAAAGAAGCTGTTTTGGATGGAGATAAATTGCTTGATTATGCTTTAAGTAAAAAAGGATACGAAGGATCTCTAGGTGAAAAATTAAAATTATCCTGTCGACTTTTTTCTGATATAGATTCTGTTTGGTCTGCTCATAAAGTGCGCAATTCTATAGCTCATGAAATGGTCGAAATAGGCGAAAAAGATCTCAAAGTTGCTTTGCATTCTTATAAAAAGGCATTGAATGATTTAGGTGCAAAATTATGATTATATGGCTTACAGGATGGCAGGGGAGTGGTAAATCTCTTGTTATGGAATTTTTGAAAGAGATGGGTTTTTCTTGTATTTATGCTGATAAAATAGTTCATAATCTTTATAAGTCCGGTAATGATGGAGAGATATTGATTACTAAAAATTTCGGCAATGAATTTTTGAATAAGCAGGGAAATGTTTGTAGGAAAAAATTGAAAAAACTTATTTTCATGGACGTGCAAAATATTGAAAAGTTAAATGAGTTGATACATCCACTGGTTTATAAAAAAATAAGCGAATTGATTGATGAATGTTTGGCTTTAGGCAAAGAAAATGTCGCAATTGAGGCTGTTTATTTTGATGATAATAAGTTTGGGCAGATTGTTGATAAAGTTGTTTGGGTTGACCGTGAAAATCGGAAAAAAGAATTTTTTATAAATAAACCTTCGAGGGTTGATTGCATTCTTAACAATAATGGTTCTATTGCCGATTTGAAAAAATCTGTTTATTATCTTGTTCGTTAACTAATTTATATGGAATTCGAGGCTGTTATAGGTTTGGAAATTCATGCTCAAATGTCTACAAAAACTAAAATGTTTTGTAGCTGTGACAATGATTCTTTTGATAAAGCTCCAAATATAAATGCTTGTCCTATTTGTATGGGGTTTCCCGGGCAACTTCCGGTTGTTAATGAAGAAGCTTTAAAAAAAGGTGTAAAAGCTGCGCTTGCCCTAAATTGTGAAATTCAACTACATTCTAAGTTTGATAGAAAAAATTATTTTTATCCTGATAATCCGAAAGGGTTTCAGATTTCCCAGTATGATGAGCCTGTGTCTAAAAATGGCTTTATTGAGGTAGAAGTAAGAGATGCCGAAAATAATATTAGAAAGGTTAGAGTTGGGATTACCCGTTTGCATTTAGAGGATGATGCAGGAAAATTGACGCATGTTCGTGATGGATCTTTGGTTGATTTTAATAGAGCTGGAACTCCACTTATGGAGATTGTTTCTGAGCCTGATATGAGAAATGCCCAAGAAGCCTGTACTTATGCGAGAGAAATACAAAAAATTGTTCGTTATGTCGGAAGTAGTGATGCTGATATGGAGAAGGGGATGATGCGTTTTGATGCCAGTGTTTCTATTAGGCCAAAAGGAGAAATAAAACTTTATCCACGTGCTGAGATTAAAAATTTGAATTCCTTCAAGATGCTTGAGAATGCAGTTGAGTATGAAATTAAAAGACAAATTTCTGCTTGGGAGGAGGGTAATCCTGTGAAATCTCCTGTTACGATGGGATGGAATGATGAAAAAAAAGAGACGTATTTCATGAGAGATAAGGAAGAAAGTGATGATTATAGATATTTTCCTGAACCGGATTTACCTATGCTTATTTTGGATGAGGATATGGTTGCTGATATAAGGAAAGCTTTACCGGAGTTACCGAATGTTAAAAGAAAAAAATACGTAGAAAATTTTGGAATTTCTGAAGATGAGGCCCGTATACTTTCAGATGATCCTGTGATGGCTGTTTATTTTGAAAAAGTTGTTGAAATTTGCGAGGATCCGAAGAAGGCTGCTTCTTTTATTACTACTATTTTGATTGCAAAATTAAAGGAATATTTAGTAGAAATAAATCAGCAAAAAATCTCTGCAGAAATGATGGCTGAACTTATAAAATTGGTCAATTCTAATGTGATTTCAAACAATACTGCAAAAGGAGATGTGTTTGAGGAAATGTATAAAAACGGGACTGCTCCCGCTCAAATTGTTGAAGATAAGGGACTAAAGCAGGTGTCCGATACTTCTGAAATAGAACGTGTTTGCAGTGAAGTTATCGATGAAAATCCTGAACCTGTTTCTGACGTGAAAGCTGGAAAAGAAAAGGCTATGGCATTTTTGGTTGGACAAGCTATGAAGAAATCAAAAGGCAAGGCAAATCCGCAAATGGTGAATGATGTCTTGAAGAAGCTTATTGTTTGATCTATTATTACTATGGTTTTATCCTCTTAACCATTTTCCTATGTTCGCAACTTCTGCAGATATATTAAATATGTCGTTGGCTATGGGTTTTATAGTCCTTGTTATATTTTTGTGTATTACTCTTTTTTATGCAATTTTGATTTTGCGTGATTTTTCAAGTGTTAGTAATGAGATCAAGACTACTGTGGTAAAGATTCACGATACGATAGCTCAGCCGCTTATGGCAATTGAGTTTATTGTGGATAAAATTCGTCCTTATATAGAAATGTTTGTTGATAAGAGAATCAATGGCGGAAAAGCTTCCACAAGGAAAAAATAATTTATTTTTTTCTTCTTATGATTTCGTATGGAAAGCGGATTGTTGCATTGTAAATTCTTTTTATGCGTTTAGGTTCCTGAATAAATCTTATTAGCCATTCGAGACCTAATTTTCTGAATATTTTTGGTGCTCTTTTCTTTATTCCTGCGATGAAATCAAATGCTCCTCCAACTCCTATGGCAAGTTTTACTGAGGTTAATTTTTGTAGGTTTCTTGAGATCCAAAGTTCTTGTTTTGGTGCTCCAAATGCAACAAATAATATATCTGCGTTTGAGTGATTTATTGTTTCGATTATTTCTTTTTCGTCTTCTGCTCTTGGACTTTTGCTTAGTCTTCCGACAATCTTGATGTTTGGATATTTTTCTTCAAGATGTTGTTTTGCCTTTTTTCCTGCGCTTTCGCTTGCTCCTAATAAAAATATTTTTAAATTTTCATAGCCTGATCTTTTGCAGATTTCCAGCATTAAGTCTATTCCTGTGACACGTTCTTTTAAAACTTTTTGTTTTGATAGGTACCTGCTTGCTAATAAGATTCCTGTTCCATCCGGAATATTTAATGCTGAATTGTTTAAAACTTCCAAGAAAATTGGATTTTTTATTGCTTTAAGTACTATTTCCGGATTTGGAGTCGTTATGTATGTTTTTGAATTTCCCTTGGCCAATTTTATGGCTTTTAATGCGGCTTCTTGAAGATTGACATTGTCGAATCTGACTCCTAAAATTTCTATTTTTTCTTTCTGCATATGAATACTATATTATTATTTTTCTCTTTTTCCAGTATTTCAAACTCATTTTTTTTTAGCAATTTTTGAAGTTCATCTTCTTTAAATGCATAGTAATATCTTTCTGTTTTTTTTCCCCATGGAATGAATGTATCTCTACTCTCGTATTTCCCTAATGTTATTATTGCTCTAATAAAAGCTTTTTTTAGGTATTTTATATATTTTGGTTGAAATAAATTCCATACACTGACTATAAAAATCCCATTTTTCTTTAGTACTCTGCTTACTTCTTTTATTGCTTTTTCTCTTAATTTTGCTGATGGTATGTGGTGAAGTGATGCTATTTCCAGCACTGTATTTACGCTTTCTTTTTTTAGTGGAATTTTAAGCAAATCTCCTTTTATAAATTTTGCATTTTTTTCTTTTTTGGTTTTTTCAAGTAGTTTTTTGTTGTTATCTATGCCTATATATTTTGTCTTTCTATGTTTTTTTAGAAATTGATAAAATCTGCCGTTTCCGCATCCTACATCTGCAACTACGTTGTTATCTTTTATGTATTTCAAAAATTTATCAAATTCTTCCCATTTGTTTTTTCTTGTTTTATCGAATTCTTCTGAAATTTCCGTGTAGTCTTTTACTACTTTTTTTAGTAAGCTAATTGCTGTTGTTTCTCGCATGTATCAATTATAATTGTTCTGTATGGATTTTGCGAATTTAAATCTGGATGACAATCAGGAGCTTGCAAGAAATATTATAATCGAGGCCTCAAAAAAAACTTTCAAAACAAGGTCTGATTTTGAGCATTTTAGAAATGGAATTGTGAAAACATTTAAGGGGAAAATTTTTCACAATCTTTATTTTATTAGGGCTTATGAGGATTTACTTAAGGAGAAAAAAATAAAGAATAATCCATCTCTTCTTTCCTTTCTTAGAAAAAGGGGAGTGCGAACTTTGAGTGGTGTAACCCCTGTAACTGTTCTTACAAAGCCATATCCGTGCCCAGGGAAGTGTGTTTATTGCCCTACAGATGTTAGAATGCCGAAAAGTTATCTGCCTTCGCAACCTGCCGCTCAAAGGGCATTAAGGCAAAATTTTGATCCATATACTCAGGTTTTTGTTAGATTGAAGGCTCTTACTATAACCGGACATGAAGTTTCAAAAGTTGAGTTACGTGTGATAGGTGGTACTTTCAGTTCTTATCCGAGAGCTTATCAAACATGGTTTATAAAAAGATGTCTTACTGCAATGAACGACTTTTCTTTGCTTATCTTATTAAAAAAGCCATTGAAGGAAAAACTTTCTTTTGCCAATACTATAAAGAAAAATGAAACTTCAGATGTTAGATGTATAGGTATAAATATAGAGACCAGACCTGATTTTATCGATAAAACTGAGGTTAGACGTCTACGAATGCTTTGTGTGACTAAAATTGAGCTTGGAGTACAGACTACTGATGAAAGAATACAGGAATTAACGAAGAGGGGGCATGATTTGAAATCTGTGAAAGATGCTACAGGTCTGTTAAAAGATAGCGGATTTAAAATCGGATATCATATGATGCCGAATTTGCCAGGATCTACGCCTGATTTTGATAAAAAAATGGTTGGAGAACTTTTTACAGACTCTGGTTTTCAACCTGATTATTTGAAAATTTACCCTTGTGTGGTTGTGCCCAAAACTCAACTTTTCTACACTTTTAAACGTGGTGAATTTCAACCTTATGATGATAAAACTCTGGAAGAAATTCTTTTGGCCGAAATGTTGTCTGTGCCTGAGTGGTGTCGAGTTGATCGTGTTGCCAGAGATATTCCTGCGCCTGATATAACCGCCGGCTCAAAAGTGTCTAATATAAGGCAAATTCTTGAAGAAAAATATATGAAAAGTACTGGAAAAACTTTTCGTGAAATACGTGCACGTGAGATCAAAAATGAATCTTTTAAGGAAAAAGATGTGAAATTGATTGTTCGAGAATATGATGCCAATGGTGGAAAAGAGTTTTTTATCTCTTTTGAAGATATCAAATATGATAAGCTCATAGCCCTTATTAGGTTGAGATTCCCATTTAAAACATTTATTCCTGAATTGAAAAATGCTGCTTTGGTAAGGGAAATACATGTTTATGGAAAACAAGTTGCAGTAGGGAAGAGGAGTGGCAAAGAAAAACAACATGGTGGATTCGGTTCCAAGCTTATGAAATATGCTGAGGATTTTGCAAAAAAGAATGGATATAAGAAACTTGCTGTCATAGCTGGAATAGGAACGAGAGAATATTATAAAAAATTGGGATACAGACTTAAAGGGACTTATATGTTGAAGGGAATATAAGCAGAAAGGTTTGCACAATGTATCTTGTGCAAACTTGGATTGATTTTTGATTTAGAATGTTATTTTGTATGTTTTTCATGGTTTTTGTTCTTTTCTATTAATTATTATTTTTATTTATTATTCTCTCTCTGGCTGTATTTTCTTATTTTTAATCATTTTTTTGTGGCTTTTTTGGTTTCTTGCTTGATTCCCCTTTTGTTGTGAAATTCAACAAAAAGATGTCTTAAAATTTGCGTTTTAACGCGTTTAAATAAAAAAGACAGGTGTTTGGTCATCGATGTGGAAAACAAGAAGTCTTGTTTTTTGGCTTTCTTTAGGTCTTAATCTAACGTCTAAAATTTTATAAAAATTTTATATTTTTTTAATCATTTACGAAAACTTCTTGAATTTCTGTGATTTTCGCTGCTAATTTTGGAAATGTTTTTAATAATGGATCTTGAGAGATGATTTTTGATGCGCTATTTCTAGCCTTTTCGATATTTATGGAATCTGTCAAGCTTGCCATTTTTAGGTCTGGAATGCCACTTTGACGTATTCCGTAAACTTCCCCTGGTCCTCTTAATTGCATGTCGATTTCAGCTAGTTTAAAGCCGCTTGAGTGTTTTTCCATGGATTGCATTCTTGTTTTTCCTTCCTCTGATAAATTGCCTGTGAACAGGAAGCAATATGATTGATGCACTCCCCTTCCAACTCTTCCGCGAAACTGGTGTAGCTGGGATAGTCCAAATCTTTCAGATCCTTCTATCAGCATTATTGTTGCATTTGGTACGTCTATTCCGACTTCAACTACGGATGTAGAAACTAAAATATTTATTTTATTGTTTTTAAAATCTTCCATCACTTGATCTTTTTCTTCTTGTTTAAGCCTTCCGTGAAGAAGTCCCAGTTTTAATTTTGGAAAAATAAATTCTTGTAAATGTGCGTATTCTTGAGTTACTGATTTTACTTCTATTGTGTCTGATTCGTCTATGAGTGGGCAAATCACAAAAGCTTGTCTTCCTTTTGCAATTTGATCTTCGATCCATCTGTAAGCTTCTGTTCGTTTGTTTTCCGGAACTACTCTTGTGATGATTTCTTGTCTGCCTTTGGGCATTTCATCTATTACTGATAGATCCTGATCTCCGTAAACAACTATAGCTAGTGTTCGTGGAATTGGTGTTGCTGTCATGCTTAAAAGATGTGGAGAATTGTAACTTTTTAAAACTTCTCTCTGTTTAACTCCAAACCTGTGTTGTTCATCTATTATTGCAAGTCCTAAGTTTCTAAATCCTATATCTTCTTGAATCAATGAATGTGTTCCTATGACTACGTCGACAGTTCCTGTTTTCATTTGCCTGACAACATCTTCTTTCATTTTTTTACTTGTTGAGCCTGAAATGAATTGAATGTTTAAATTATACTTTGTAAGTGTTTTTACAAATGTTGAGTAATGTTGTTTTGCCAAGATTTCAGTTGGTGCCATTATTGCAACTTGGTAGCCTTTTTTGACTACATTTAATGTTGCTAAGGCTGCTACTACTGTTTTTCCAGATCCAACGTCTCCTTGTATCAATCGGCTTGCCGGATAGGGTTTTTGCAAATCATCAAGAACGTCTTTAAGTGCTTTTTTCTGTGCATTTGTAAGTTCAAATGGAAGTCCAGAGATTGCTTCTTTTACTATTTCTAAATCTGTTTCTATTATTTTTGACTCTCTTTCTTCTACGTTTTGCCAATGCCATTTTCTTTGTAAAACTTTTAATTGTAGTAAAAAAAGTTCATCAAATCCTAGGCGTTCTCTTGCTTGCAATAAAAGCTTTTCGCTTTCAGGAAAATGCACGTTTTTTATTGCATCTTTTATGCTCATTAAGTTGTGTTCTTTTAGAACTTCTTCAGGTAAATATTCTTCGAAAAAAGTTAGCCATTCATCTACAAGTGGTTTTATTTTTTCTCTTATCCATTTTGATGTTATTCCTTCAGTTTCGTGATATACAGGTGCTATTATGCCGCTGTGGACTTGTTTTTCGTATGGTTTTATTATTTCATGAGTTGGATTTTGAAGTGCAATTTTTTTAAAACCTGTTTTTGCTTTTCCGCTAAGGATTATTTCTGTTGTTCTTGGCAACATTCTTGTGAGATGTGGCTGGTTAAACCAAACTACTTCTATTGATCCTGTTGAATCTGTGAAAACTCCTCGAGTAATTTTTTTTCCGAATTTTGTGCTTATATTGAAAAGTGAAGTCAATTTTCCTTTTATTGTACTTACTTCGTTTGGGATGATATCTTTTATTTTTGTGAATTCTCTTGTGTCGTTGTAATCACGTGGAAAATAAAGAAGCAAATCTTCAACTGTTTTTACGCCAAGGGAAGACAATTTTTCCAGGTGTTTTTTTGTTGTCTTTAGTACTTTTTCAAGATTTTTCTGGAGCATTATTTTCCTATCACTTTTATAAATTTCCTTTTTCCGGCTTGTATCAGACGTTCTTTGCTTATATCTAATACAAAATCCATTTCTGTTATTTTTTCGTCATCGACTCTTATTCCTCCCTGTTCGATAAGTCTTCTTGCTTCACTTTTTGAGGCTGTTAGTTTTGTTTCGACGAGTAAATCTACAAGTTTATGTTTTTTTCCGGAAAGAAATGTTTTTTCTATCTCTTCCGGTTTTCCTTTGTTTGAAAATACTTCTGTAAATTCTTGTTCTGCTGACTCTGCTGATTTTTTATCATGATATAGAGTCACTAATTCTCTTGCCAGCATCATTTTTAAGTTTTTTGGGTTTTCGCCTTCTTTTAGTGCTTTTGCTAGTTTTTTAATTTCTTCTAGCGGTATATCTGTTGCAAGTTCTAAATATGGAATTATTAAATCGTCCGGTATAGACATTGTTTTTCCATACATATCTTTTGGTGATTCATTTACCCCTATGTAGTTGTTTAAACTTTTTCCCATTTTATCTTTTCCGTCAGTTCCAACTAATAGTGGGACTGTTAGTACACTTTGTGGTTCTTGCCCATATGCTCTTTGTATTTCTCTTCCGGCTAATAGATTGAATGTTTGATCGGTTCCGCCTAGCTCTAAATCTGATTTTAATGCTACTGAATCGTATCCCTGCATTAATGGATATAGAAATTCGTGCATGTATATCGGTTGATTTTTTTTGATTCTTTCTTGGTACATATCTCTTTCCAGCATTTGATGAACTGTGAAAACCTGTGCTAATTTAATTACGTCTGCAAAACTTAATTTTCCGAGCCAATCTGCGTTCCATACAACTTCAACATTTTTCATATCCAATATTTTACCGGCTTGCTCCATGTATTTTTTTGCATTTTCTTCAAGTTCTGCTTGAGTTTTTGGTTTTCGTGCATTTAGTTTATCTGTTGGATCTCCGATTTGTCCCGTAAAATTTCCAAATAAAAGCATTATATGATGTCCTGCTGCTTGAAATTCTCTTAATTTTTTAATTACTACCATGTGTCCTATATGCAAATCTGCGCCTGAAGGGTCTATTCCAAGTTTGATTCTTAGTTTTTTTCCTGAATTTAATTTCTTTTCCAATTCTGCTTTTATAATCACATCTACTACTCCCCTTTCCAGCAAATTTTTATTGTCTTTTGCCATTTATTTGATTGTTATTTGTTTCGTTTTTCAGGATACCAAACTGTACTTTAAAATGCAAAACGGAGATTGTTGGTCAAAAGATGTTGACATATTCATCTTTGTGGTTGTAGAATTGCCCTCCTGTATTCGATGTTTATATTTATATGCTGCAGGATTATCTGTGTCAAATAGGCTTTACCAGTAATGAGTCAAAAGTTTATCTGGAACTTCTCCAGATTGGTGCTCAACCTGTTACTTTGCTTGCGAAGAGGCTTTCTATGAATCGTACTTCTGTTTGGAGTATTATTAAAACTTTAGAGCAAAAGGGTGTGGTTTCCTCTTATTCTGCTAAGAAAATTCAATATTTTGTGGCTAATGATCCCAATTTTCTTATAGGTTATATTGATCGTAAATGTCGTGTTTTTGATTATTATAGAGATAAGCTTATTTCTGTTCTTCCTCAGTTTAGAGGTGTTTCTGATAATTTTATTTTTCATAAACCTGTTGTTTCTTTTTTTGATGGATGTGAGGGGGTTAAGCAAGTGATCCATGACTTTCTTAAGGCAAATTGTGAAAAAAGAGGTTATTTATCTTTTGATAAATATTTATTGATTGAAGATAATTTCTCTGATTTTTTTAGAGAATCTTTGAAAAGAAAAACTTTGAAGTCTTTTAAAATAATTTTGCCAAATCTTGATGAAATAAAAAATACATTTAATTTTAAGAATAAAAATGTTGAAGTTTTGTGTCTTGATAAGGCTGATTTTGGAAAACTTTTTGAGAATGAAATGGCTATTTATGACAATAAGGTTTGTATTTTAAATCTTCAAAAGGGTGCAGAATATGGAATTGTTATAGATAGCCCAAGAACTGCGGATATGCATAAGATGATTTTCGATATGGTCTGGAATAGTATACAATAGGGATATGGTTAATATTCTATTCGAAAACAAGGATTATATGGTTGTGGAAAAGCCTTCGGGAATTTCTGTGCATCCTTCTGATACTTCCCATGAGCCTACCCTTATTGATGCCCTTAAGTCAAAAATTGATTTAAATGGATTGAATCCTATTCGTCCAGGTATTGTTCATAGGCTTGATAAAAATACATCAGGAATTTTAATCGTTGCTAAGAATAAGGCTTCCTATGATTATTTTGTGAAGCTTTTTAAGGCTAGGAAAGTTGAAAAGCATTATTATGTGCTTGTGAGAGGTGTTTTGAAGCATAAGAAGGCGGTTATTGATTCTCCTATATCAAGAGATCTGAATCATAGAACAAGGATGAATGTGTCGGCTAGCATAGGGGCTAAAAATGCTGTTAGTGTTTATGAAGTGCTTCATGAGTATAAAATTTCTTTTGGTACCGTAACTCTTCTTGATGTTGATATAAAAACGGGTCGTACTCATCAAATAAGGGTCCATATGAAGGCAATAGATCATCCTGTGGTTATGGATGAGACTTATGGAGATAAGAGGTTTAATGAATCGTTTTTTGAAATATTTGGTCTTAAGAGGCAATTTCTGCATGCCTATATGCTTAAATTTAAGGATCCTGATGGTAATTCAAAAATCTTCAGGACTGATTTGCCCGAAGATTTAAATGATATTGTTGTTAAACTTAAAGCTTTATAGCTTTATTCTTCTTTTTTCTTTGAAGCTGATTTTTTAGTTGCAGGTTTTTTTGCTGCTGCAGTTTTTTCTGTTTTTGGCTTTTTTGCCGGTTTTGCTTTCTTTTCTACTACTATTTTTTCTTTTTTCTCGACCGGTTTTGCTCCTGAAGCTGAAATATTCAATACTTCTACTTTTGTAAGTTTTTGTCTATGTCCTTGTTTCTTTTGATAGTTTTTCTTTGCTTTCATCTTGTATACAAATATTTTGTCTCCTTTTGTTTGTTCTATTACTTTTACTTCTGCAAAAGCACCATCTATGTATGGTGTTCCAAGTTTCATATTGTCTCCGTCTACGATTAAAACCACTTTGTCGATTTCTATTTTATCCTCTGAGTTTAATTCTAATTTTTCTATTTCAAGAATTGATCCTTTCTCGACTTTGTATTGTTTTCCTCCTGTTTCTATTATTGCGAACATTTTGATTGTGTTTAATACTTAAAATTTGCGTAGGTAATCTACGTAAAAATCTTGAATTGGTCAAGCTTATTTTGAGATTACCAGTTTTTTTAATTCGTTTATTCCTTCTTCTATTGCTTTTTTTACTTCTGAAAGCTCCTCTTCTTTAAATCTGGAAAGTACAAAATCGCTAATATCTTGTTGTTTTGGGCTTGATACTCCCCTACTTTCTATTCCTATCCGAATTCTTGTGAAATTTTCTGTCCCTAGTTGTTGAATTACAGACTTTATTCCGTTGTGTGTTCCTGCTGAACCCTTGTCCCTTATTCTTATTTTCCCGAGCGGGAGGTCTACGTCGTCATATATTACAAATAAATTTTCTGGAGATTCTTTGTAAAAATTTAGTATTTTCGAAATTGCTTCTCCTGACAAATTCATGAATGTTGTTGGTTTTACCAATAAAAAATCTTCTCCATTGTATGAAAATTTTCCTATTTGAGCTTTGAATTTAGGATTTTCTACCATTTCTACTGTTTTATGAAGTTTCTTCTCTATCTCGTTGATTACTTCCGAAATGAACATAAAACCTACATTGTGACGTGTATTCTCATATTTTTCACCTATATTTCCTAATCCGACTATAATTTTCATTTATTTTCTATAAGGTATTTTTTTGCCGCTTATTTCTATGAAATCCCCGAATGTTGCGCCTTTTTTGTTTATTAATTTTTTGATGCCAAATTTCTCTATGTATATATACATTCTTTCAAGTCCTTCCGGATTTCTTATGTCTGTCATTACTGCGAGTCTATTTATCTTTGTTCCTGTTATCTTGAATGTTTTTTGAGTTTTTGTTTTCTTTATTTTTTCAAGTATAAATGGTGCTTTTTCTAGATGTGGTCTTAATACAGGCATTTCTACAACTTCTTCCGGTGGATTATTTCTCAAATCTCTCTTGAGTTCTTTAATGCGTTTGCATATTTCAAATAAAAGCGGTTTTAATCCTTTGTGTGTTGCTGCTGAAATTTCAAATATTTCTCCTTTCTTGTATGCTTTTCTCAGTTCTTTCTTCTTTGCTGCTAACGTTTCTTCGTTAAGTAGATCTATCTTATTAATAACGACTATTTGTGGTTTTTTGGCTAGTGTCTTATCAAAATCTTTTAGCTCTTTGTTTATTGTTTTGTAGTTTATGTCAGCATTTTCTAAATATCCATCTATTACATGGATAAGTATTTGAGTTCTTGCAATGTGTTTCAAAAATTGATGTCCTAAGCCTTTTCCTTGGCTTGCTCCTTCTATTAATCCTGGAATATCAGCTACTAAAAATGATTCTGTGGAATCCCCTCCAAATTTCGACATATCGACAAGTCCTAAATTTGGAATTAGTGTCGTGAAATGATATTCGGCGATTTTAGGTTTGGCATTGCTTATGACAGATATTAATGTCGATTTTCCGGCTGATGGAAGTCCTATAATGCCTACGTCTGCAACAAGTTTGAGCTCCATTATTATTTCTTTTTCTTCTCCAGGTTCCCCGTTTTCCGCAAACCTTGGAGCTTGTCTGATTGAAGAAACGAAATGAGCATTTCCCATGCCGCCTTTTCCGCCTTTTGCTATAACTATTTCATCTCCTTCTTTTGATAGGTCTGCTACTACCTTTGATTTGTCTGAATTGAAAATAATTGTTCCAACTGGAACTTCTATTTCCAAGCTTTCTCCTCTTTTCCCGTACATGTTTGATCCCATTCCATTTTCTCCTTTTTGAGCTTTATATGCTTTTTTATGAGCAAGATGACTTAATGTGTTTAAGTTTGGGTTTGTTTTTATAAGTATATCTCCGCCATTTCCCCCATCTCCACCATTTGGTCCTCCTCTGGCGACAAATTTTTCTCGGCGAAAGGCTATACACCCATCTCCACCGTTACCTGCTTGTAGCTTTATTTTTAATTCATCACAAAACATGCGTACAGAGTAGCAATCTTTTGACTTATTATCAATTGTTTGTTAATTTTACACTCGCTTTTTACAAAATGCCCAGGTGGCGGAATTGGTAGACGCGCGGGACTCAAAATCCCGTGGTGGCAACATCGTGAGGGTTCGATTCCCTCCTTGGGCACCATATTTCACTTAAGAATATCTTATCAATGGAGTTGTTAATAACAAAATTGTTGGCGTTAACTGCTCATATTGGATATGGAGGGATTTTCTTTCTTATGGCTGTTGAAAGTTCCTTTATCCCTTTGCCTTCTGAACTTATTGTACCGCCTGCTGCGTATTTGGCTTCTAAAGGAGAAATGAATGTTTTCTTGATTGTGATTTTGGCCGGCCTTGGAAGTGTTCTTGGTGCATCTTTTAATTATCTTTTAGGAAGAGTTCTTGGTAGGCCTATTGTTTATGCTATTGCTGAAAAGAAATGGGCTAAATTTATATTTCTCAAAAAATCTCATATAGAAAATGCTGAAAAATATTTTTCTGAAAGAGGAAATATGGCTACCTTCCTTGGTAGATTTGTGCCTGGTGTAAGGCATCTGATCTCAATTCCTGCAGGATTTGCTAAAATGAATTATTTATCTTTTATTTCTTGTACATTTTTGGGGTCTATTATTTGGGCTTCAGTATTGGCTTCGCTGGGATATTTTTTTGGCGAAAATCAAGAATTTATTTTGAAATATGCTAAAATCATTGGATTTGGTTTTTTTATATTTTTTGTTCTATTTTTCTTTTTCTTGTTTTTAATCGGAAAAATTAAAAAAGCAAGGAATTGATTTCTTTAATTATTGTTTTTGTATTTGTCCCTACTTCACCTTTGTTTATTTTTGTTATGTCTATTTTTGTTATAGGTACGACTAAATTCACACTTTGACTTAAAAATACTTCCTTCTGTTTCTTCAAATCTTTCAGTTTTATTGTTTTAAATTTAATTTTGAATTTTGTATTTTTCAATATGATTCCTCTTGTTATTCCAGGAAGTACTTTGTTTTTCCGTGTGCATAATGTGTTTTTTTCAAACCAAAAAATATTACTATATGCGCCTTCGTAGACTTCATTTAAATCATCTATGAGTAGTGCATCGAAGAAACCTTTTTTTACTGCGTTTTCATGAGCTAAAAAAGATGGTAGATATGATAATGATTTGATTCTAGGACTCTTCCTTTGAAGCTTTATACTTTTTAATGCTACTCCTGAGTATATTTTTTTATCTATTTTTGCTTTTTTTGATGTTATGATTAAGTTGTTCGATGTTGCTACTATCTTTATTCTTTGTGTTTTATTTTGAGATTTTTTTATAACTTTTTTTAGCATTATTAATATTTCTTTTTTGCTGTATTGTATTTTGAGATTTATTTTTTTTGCTGAATTGAAAAATCTTTTTAAATGTAATTCTATTAATATGGGCTTTTTATTGAAGGTTCTTAATGTTTCGAAAATCCCCTTTTTTTTAGATGGTCCAATGGCTTCTATAGGAGCTTTTTTTATGAATTTGTTGTTTTGTAAAATTATCATAATATTTTCATGAATGATTTTGCCTTGTGTAGTGTTTCTTCAAATTCATCTTTGTTTTTTGAATCTGCTACTATTCCACCTCCAACTTGCAGGTAAAGATCTTCTCCTTTTCTTATTATTGTTCTTATAGCGATACTGAAATCCATATTATTTTTATTTGTTATTTCTCCGATGATTCCAGTATAAATGCCGCGCGTTGTTGGTTCTATTTCGTCTATTATTTCTATTGCTCGTTTCTTTGGGCATCCTGTTATTGATCCGCCTGGGAGCATTGATATAAGCCCTTTTATCGGATTTGTTTTTTTATCTATTTCCCCTGAAATCTTACTCATTGTATGCCAGACATTGCTATATTTTTTTATTAATCTTTGTTTTTCAACTTTTACACTTCCTGTTTTGCAGAATTCTCCAAGATCGTTTCTTAATAAATCTGTAATCATATTTAATTCTGCTTTTTCTTTTTTGTTTTTTTTAAGGTCGTTTCTTAGTTTTATGTCTTCTTTTTTTGTCTTTCCTCTTGGACGCGTTCCTTTTATTGGGCTTGTCTCTATTTTATTCCCTTTTATTCGAATAAAACGTTCTGGTGATGCACTAAGTATTTCGAAGTTTTTCTCTTTAATATAAGCTAAAAATCCCACCTCGTTTTCTTCTATTATTTTTTGAAATATTTCTGTTGAAGATTTCTTTGTTTTTGTATGAAGTCTATGTGTTAAATTTAGTTGATATATATCACCTTCTTTTATATGTTTTTTGATTTGAAAATAACCTTTGTTGTAGGATTCTCTGGTTTGTTCCGCTGTAAAATTTTTATCTGATAATCTTGAGTTGGATTGTATTTTTCTTTCTAATATTTTTGATATTTTTTTTTGAAAATTTTCTTTTTTAAAATGTAGTCTTATGCAATTTTTTTCTTCGGTAATCCATTCTTCGAAAGACATTAAAAGGATATCTGGTAGCATTAAATCATCTCTTGCTGTGCTTTTTATTCTATATGTTTTGTGTCCAATGTCGTAAGAAAAATATCCAAATACTTTTCTTTTTTTATTTGTTTCCTTGTTTATGAATTTTATGATGTTTTTTTCAAAATCTTTCTCTGAAATTTTATATGAAAACTTTTTTTTTGGATTTATTGCTAATACTTTCTCCCATCCGTCTTTTTGTCTGCTATAAAAGAAACATACGTTTTTTTCCTTTTCTGTAACGTTTTTGAATATATCTAATAATTTCTTGTTTTTTATTATTTCACTTTTCATTTAGAAAATTTTTCATGATTTTTACTCCTTGGTCTGTCATAAATGACTCTGGGTGAAATTGTACTCCAAAAAGTTTATAATTTTTGTGTTTTACTCCCATAATTTCTCCTTCTAAAGTCCATGCTGTAAGTATGAAATCTTTTGGTGTTTTGTTGACAATCAATGAGTGATATCTGGCTCCACTGAAAGGATTTTGGATATTTTTAAATATAGATTTTTTGTCGTGGTATATTTTTGATGTTTTTCCGTGCATCATTTTTTTTGCATGTATTACATTAGATCCAAATATTTCTCCTATACATTGGTGTCCGAGGCATACTCCAAGTATTGGAATTTCTTTATAAAAAGTCTCTATCACTTTTTTGGATATTCCTGAATTTTTTGGGCTTCCCGGTCCTGGAGATATTATTATTTTGGAAGGTTTTAGTTTTTTTATTTCTTTTATATCAATCTCGTCGTTCTTTACGACTTTTGTTTCCTCCCCCAGACTTTCTATCAGTTGATAGAGGTTGTATGTGAAGGAATCGTAGTTGTCTATTAGTAAAATCACTCTATCAGTCTTAAAAATTCACTTCTTGTTTTAAGTTTCTTTTTGAAAAGTCCGGTAAATGATGATGTCGTCATCGATGCATTTTGTTTTTCCACTCCTCTTGCCATTGTGCATAAATGTTGAGCTTCTACCACCACTCCAACTCCTTGAGGTTTCAATAATGCGTTTAAAGTATTTGCTATCTGCATTGTCATGCGTTCCTGATTCTGTAGTCTGCGACTGAATATTTCCACTATTCTTGGTAGTTTTGATATTCCAATTATTTTTTTATTTGGTATATATCCGATTGATATTTTTCCGAAGAATGGAATCATATGATGTTCACATGTTGAATAAAAATCTATATTTTTACAGATGATCATTTCGTCGTAATTTTCCCCGTCAAATTCTGTGAGAATATCTTCAGGTTTCTTATCGTACCCTCCAAATAATTTTTCAAATGATCTTGCTACTCTTTCTGGGGTTTTTGATAAACCTTCTCGTTTTGTGTCTTCACCTATTGCTTTAAGAAGATCTTTTGCTATTTTTTCGATTTTTTGTGTGTCCATTGTGAAATTTTTTCCTTTTTATCCAATAATTCAAGTAGAGGTATTAGAACGAATTTTCGTTCGTACATTCTTGGGTGCGGTATTTTTAGGTTTACTTCGTCGACTATTGTATCCTCAAATGTCAAAATGTCTATATCTATTGTTCTTGGGCCATTTTTTATTTTCTTTTCTCTTCCCAACTTCTTTTCTATTTCTTGAAGTTTTGCAAATAATTCTTGTGAAATAAGCGTTGTTTCTATCTTTATGGCCATATTTAAAAAATCTCTTTGTTTTTTGTATCCCACCGGAGATGTTTCGTAAATCTTAGATTTTTTAATAATTTTTGCTATTTTTTTTATTTCTAAAATAGCTTTTTTTAGAAAATTTTCTCTGTTTTCTATGTTTGACCCTAGGCTTAAATATGCTTTATTTGCCTTCATATTCGCAATAATAATCTTCTGTTTCAAAAACTGTTAATTTTATTAACGGTAACTCATCTTTTAACTTATCCCATATCCATATTGCTAAGTTCTCTGCTGATGGATTATCTATGATATCGTTTAAATGATGATGGTCAACTATTTTCAGGACTTTCTCTTCTGCTATTTGCTTTATCTCTTTGAAATCCATGGCCATCCCGCTATCTTTAACTGTATCTTCGATTGTAATTATCAGTTTATAGTTATGACCATGTAGATTTTCGCATTTACCTTTATATTTTGTTAGAAAATGTGAAGCTGCAAATGTAACGACACAATTTAGTTTTACTATTGGCATATTAAGTTTAAATAATTTCTAAGTCCACCAACGTTGTGGGTTCTTATTATATTGGCTCCGTTAATATATGCAATAGCGCTTAATGTTTTTGCTTTTTCTTCGCGTGATGATATTTCTTCTTTTAAAAATGATTTTTTTGATATTCCTACTAGGATTGGTTTTTTTAAAACTTCCAACTCTGACATTCTGGCTATTATTTCAAAACTATAATATGGAATATTACTTATGTATTGCCCCATTCCAGGATCTAATATTATCTGGTCGCCTTTTATGCCTTTTGATTTTGCATACTTTATTCTTTCGTCAAAAAACTTTTTTATTGTTTGCATTACATCTGTATATTTTTTATCTTTTGTTGTTGTTCGAGGGGAGTTGTCTTTTGAATACATCATTATTATCGGGCATTTATACTTTTTTACGACATCTGCCATTTTTGGGTCTTCTCTCATTGCACTTACGTCGTTTATCATGTCTGCCCCACTTTTTATTGCATCTATCGCTACGTTTGCTTTGTATGTATCTATAGATATTGGTATATGTGAAAATTCTCTAATAGCTTTTATTACCGGAATAACTCGTGAAAGTTCTTCTTCTTGTGTTACGAATTTTGAATTTGGGCCCGTTGATTCCCCTCCTATATCTAGAATATCTGCTCCTTCTTCGATGATTTTTTTTGCTTGTTTAATAGCTTCTTCTAATGTCATAAATTTTCCCCCATCACTAAAAGAGTCAGGAGTGATGTTTAATATGCCCATAATGAGTGGGCCTTTTCTTGAATTTATTTTTTTCATTATTGGCCTAGTTTAATTTTGTAATATATAGCGCGAGTCTGTATATGTTTTCGCTAATTCCGCCGCGTGTTATAAGTGCGGCAGGTCCGTATACTTTTCCTGTTTCTTCCAGTATTCCCATGTTTTTTGCTGTTTCTATGTATTTTGAATACCAAGCTTCTGTATTTACGTCTGAAAATGGATTTGTTTTTGGCTTTGCCAATGGTATTTGGAATGTTTCAAGTAGCATTTTCATTGCTTCCACTTTATTTATCTCGTTTGATGGTTTAAATGTTCCGTCCGGATATCCGCTTACCCATCCTTTCTCTTTTGCAAGACATACGTATTTTGCAAACCATTCTTGGCCTACATCCGGAAAACAATTTCTATATTTTGTTTTATCTATTTTATCTCCTTCTCCTGTTGGTAATGCGCTGTTCACTAGTATTTTTAGAAGTTCAGCTCTGTTTAATGGATTTTCAGGCTTGAAACTTCCGTCGTCATACCCTGATATGATATTTACGCTTTTTAAGTAAGAAATTGCCTCTGCATTCTTTGTGTTTAAATCGACATCACTAAAAATTTTTGTATTTTTATTTTCTAAAGATTTATAATCGTTTGAAAATATATTTGTTACGAAATCCTTGTTTAATATTTTTTGTTTTACTAAATCCTGAAACCATAGATATACAATTTCATTTGAGATTATGTAGCCATAATTCCCTCCTATTCCTGTTGTTGATACTGCTGACACTACTCCGACTACTTTTTCATTTTTGTCGTATGCTGGACCGCCTGAGTTACCAGGATTTATTGTTGCATCTGTCGTATATGCCCAAGTTATGTCTTTGTTTAAAGGTATAAAACCGCTTATAGCTCCTTTTGTCAGTGTGATTGCTGTTGACATTGCGGCTTGTGGAAATCCTAAAATATCAATGTCATCTGATAAATGTGGCTTGTTGTCTGCAAAATCTACATATGGTAATTTCAATGCTTGTGCCTCAGCGACTGTTATTTGTTTTCCTGTTTTTTTTCTATTTGAATCCATTACGTAATCCGGATATATCATTGCAAGGTCTAACTCTGTGTCATACGCCAATACTCCTGCAAGGAAATAGCACCATGGTGCGCTGTATTCCGATTCAATTGTGCATATTTCTATGTGATCTGCGGGTTTATTTGTTGCAGGATCTATAATTACGTGTGCAGCGGTTAGAATTATGGCGTCATTGCTGATTGTAAATCCTGATCCTGTATAAACATCACCTTTTGAATCTATTACCTGAATATATACTACGCTTGGCACAGTTGCCGGTAGTGAAATGGCTGAGGCTGTTGAGCTAAATAATGAAAGGATGCTTATACCAACTAATATTTTTGTGATAATTTTTTGCATATTTTTTAATTTAAAGATTATTTAAACATTTTCTTGGAACGTCTTTCTTTATTATATGTTATAGCAAATCTATGTGCTTCGTCACGGATTCTTTGTAATAATTTTAATGCCGCATTTGTTTTATCAAGTATAATTGATGTTTTATTCCCTTCGGTGAAAATCTCTTCGAGTTGTTTTGCAAGTGAGATATGTGGAATTTTCAACTCCAATTCTTCCATTACTTTTGTTGCAATACCAAGTTGTCCTTTACCACCGTCTATTATAATCAGATCCGGAATTTGAATGAATGATTCGTCGGGTTTGTGTTTATTTTTGTCATATAGCAGTGCTTTTTTGACAGTTTTTTGTATTTCTTTTGGAATTTGTTTTATTTCTTCAAAACCTAATATAAGGTAATAATCCTTTAATTCTTCTTTGCACGATATGTATATTCTTTTTGATTTTGTTTTTGCTATGATATTTTTCAATAATTTTCTTCCTATTTTATTTCCTCTTTCTTTTGGCATTACGAATAATGCATTTATTTCGGCAACGCTATTCTCGTGTTCACGAAGTGCTGCGAATGCTGCAAGTGATTTTCCTTTTTTTTCGAGAATGTAAAAATTCTTTATATCTATCCCCTGTTGTAAATTATTTTTTTTAATTTGTTTGTTTATTTCTTTCTCGTATTTTTTTGTAGCTTTTTTAAATGTGTAATCTTTTGCTTTGTAATCATCTGCTATTTTTGAAAATCTTCTTGTTAAAACTTCTTCCATTGATTTGTAATCGTCAGGATATCCCTCAACTGTGCGTAATTTGAATTTTCTATATAGATCGTTTTTAGGAATTCCGTTTTGAAAAGCCACCATTGATCCGACTGTTTCTGTGCCTGACAAATGAGAAATATCGTAACACTCTATTCGTTTCAATGGTGAGGCAATGTTTAGTAATGTTTGTAGTTCCTGAATTCCATCTTTACTGAATTCACTTTCTGTTTTCCAGCTTGGTTTTTGTCTGTCTGCGTAAATTTTTGCATTGTTCATGCTCATTTCAAGAAGTTTGTTTTTGTTTCCAATTTTAGGAATTGCAAGCCAAACTTTCGATTTCTTTTCTTCGCTTAATGTTTTTTCTATTTCATTAATATTTTCTATTTCGTGTGGGATTAGTATTTCTTTTGGGATATCTGTTGCAATTTTATAGTATTGATTTACGAATGCTGATAATACTTCTTTGTTATCGTTTTCTTCCGCGGCTTCTGCTGATAGAGTAAAATTTTCTTGTCCTATTAATTTGCCATCCCTTATTTGGAATAAATTAAAATATGCTTTATTTTGTGTGATGTGATAATTTATTACATCTTTATCTTCTTGATTTGGATCTGATACTTTTTGTTTTTCTAGTATTTCTTCAACTTTTTTGAGTTTATCTCTAAGTTTTGCGGCTTTTTCAAATTCTCTGTTTGTTGCAAGTCGTTGCATTTTTTCTTTCATGTCTTTTACTATTGAGTCTGCTTTTCCAGCTAAAAAATTTTCCACATTTTTTATTATTTCTCCGTATTCTTCTTTTGAAACTTTACCTATGCATGGTGCTGCACATGTTTTTATGTAATAGTCCAAACATGGGTATTTGATGACTTTATTTGTAACTTCAACTTCATTGTCGATTTCGAGTTTTTTAATGAATTTTATGTCCAAGTTGCAATGTCTGAACGGAAAAATTTTCTTTAACATTTTGAATGTCGTTTCTACCTTGTGTGCCGCTGTTTTTGGTCCGATATATTTTGCTCCGTCTTTTTCTACTTTTCTTACTATTTGAACTCTTGGAAAAGCTTCATTTGTTATTTTTATGTAAACGTAGTTTTTATCATCTTTAAGTAAAATATTGTATTTTGGTTGAAGTTGTTTTATCAAATTTGATTCAAAAATAATGGCTTCCAGTTCTGTGTCTACAGATATGAAGTCTATTTTTGTGGCATTTTCCAGAAGTTTTCTTGTGCGTGTTGAATGTTGATAATCTTTCTGGAAATATTGTCGTAATCTCTTTTTTAAATCTTTTGCTTTTCCTATATATAGCACAGTCCCCTCTTCGTTTATCATTTTATATATTCCTGGAGAAGAAGGTGCTCTTTGTAGTATTCCTTTTGCTTCTTTTTCGCTTATCATAAGTTTTTTTGTTTTGCTTTAAGTAGTATACTTCAAACATGAAGGAAATAGAAAATAAGTTATGGAATAAGGCTAGGAAATATATTAGAATTTTACAAATTGTTCCTTTTTTGAGAATGGTTTGTGTTTGTAATAATCTTGCTTTTGGTCTTGCAGATGAGGAAAGTGATATAGATCTATTTGTTGTGGCAAAGAGCGGAAGACTTTTTATTGTTAGAACTTTTGTTACTTTAATTCTTACCTTTTTTGGTGTTAGAAGGCATGGAGATAAGATTAAGCAAAGATTTTGTTTGAGTTTTTTTATTGATGATACTGCTCTTGATCTCTCGAAAGTGGCTATAAATAATGACGTTTATCTCGCATATTGGATAAAGTCACAAGTTCCTTTTTTGGATGATGGTATTTCTTTCAGATTGCTTACAGAAAATGAATGGGCAAAAAAATATTTTGAACATCAAAATGATTTTTTTATTCGTAAAAATGAAATTTTGCCAGTTTATAAGAGATATGTTTTTTTTAGATCTATTTTTAAATTTATTTTGTCTGGATTTTTTGGAGATATTTCAGAAAAGATTTTAAAAAAATGGCAGATAAAAAGGGCCTTGTATAAGGCAAAAAAACTTCCTGATTCTTCCGGAATTATTGTTTCTGAACATATGCTAAAATTTCACAATATAGATATGCGTAAACATTTTCAAAAATTGTGGACTACAAAATATGGTGATTCCAAAATCACTGATGATAGACTGCTTAAACTTTATTCTTGAATTTAAGGTTGATGCTTGTTCCTGTAAATCCATATTCTCTACGTAGTTCATTTTCGATGAATCTTGGGTAGGAAAAATGTAATGTTTCGGCAAATTTGAAAAATAAAACGAAACTTGGTGGAGAAATTCCAACTTGAGTAACGTAAAGAAACTTTGGTTTTCTTACGTTTGAACTTGCTGGTAAATGTTTGTTTGTTATTTTCTGCATGAAGCTGTTGAGCTCCGCTGTATTTATTTTCTTATTCCTTTCTTTTGATATCTCATCAGCTAATTCAAAAATTTTGGTTATATTGGTTTTGTTTTTTGCTGATATGAAAAGTACTGGAGCCCATGGAACAAATGCGAATTTTTGTCTTAGTCTGTAAATTATCATTCCTTTCTTCTCTTCATCTTGTTCTTTGTCAAAATCATCTATTTTATTTATGACAATGATAAGTCCTTTTTTCATTTCCAGTGCGTATTCTACTATGTGTGCATCTTGTTTTGATATTCTTTCTGTGCCATCTATCAAAAGAATTGCTATATCTGATCTTTCAAGTGCGTTTAAACAGCGCAATGCGCTGAATTGCTCTATCCCCTGCTCTCTTTTTCCAGCCCGTCTAAGTCCTGCCGTGTCTATTAAGTTGTATTTTTTATCATTATGCTCTACTAGTGTGTCTGTGTGATCACGTGTTGTTCCAGCAATGTCAGACACTATTATTTTTCTTGTTCCTGTTATTGCGTTCACTAATGATGATTTCCCAGCATTTGGTCTTCCAAGAATACATATGCTTAAAGTCCCGTCATCTTCTTTTGCTTTTGTTCTTTTTTTCTTAAATTTTAATTTTTTTAGAGTTTTTTCTATCGCAAATTCCAAATCTAACAGGCCTGTTGTATGAATTGCTGATATTTTTATGGCTTCTCCAAAGCCAAGTTCCAATGTTTCGTAACTATTTCCTTCCGCCCCTTTTGCGTCTGATTTATTTGCAACAAATAAAACTTCTTTTTTTGATTTTCGAAGTACGTTTGCTGCTAATTTGTCGTTTGGATTGATTCCTTCTGATAAGTCTACAAGAAAGATTATTAAATCCGCTTCTTCTATAGCTAATGCTGCCTGTGATTGTACATCTTTTTCTATATTTTCGTGTTTTCCGTATTCAAGTCCTCCTGTGTCTACAAGTGTAACTTCATATCCTGAAATTTCGCATTTTTTGTAGATTCTGTCGCGTGTCGTGCCCGCGATATCGGATGTTATCGCATATTTCTCCATGACTAATCTATTGAATAGTGTTGATTTGCCTACATTTGGTCTTCCTACTATAGCTATTACCGGTAAAGCGTCCATTTTTGTAATTTTATTTACTTGTGCTTTTGTGATGATATACTGTATTTGATGAAATTGAAAGTCCTCTTCATATTGCCGGTTTTGGTTTTTAACGCTATTTGGTGGGCACCTTTGGCGATGGCGAATAATCCAAGTGGTGGCGGAGATCAGCAATATGATAATTCGGCAAAGAATCAGCAAATTGCTGATCTTAAAAAGCAGATAGCTACTATGCAGATTGTTGTGGATGATCTTGATAGTGAATTAAATCTTAAAGAAAATGAGCTTATATTGGCCAAAACTGCTGCTGATAATGCTTATAAGGCAAATCCTACTGGTAAGATATATATGAGTGCTGCTTCTAAGCTTATTGATGCTATTAACGCTAAAGATGCTGCCCAGGCTGCTTTTGCCCCTAAAAAAGCTGAGCTTGATGCTAAGAAAAAAGAACTTGATGATCTTCAAAAACAAACGCCTACAGGTTCAAACGATCAGGGAATCAGTAATTCTCAAGGAGGTGGGACTATTTTACCAGGTACTGCTTATGACTTGATTGCTGATTGTGAGGCTATTATGAGGTATGTAAACAGTCATCCCGAGGAAATAGAGAAAGCTATTGCCGAAAGGAAAGGTGAGATTTCCGGACCATCTTCTGTCCAATATAATTACAATCCAAGTTATACTGATATTATGGGGTGTGCTATTAAAACTGGTGATGTGAAATTCTGGATGATTCCTTATTTTGCTAGATATATACTTGAGTTTATTATAGGAATTGCCGGACTGGCTTCTGTCGCTGGAATAATTTATGGAGGGTATTTGTATCTTTTTGCAGGGCTTTCAGATGATCAACAAAAAGGTAAAAGTGCTATCAAAAATAGCATAATAGCTTTGGTTCTTTCACTTTCCGCTTGGGCTATTGTGAATATAGTGATTTCCTTGGTTACAGGAATATAATTTTTTAGTAGTGTGTTTTTTGCCAATGCTCCCATTTATCTTTGAGGTAGTTTGAAAATTTATTTTCAAATTCTTTTTCGTCAAATTTTTCGGCGTGTTTTCTTATTTCTTGCGGAATAAAATGTTTTTTTTCTTTTTGATATTTTTCTATTGCTGTTTTTAAGTGAAGTTCATCTTGTTTATCAAAAAATATTCCTGTTTTACCATCTTCTATTGAATCCAGTGCTCCCCCACTTTTGTATGCAATTACAGGTCGTCCAGAGGCCATCGCTTCTATTGCTGTGATTCCAAAGTCTTCCACTTGTGGAAATATTAGTGCTTCGCATTCGCTATATAACGTTTTCAAAGTTTTATCATCAGCATCTCCTATGAATTCTATGTTTGCATTTGCAGAGGCTTTCAATTCATTTTCTGAAATTCCTGTTCCTACTATTTTAAGTGGAAGTCCGATTTTGTTGAATGTTTCCACTATTAAATCAAATTTTTTGTATGGAGTAAGTCTTCCTACAGCTAAATAATATCCACCTGTTTTTTCAGAGACTTTGAAGTCTGAAGTTTTAACCATTGGATGGATTGTCGTAGATGTTTTGTTGTAATATTTTTCAATACGTTGTTTTGTTATCGAAGAATTTGCTATGAAGTAATCAACCCTTTCTGCTGATAATCTATCCCACATTCTAAGTTCGTGAATTCTTCTTTTTCCGAAAAATTTTAAAATCGGATTCATTTTATATTGGTTGATATAGCTTTGCCAATTGTCCCATGCGTATCTCATAGGTGTGTGGCAGTAGCAAATATGTAGCGTTTCCGGTTTTGTTATAATTCCCTTTGCGCATGCGTGTGAGCTTGAAATAACTATATCAAAATTACTGAGATCAAAATTTTCATAAGCATAAGGCATCATTCCTAAATATATTTGATGGTGTGTTTTTGCAAATGGAAGATTTTGAATGAAAGATGTTGTTATGGCGGCTTTTTCGAATCCTTTTACTGTTTTTGGGTTGAATATTGATGTGAAAATTGGGGCTGAAGGAAACATTTTATGTAACAATAAGTTTACTTTTTCAGCTCCGCCCGGATTTGTCATCCAGTCAAATACGAGTGCTATTTTTGCTTTTGCTAAAGACATGAGGAAGGAAAAAATCTTTCTTCTATACTATTGTTTTTTTGAATTAAATTCAACTGATAACCTACATTTTGAATGAATCGTCTCCGGTATATTTAGACAAAATGTCTTTTTCAGGTGCTTTTATTATACTTTCTTCTTGTTTTACTTGTGTATTCTTTGAATTTTGTACTTGAGTATTTCGATTCTTTTCTTTTTGAGTTATGTATCTTGAAATTATATTTTTATCATCTGTTGATACATCGTCTTTTGTTTTTACAACTGTACTTAAGATTGTTTTATAAGTGTCTTTGTCGTCCAATCGATCCATTGCTTTTGCTTTGAATAATTTTATTACATTGTTATCCGGATCTCTTTCAAGAAGTCTTTCGCATATATGTATTACGTCTACATACCTTTTTTCGTTGAACCACATGCCAAGCAGTTCAACCACGACTTCTTCGTCTTTTTTCCCTAAAGTAGATTTTTGTTTTATTGAAATATCTGATGTAAGCACTAAATTTCCAGTTTTTCTGCTTAGCAGATATCTTAAATATGCATATCCAAGTATTACGAAGATTATTACCGGTAACATTTTATTGAACTGAAGAAGGTAGTTGTATGTCGCATGTATGGAAATTGCGAGAACTAATCCTTTGAGTGCCATTTTTTGTTGGAATGCCTGGCTTAATGGTAGCCCTAATACTTTTGAAATTATTTTTTCAAAAGTTGATGAGCTTGATCCTGTTATTTTATTTTGTGCAGTTATGTCTATTGCAAATTTTCCGATTCCGTAGTGATATCCGAAAATACTTGAGAAAATCATATGTGCACAGGCTGTGAAAATAGATCTGAATACGTACATGTTTACCAAATCTCCTGTGGAAATTGTTGGCCAGTATTGATAAAGGTAATAAATGTTTTCTGCGAATGCGAATCCGAGGGCTGATGCGAGGGCAAATTTGATTGAATCTCCTAATGTTTTGATGAGAAGTGTACGTTTGTCTATTGAAATGATTACGTACATTTTTATTATTTCTTCAAGCGCCGCAAATAATATAAACATTGCTATGAAACCGCTGTTTTCTCCTGTTATATTTGTTTCTATGAATTTGGATAGGTTGAATTTTGATGTGATTTCCAGAATTTGCTGAAAAATGTGCGGGATTTGAATTATCTTATCCGAGAATGGTAATTGAAAAAGTCCTTGTTCTAAGGTTTCTATCGGTGGATCCCATAGCCATTGTAGTATAAGTAATGACGGTGGAGTTAAGCATCCTAGTCCAAAAATGAGGGCGACAATGCCCCTCCCCTGTTCACTTTTTTTAAAAAATATATAGAGCCATACTGCGGCAGGTATTGCCGCGAATATTGCTGATATTGTTAGTAAGAAGGTTGGATTAGATAGCATTTTCTGTGGCTCATTTTTTAGTTTTAGCTTTCAAATTTATATGCTCCTGCTGATGTAACTTGTGATGGGTCTGTAGGGGCTGGTTGTGCTGGTGCAGGAGTTGGTTCTGCGACTGGAGCGGCTGGTGCTACCTCAGGTGCTGAAGCAACTGGTGCTATCTCAGGAGTTGGAGCTGGTTCTACAACTGGTGCTGGTGCAACTGGTGCTGGCTCTACTGCTGGTGCTACTTCAGGTGCAGGTGTTGGAGCTGGTGCAACCGGTGCTGGCTCTACTGCTGGTGCAGCTGGTGCACTTGATGTCATTGCAGCTTTTGCCGCTTCAAGTGAATCGTAATTTTGCATCAATTGTGTGAGTCCGACGACTTGTAAAATGTCTAAAATATTTGGTTTTGCTGAGCAGATTGCTACTTTTCCTCCAAGTTCAGTTATTTTTCCGTATAAATCTGTTAAATATCCGATGGATTTAGAATTCATATAGTCGAGGCTTTGCATGTCGAAAATCATGCTTAATCCTTTTGGAGCTTTTTCAAGTGCTTTATATATTTCTTGAATTTTTTCGTCTACATTGCTTTCGTCAAGTTGTCCTGCAATATGCGCTACTTTAAGTGTTGGATTTATGTCTTCTACTGATATCTTTACTTCCGTCATTGTTTTAATTGTTAAGAATTAGTGTTTCTTTTTGTTGTGGTAGTCCTGATTTGAATCTAGGATCTTTAAGAAATTTTTTAACACTTACTTTTAGTCCTCCTTCAGGTCTATCTTCGAATTTTATCTCATCGCTCCATTCTCCAATGATTTTTACAAGCCCACGTCCTCTGATTCCTGTGAATTGATATGTTGGCTCTCTTCTGTCGTCGAATAATCTTTTTAATTCTTCTGCCTTCATCTTGTTTTTTCCAGTACCCGTGTCCTCAACGTCTATTTCAAGATAATCATCTTTTGCATACGTAAAAGTTATTCTAATCTCGCTCCCGGGACTTGATCCGTATTCAATTGCATTATTGCAAAGTTCGTCTACGACTGATTGGAATCTAAACGCCCATTTCTCTTCGAAGTTGGTTGTGTTTTTGATCATATTCAGAGTGAAATCTCTGATTCCTGACATAAAATATGCATTTGTCGGAAGCGTGATCGTTATTTTTGTTTTTGTATTTTCCTCCATTTGTTTGTTTTAGATTGTTATATTATATCATTTTGAATGTCCTAAGTCAAAGTGTTTGTAGCTTCCTAGACTCAGAAATGATTTTCTTAAAAATCTGTACTTCGTATGGTGTTTTGAGCTTTTCCATGATCTCTTTTTCTCGATTTTTGTCTAGAACTGGGATTTTCGCTAGTTTTTTGTTTTTACCTATTTCTTTGGTGACTAAAGCTCTTTTCCTGATTAAATCCAATATTTCCTCGTCTATATAGTCTATCTCTTTTCTTAATGTGTTTATTAATTTTATGTTTTTTGTCATTTCGGCTTGCAAATAAGGTTCTTTTCTATTAGATTACTGCTACGTTTATTTTATTTCAAGTCTGTTTTTTAACTCGTGAAATCCTGTTCGATGCAAGATCGGACCATGACACGAACTAATATAAAGCAGGCGTAAACCACAAGGATTATGGATAAAAAGCTTGCACAGGAAATGTTCGAGAACGCAGTTCACGTCGGACATCGCACACAAAAATGGAACCCACGTATGAAAAAATACCTGTATGGGGAAAAGGATGGTGTTCATATTATTAATTTGGAAAAAACGGCTGAAGGGCTTGAGAAAGCCCTTGCTTTCTTGGAAAAACTTGCTTCTGAAGGTAAGAATGTACTTTTTGTTAGTACAAAGCCTCAGTCTCTAAAACTTATTGAAGAATCTGCTAGGGCATGTGGAATGCCGTATGTAGTTTCAAGATGGATTCCTGGACTTCTTACTAATTTCTCGACACTTAAGAATAGAATTAAATATTTTGTGAATCTAAAAGCTGAAATGGCTTCAGGGGAATTTGAAAAATACACAAAGAAAGAAGCTGCAAAGCTAAAGAAAATTATAGATACTCTTGAGCTGTCTTTAGGTGGTGTGCAGAATCTAAGGGGTATTCCAGATGCTGTTTTTGTTATAGATACGGTTCGTGATCAAATTGCTGTAAAAGAAGCTAAGGTTGTAGGAATTCCTATTGTTGCTATTACCGATTCGAATTCAGATCCTTCTGTCATCAGTTATCCAATTCCTGGAAATGATGATGCTTTGAAGTCTTTGACTTATCTTGTTTCAAGGGTTGTTTCTTCTTTGAATAAAGCAAGAAAAGTTAAATAAATTTTAGTAAATAATCTAATTTTAAAATGGCTATTTCAATTGACCAGGTAAAAGAATTGCGTGAAAGAACAGGTGTTTCCATGATGGCTTGTAAAAAAGCTTTGGAAGAAGCAAATGGAGATGAGAATATGGCTGTAGATATTTTGAGAAAAAAAGGTGAGGCAAAGGCTGCCGATAGAGCTGATAGAGTTACTGGACAGGGGGTCGTTGCTGTTAGATCTGAAAATGGTAAAACTGCTATGGTTAGTCTTCTTTGTGAAACTGATTTTGTTGCTCGTGGAGATGATTTTGTTGCACTTGCAGATAGTATTGCGGAAAAACTTTTGAAAGGTCAGATTTCTATCAACGATAAAGATCTTTCTGAAGTTAAAGATTTTGGACTTAAGGCTGGAGAAAAAATTGAAATTGGTTCAATGGAACTTATGGAAGGCAATAATATTGGTTCATATGTTCATAGTAATAGAAAAATAGGAGTTATCGTTTCTCTTGATGGTGGAAGTCCTGAACTTGCAAAAGATATTGCTATGCAAGTCGCTGCTACTAATCCACAATTTGTTTCTCCTGAAGAAGTTTTGCCTGAATTGGTTGCCAAAGAAAAAGAGATTTGGGCTGAACAGTTAAAAAATGAAGGAAAGCCTGCTGAAATTGTTGAAAAAATCATGACCGGAAAAGAAAAAAAGTTCAGAGAAGAAAATGCTTTACTTAAACAGGCGTTTGTTAAAGATCCGGAAAAAATTGTTGAACAATTATTACAAGCTGACAAGGCTGTATTTAAGGCTTTCAAGAGGTTTGCAATATAAAAGGACACCACAATGTTCAATAAAATAGAAGATGCAATAAAGGCTATCGGTAGCGGCGGTTTTGTTGTCGTTCTTGATGATGAAGATAGAGAAAATGAAGGAGATCTTGTTATTGCTGCTGAAAAAGTTACACCGGAAGCTGTAAATTTTATGATGAAGGAAGGACGTGGTCTTATTTGTGTACCTGTTTCTTCTGAGATTGCAGACAGATTAAATTTCTATCCTATGGTAGAAGAAAATAAAGAAGTTCACAGGTGTGATTTTACTGTTTCTGTCGATTATAGGCATGAAACTACAACCGGAATATCTGCTTCAGATAGAGCAAAAACTATTTTTGCAATTTCCGGTGTTGATTCTTTGGCTAAAGATTTTGTGAGACCCGGGCATATATTTCCTTTAAGAGCCAAGGATGGTGGTGTGCTTGTTCGTGCAGGGCATACAGAGGCCTCTGTTGATTTGGCAAAACTTGCAGGACTGTCGCCGGCCGCCTCTATTTGTGAAATTACGCGTGATGATGGCGAGATGATGAGAAGAGATGAGCTTATTGAATTTGCAAAAAAACATAAATTTCCAATTATTACAATCAAAGATCTTATCTTTTATAGACGCAAAAAAGAAAAACTTGTGGAATTTGTTGCAGAGGCAAATTTGCCTACTGAATTTGGTGATTTTTTGATGAAGGTTTATGTGGATAATCTTCATGGCAAGGAGCATATTGCCCTTATAAAAGGTAAGATTGATAATGAAAAAGGTGTGTTACTGAGAGTTCAAAGTGAATGTGTAACCGGTGAAGTTTTTAAATCTTTGAAATGTGATTGTGGAAATCAACTTGAGTATGCTTTGAAGAAGATATCTACAGAAGGTGATGGTGTTGTTTTGTATGTAAGGCAGGAAGGTCGCGGAATTGGTCTTGCAAATAAAATTAAGGCTTATGCATTGCAAGAACAAGGCTTTGATACTGTTGAAGCAAATGAAAAACTTGGACTTCCTTCTGATTTGCGTGATTATGGAATCGGGGCTCAAATACTTGCTGATCTTGGAATTAAAAATATCAGACTTATGACCAATAATCCTACAAAAGTTGTTGGACTTGAGGCTTATGGAATTAAAATTTTGGAAAGACTTCCTATTGAGGTTCCTTTTAATGATAAAAGTGTTTCTTATATGAAAACCAAAAAATATAAAATGGGGCATATATTAAAACATGTCTAATATGGATTTAAGTTTAATGCAAAGAGCGTATGAACTTGCAAGAAATGGTGTTGGATTTACCTCACCTAATCCTTGCGTCGGAGCGCTTATTGAAAAAGGTGGAATAATTGTGGCTGAAGGATGGCATAAAGTTTTTGGAGGTCATCATGCTGAGGTAAATGCAATTAACGATTTGATGAAAAAGTCTTTTGTGAGAACTATGGAAATAGATAAAACACTTTTTCAAAATGCAACTTTATACGTTACTCTTGAGCCATGTTGTTTTCATGGAAAAACATCTGCGTGTACTGATCTTTTGATTAAAGCCGGATTTAAAAAAGTTTGCGTTGGAATGAAAGATCCTAATAAAAAAGTTAACGGAAAAGGAATAAAAATCTTACAAAAACATGGTATTGAGGTTGAACTTTTAGAGGATAAGGTTTTGATTGAAAAATTAAGAAAATTAAATCAGCCTTTTTTAAAACTGATGAAGTTTGGCATGCCTTATGTGACGCTGAAAGCTGGGATGAGTTTAGACGGGAAAATTGCTACAGCAAAAGGAGAATCTAAATGGATCACTTCTGAGATTTCGAGAAAAGATGCAAAAAACATAAGAAGTCAGTGTGATGCTGTCGTTGTTGGAGGAGGAACTGTCAAAAAAGATAATCCGGAACTTGGGACAACTCTAAAATATAAAAATAAAAATTTATTACGTATTGTCCTTGATCGTGATTTATCCGTACCGTTAGATTGTAAGATTTTTCGAGATAAAAATGTTTTTGTGGCATGTACCGATTTGGCCTCAAAAAAACGCAAAGATGGATTTAGAAAAAGTGAAATTAAATTTAAATCTTTTGGAAAAAAAGAAGTTTCTATAAAAAAACTTTTGTCTTATCTCGGATCGATTGGGATTATGAGTGTTTTTGTTGAAGGCGGATCTATAACTTTTAGTAAATTTTACGATGAAAGTTTGAAAGAAAAAAATATTTTGGATAAAATTGTGTTTTATATAGCTCCAAAAATAATTGGCGGAACAAATGCATTACCTGTAATTGCTGGTAATGGCATAGATAACCTAAAAAATACTGTTCGATTAAGGAATTTTATTTCAGAAAAAAGTGGAAATGATATAAAAGTTTCCGGTGTCTTGAATTTTTATTAGATATTTTTTCTTGTGAACTTTTGAGTGATGAGTTTTAGCCCCGAAAGTTCTTTTGATTTTACAATGACTGCTGTTAAGAAAAATATGAAAATCGCCAGCAATATTCTTAGTAATGTTGAAACATTTGTGCTGAAAAAGTTTTCGAATTGTTGACTGTAGATTATTGCTATCGCCATTGTTGTATTGGCAAAAATTATCTTTAAAATACTCTTTGAGAACTCTTTTAAGTCAAACCCTTTCATATATTTTATAAGGAAGATTGATTGTAAAATTACCAATAAAATAAATCCGACGCTATAACTTATTGAAAGCCACTTAATCCCTTTAGATGGAGCTATAAGTATAGTCATTATTGCTATTGTCGCGAATGATATAATAGTTGTTACCATTGGAGTTTTCCAGTTTTTGAATGCGTAAAATCCTCTGGCAAGAATTTGTGTCAAACTTTCGAATGGAATAGATATGGCTATAGCAAACAGTAAAAGTGATGTTAATTTTGTGGAATTTTCGTCGAACGCTCCTCCGCTCAAAATAAATTTAACTATTTCTTCTGACATTAACAGTGTGCCTAATGCTGCAGGAATTGTGTAAAATAAAATATTTTGTATTGTTTTTTGCATTCCTTCTGTGAATGATTTTTGATCGTTATTGCTTGCTGATGTTGTTAAATACGGGAATACAGCTGTTGCAAAAGATACGCCTATCAGTGCAGTCGTAAAACTTTGAATATTTCTTGCAAAATTAAACGCTGCAAGTCCTCCTGTTAGCATCCTCATCCCAACTAATGCAAAAATATATAGATTTATCTGCCACATTATAAGGCTTAATGCTCTTGGAATCATTAATTTTATTATTTTTTTGAATCCTTCTTGTTTTATATCAAGTAAAAATGAATATCTGTATTTTGTTTTTCTTGAATCAATTATCCTTACTGAGCAATGAAGAATCGCTCCGACCAGTACTCCAATAGCTGCTGAGTATATTCCAAATTTTTCATTAAAAATAAGGACTCCGGATATAATTCCTATGTTGTATAAAATCGGTGAAATTGAATATGATAGAAAGTGTTTATAGCTCATTAAAATATTTCCGAGAATATTGCTTACTGCAAAAATCATGGCTGAAGGAAGCATTAGTTTTGTCATTTGTGCTACTTCAAGCTGAATTTCAGACGACAGATTTGGGAATAAAAAACCTATCAATGGATTTATAAAAATAAATGCGATGAGTGCGAGTATGAAAATTACCCCTGTAATTGCGTTCATCATTGTATTGGCAAGTCTCATGGACTCCTCTTCATTTTTGCCTAAATAGTCTGAAAAAACCGGCATAAATGCTGCGGTTAAAGCTCCTGCTACGAACAAGTTAAATATCATGTCTGGTATCAAGAATGATGCATTGTATATGTCTGTAGATACTGATGTCCCAAAATGCATGGCTATTATTTTATCTCTTGCAAGTCCTATGAAGTTGCTTAAAAGTGTAGTTATCGTGACTATTGCTGTTGCTGCCCCCATTTTTACCGGCCTGAAGATATTTTTTCCCATGTTGGTATCTTACCATTTTTACTGTTTTTCATACTCTTAAATGGTTGATATCTAGCCTGAAATATGGTATTATGTAATATAAAATAAAAACAAAAAATGTTTAGAGATTTAGGGCAAATATCTGTTGTCAATAAAGTTTTAAATATAAACGAGAGGCAAGGCGTAAAGATTTTTCTATTTTGGCTTCTTAAATCAATTTATAGAGTTGGCTTTGTTGTAGGATGGACGGCCACTATGGCTATGTTTGTGGCCAGATATGGGATAAAATCACTCCCCTATCTTTTCATATTAAATGGAATTTTTACGATTATAGGTAGTGTTTTATACTCAGCTGTTATACATAGGATCAAAAAAAATTTGTGTCTTGTATTGACTGTATTTGCTTCAATGGGAACGTTGTTTTTAGCCTACTGGTTCAGATCTAGCCAGTTTATGTTTTTTGCCTTTTTGATAACAGCTATATCTGTTTTCTTGAGTCAATTCAGGATTGTGCTTAATTCTCTTATTGAAGATTATTTCAATCCTTTGGAAAGTGAAAAAGTTTTTCCAATTCTGGAGTCTTCCGAAACTGTAGGCGGAGTAATAGCAGGTGTTACTATCACTTTTTTTGCTTCATTTATTAAAACTTCTACTGCTTTTATATATTTCTGGGCGGGACTTCTTGTTGTTATTGTGCCGATAATCATGATTGCTTCTGTAATTTTAGGTGATAATGAAGATCACTCATCTCGCGGCAAAAAAAAAGAAAATCCGGATATTATTTCAAAATTCAAAACTATTTTTAAAGATAGTAAATATTTTTCTTTTATCAAAGGACTTTCTATCATTGTGTTTTTGCAATGGGTTCTTTTCAATCTTGTTGAATTTCAATATACAAAAGCCGTTTATCAAACGACTTCGCATGTTATTCTTGAGGCAGGTAGTGGGTTTGAGCATGCTTTTTTTCATGACTTGGGAATATTGTTTATGATTTTTAGCGCCACTGCCCTATTGATTCAGTTAATTATAGGAAGTAGACTTGTTTATTCACTTGGAGTTTTTGGAAGCATGTTGATTCATCCTATTCTTACCATTCTAAGTCTTTTTGGGCTTCTGTTCTCTTTTAATTTCACTACCGCACTTTTGGCGAGAAACAATTTTACTCTTACCGGTGTTCTTTATTCCAGTTCGCTGGAAAGTTCGTATTATGCGATAAGAGATAATGTAAGAGCTTATTTACGTGAATTTCTTGATGGGATTGTGCGCCCTGTCGGAGCTATCTTTGGAACGTTATTTTTATTGATTTTGCAAGACTTTTTTATAGGGAAACCTTTGATTTTTTATACAAATATTGTGATGTTTGCTTTTGCTTTACTCCTATTTTTTGTTATTTATAGACAGCAAAAGCTTTATACAGAAGTTGCTGCCTTGCAATTTGACTCTGAGTATGAAAAAGAAAAGATTGATGCAGTGGATATGCTTGCCCAGAAAGGTCATGACGGGAATGTGGAATTTCTCATGTCGAGATTAAATGATCTACGTCAATCTCTGGATATAAAGAAAAAAATTATTTTTGCTCTTGGTGAGCTTCAAAATATCCATACTGTTCCTGATCTTGTGAAATGCTTCGAAAATAAATCTCAGGAAATTCGTGAAACCGCTTTGGATGCTCTTTATATGTTTAGAAATAGGGATGATTTTATTGCTAATGTCGTTATTGAACATGAGCTTATTTCCGCTCTGGAAAAATTTTATAAATCTGAAAAAGATAATTATTTGAGGTTAAAAATAATTAAATTAATTTCGAAATTCAGTAGCACAGAAGCTGCCGATTTTTTACTTAAAATTTTAAAAACATCAAAGGGGGATTTTAAGGCTGGAGTAATCTATTCTCTTGGAAACATCAGGGATAGTGCTATCTGTAAATTTATTATGCCGTACCTTAAATCCAGAGATATAAAACAGAAGATTTCCGCTGCGATTGCGGTAGGAAGATTTAAAGAGTTTTATGATGAGTCGAAATATATAATCGACACATTTTTGCATTCTCAAAAAAATGCAGAAATTGCTCTTGGAATTTATGCAGTTGGTGAACTTAAAATGAAAAGTAGAAAGAAATTTTGTTTAAAATATATTGATTCAAAATATTCTGACTTGAGAGTTTCTGCGGCAATAGCTTTAGCAAAGATGTCAGAAGACTGCTCCTTGCCTGTCCTTATTGACATCCTTGTTTCAGGTAAAGAAAAGGATCGAAACGATGTTAAGAGAAATTTACAGAATGTCGACGTGCGAATTTACAAAAATATTGATAAAATCATGACACATATAAAATTTAATAAAAAATAATATGCAAAAACGTTTAATACTGTCGATGGAAAAACTCGGCGAAACTGGAGATGTTGTTGTGAAATTCAATGGTGAATTTGATAAGGCCGGATATGATGAAGTAAAAGAAGAACTTGGTAAAATTGTAAATGATTTTAATGGCACAACTCTTCTTTTTGATCTTGGCGAGCTTAAATTTATAAATAGTGAAGGTATTGGTTATTTTATGTCAGTGCATACTCACCTTGTTACTGCTGGTAAAAAACTTGTATTAGTTGGGCCAAATGCTCATGTGGCTGATGTGTTTAACGCCATTGGAATAATGGAAATTATGCCTGTGTTTAATTCTATGAATGATTATCTAAATAAAAAATAATGAAATTTATCGACAAGAGCATAACCAGGAAGTTTATTTTGAACCTTGTTCTGTTGGGTCTTGTTCTTGCTTTTGTTGTAGGTTATTTCTCTATTTTTAAGGCTCAGGAAACTGTTTCTTTTAATATAGTCCTTCTTGGAGCATTTATAGTTTTTGTTATTATAGGTTTACTCGTTTATTTTAATTTCTCGAAACCACTCGGAATCATTCTTTTTCAGATTCAGGCTTTGCTTACAGGTAAACCTTATAAGAAGCTTTACACTGACAGGATTGATGAAATCGGTGTGCTTGCCTATTTTTTTAATCAGGTTACCAAAGGATTTAAAGAAGTGAGTAGTGATCTTAAAGATCGTGAAAGAATGATTGATGAGCTTTCTGTTGCTGCTCAGCTTCAAAGAGATATCTTGCCTCTTGAAAGCCCTTTTGTCGATGGTTTGCAGGTTGTTGTAAAAAATAAACCTGCTACCGAAGTTGGTGGAGATAGTTTTGATATATATACCGCAAAGGATAAAACTTATATTTACGTCGGTGATGTTACCGGTCATGGTGTTTCAGCCGGACTTATGATGACTATGGTTAATTCGCTCGTGGCTGTTTTTGCTGATATGTGCAATAGCGCTTATGAAGTTATTGTTAATGTGAATAAATATATTAAAAAACATGTAAAAAAAGCCATGTTTATGACTATGGTTATGCTTTGCTTCGACAATAAAACTAAAAAATTGACTTTTGTTGGTGCTGGGCATGAGCATATTTTGATTTACAGGCATGCAACTGGTGTCGTAGAAGCGATTTTGTCCGGTGGTTTGGCTCTAGGAATGGTTCCTGATAATTCTAAAGTAGTAAAAGAACGTGAAATTATCTTAGAAGATGGTGATTTTGTTATCTTGTATACTGATGGAATTACCGAAGCAAGAAATACTACGGAGGAATTATATGGACTTGAGAGGCTTAAGGCTGCGGTAAAGGAATATGCCAGCCAATATTCTGCTGAAGGAGTGAATTATCATATTGCTAAAGATGTTACTGCTTTTATGGGTACTCATGTGCAGGATGACGATATGACCTTGATTGTTATAAAACGTGATTCGAAAAATACGGCTTCAGAGGCGACAAAAGATAATAGTATTATCTGGGCGGTTTAAAATTTTATTTATGAATGAATACAGAACAAGTGATTTTGATTATGTTTTGCCGAAAAGTTTTATTGCACAAAATCCGGCAAACCCTAGAGATACAAGTAAATTGCTTGTTTATGATACTGTGAATGATAGAATCTATCATAAACATTTTTATGATCTTCCTGATTATTTGGAAACAGGAGATACTCTTGTAGTTAATAGATCAAAGGTTATTCCTGCGAGAATTCTTTTTGGTGGACATTTCGGAAAACCACAAAAAGAAATATTTTTACTGAAAGAAGAGTCTGAAAATATTTTTAATGTTTTGGTGAAACCTGGAAGATTGTTTTTGGAGGGGAAAAATTTCATTATCGCACAGGATTTACACGGAGAGGTTTTGGAAATTTTGGAAGATGGTACGAGAAATGTAAAATTTTGGAATCCTATGTCGGAGGATGGTTTTTCGACTGAGGTTTCAAATAGTACGGTTCATGACCTACTTGAAAAATATGGTACAGCTCCCCTGCCGCCTTACATAAAGGAAAGCACTGCGGATTTCGAGAGGTATCAAACTGTTTATGCAAAAGAAAAAGGAAGCATAGCGGCTCCGACTGCCGGACTTCATTTTACGCCTGAATTGATTTCGAATATCCGCAAGATCGGCGTTGATATGCAGGAAGTTTTACTTCATGTTGGTAGAGGTACTTTTTTGCCTGTATCTGCGGATAAACTTACTGAACACAAAATGCATAGTGAATTTTATGTTTTTTCGAAAGAAAATGCGGATGCCTTGAATAAGGCGAAAAGTGATCATCAAAGGATTATCGCGGTTGGTACAACTTCAGTTCGTGTTCTTGAATCTGTCTATGATAATGGATTTTTGCCTAAAAGCGGTGAAACTGATATTTTTATTTATCCCGGGAAACATCATTGGAAAACTGTAGATGCGCTTATCACGAATTTTCATTTACCAAAAAGCACTTTGATCATGCTTGTCGCCTCTTTTCTTCAACACAAAGGCGTGAAAGATCCTGTCGCGAAGATTTTGTCTTTGTACGAGGTTGCAAAAGAGAATAACTATAGGTTTTTCAGCTTTGGGGATGCGATGATGATATTTTAGCTCGATTTATCGCTTGACGTATCTTGTTGTTATGTCTGGCCTCATTGAATGGAATCATGTTTTGAGGTATAATATGTAGATTTAGTAATTAGATTAAATGAATCGTTTAGCAAAAATATTGGCAGGATTTGTTGGGATCGTTGTATTCGGTTCTTTTGTGGCCTTTGCAAGTTCAGTTACGGCGGTTTCGGCTACGAAATCGATAATGATTCCTGAATCTCAGACTGTAAAAATAAATAAAGAAACTGCAAAAATAACAGTTTTGCTTGCCGATGAAAATGGAAATCCTGTGGCTGGCCATGATGTAAGATTGATCTCAAGTTCTAATACTGATCTTATAGTCCCCTTCTTGGGAACAAATGTTTCCGGTAAAAATGGAGAGGTTGTTTTTGAAGCTACGTCTACTGAAAATGGACTTGCTACTTATATTGCTTATGATTTGACTTCGAACACTTTGCTTAATGCTAAGTCAAAAGTTGTATATTTTGACAATGGAAATTATCTTTTCGATAATGCCGGAAATTCTTCAGGTCCTATTTCAAAACTAAAATTTGATAATGTGCCAAGTACTGTATACGCAGGAGAAAGTACTACTTTTACTGTTACGGCTGCTGATTCTCAAAATCAAACTGTTACTGATTACAAAGGAACTGTGAAATTTTCCATAAACGGTTCAAATGCTTTTTATGCATCTCTTCCAAACGACTACACCTTCACTACAAATGATGTTGGAGCACATGCCTTCTCTCTTGCTTCTGCTTTCAAGCAAGCTGGTACTTATAATGTTGAGGTTAGGGATGTGAATACGCCTTCACTTTATGGTGAATATACTTTTATTGTTCTACCTAAGAGTGGAACTCAAGGTGGAACAACTCAGGTGATAGGTTCTACCTCTTCCATAACACTTTCAAATCCGGTTGCCGGTACTTATAGCAATCCTATTCAGGTGGTTAGCGGAAATGCTAAGGCAGGAGTGAAGCTTAAAGTGTTTGATAATAATTTTGAAATTGGATCTACAAATGCCGATCCTTTTGGAGCTTTCACGTATACAACCGGTAAGCTATCTGATGGTGAACATATTGTTTATGTTGCTTCGGTTGATGATGCCGGGGCAGTTTTGGATAAGAGTAAAAATGTAACTTTCAAAATAGATACGGGTGCACCTGAAGTTTCGAATATTACGATAACTCCTTCTTCTTCAGTGCTTCCAAATACCAAAATAAGCATAAAACTTACTTCAAAAGAAACTCTTGCGAAGGCTACTCTTTCTTTGAATGGAAATCTTTACGACATGATAGATACCGGAAAAGGCTATTATGAAGGATCTTTAAATGCACCTATGGACAATGGAGATTATCCACTATTATTCATAGTTTTGGATCAGCTTGGAAATCAATCCACTATTGATCAAAAAACGACCTTAAAAGTTTCTGCCACTGGTAGCGGAGATTTTGAAGCTTTGCCTGGTAAAGGACTTATCGGTGATATTTTGAATCTTACAGCAACTTCTTATGATCATAAGGTTACATTGAATTGGGAAAAACCTGCTACTAATGCTGATGCTGTTAAAAATTATCGTATTTACTATGGAGTTTCTGCAGATAAGCTTACTAATGCTGTTGATACTTATACAAATTCTACAACTTGGTATCTTGCAAATTTAAAAAATGATACTTTGTATTATTTTGCAGTTATCGGTGTTGACTCTAAGGGTGCTACAAGTGATCATTTCAGTAATATAGTTTCTGCAACTCCAAATCCTTTTGTTTCCAGCGTGCCTTCTCCTGAAGTGCAAAAAGGTCTTGCTGGTAGTGAAGCTGTTGGAGAAATGAAAAAAAATCCTGCGAGTACTGGTCCTGAAGTTCTTTGGATGGTCGTGATGTCTTCTATTGGAGGAGCTTGTTACGTCAAATCTTCGAAGTTGTTTAAGTAACCTCAGAAAAGACATTGTCTTTCCTTCAAACTTAAAGATTGATAGTATTGTTCTCGTGGTTATATATTATCTTGCACAATTTGTTATTATTTTTGGGAATCTGATGACCTACGCAATCATAGGCAGAATTCTTTTTTCATGGTTTTCTTTCGGAACCGGCGGAAGGCCTGTGCATAAATTTGCCATGATTTTGAATGATATCACTGATCCTGTTATGAATCTTGCTAAGAAGATTCCGCATAATGTTGGCATGCTTGATCTTTCACCTATGATAGCTCTTATAGGGATTGATTTAGTTGTTAAGATTGTTATATTTTGCTTAAGTAAAATTGCTTAAATATGAGAATTCAAGACACAAAAACCGGGAAACTGGTTGAATTTAAACCGATTAACGAAGGTGAAATCGGAATGTACGTCTGTGGACCGACTGTTTATGATTTGGGGCATTTGGGGCATGGTAGAAGCGCAGTATCTTTTGACTTGATGCGAAGATATTTCATGTACAAGGGATACAAAGTGAAATTTGTTTCGAATTATACCGACATAGACGACAAGATGATAAATAGAGCGAAGGAAAAAGGAATTACTGTCGAACAGTTGGCAAATGAAATTATTCCAGAATACATCAAAGATTATACTGCTCTCGGAGTTTTGACTCCTGATGTTTCGCCAAAAGCTACCGATAAAGATAGTATTGCTGAGATGATTAAAATTATCGAAAAGCTTGAGAAAAAAGGACATACTTATGTTCTTGATGATGGTGTTTATTTTGACGTAAAAACTTTTAAAGAATACGGCGAATTCAGCCGACAGAAACTTGAAGATTTGAAAGTTGGTGCGCGAATAGACGTGAAGGAAGACAAGAAAAACCCTTATGATTTTGTGCTTTGGAAATTCAAAAAAGATGGCGAGCCGGCGTGGGCTAGTCCATGGGGCGAAGGTCGTCCCGGTTGGCATATTGAATGTAGCGCAATGAGTTTTGTACATTTAGGCGAGAAATTTGATATTCACGGAGGTGGACTTGATCTTGTTTTTCCACATCATGAATGTGAAGTTGCGCAATCACTTTGTGCATTTGGTCCTGATGCATTTGCGAAATATTGGATGCATAACGGATTTATAAATATCGATAATGAAAAAATGAGCAAGAGTTTGGGGAATTTTTTCACTTTGCGAAATGTTTTTGAGAAATACGATCCGAAAGTTGTAAGGTTTATGTTCCTTCAAACTCACTATAGAAATCCGATAAATTTCAGTTTTGATTTGTTGGAACAGTCGAAAGCGGGGCTTGAAAGGATTAGAAATTTTGTTAGAGGACTTAAAGTCGGATATGAAGATTTGTCAAAGAATACAGATGAAATTCCTGCGGTTAAGATTACTGTAGATGCAGAACACGAGAAAAAAGGTTTCGAACAATACATGGATAATGACTTTGATGTTTCCGGTGCGCTTGGTGTTGTTTTTGACCTTTTAAAAACTGTAAATGGGCTAAGGGATGCAAAAAAACTTACTCAGAAAGATATAGGCCAAGCTGAAAAATTTCTAAAAGATGTTGATAAAGTTTTGGGTGTTATTTTCGAAGAACAAAAAGATTTGGATGATGAGATAAAAGCCTTGATAAAGCAACGCGAAGAAGCCCGAAAATCAAAAGACTTTGCGATGTCTGACAAAATACGTGATGAACTAAAAGCTAAAGGAATTGAGCTTGATGACACGCCTAATGGAACGATTTGGAAGAGAATTTAGCCTCTTTACATGGTTCTTTTTGCATCATCTACTAATTGTGTTAGGCCTTGTTCGAGTATATCTAGTTCGGCTTCGTTGGATGCTGCTGTTAGGCGAATCATCGATTGAGTTTGTTTTGTCGGATTAAATAGGCGACCCGGTGCTCCAAGTATGCCGTACTGAGATAGCCTTTCAATTGCTTCTATTGGGCCAGCTACTGGGCTTCCATCTATATTTCTTATCAATGTATCCCCTTCTGGAGTTGATAGGCTTCCTATTAAATAAAACGAATCTCTGCCGACAACCGGAAGGCCGAGTGTGTCAAATATGTCTCGAATTCGTTTACGATTTCTTTCTATAAGCGTATATCTTTCTCCCATTGCTTGATGAATGTGATTCTTGTCCGGATTAGGCCCTCTAAACGTGTGAAGAGAATGCTGTGCCCATACTTCATCTATACGTGGATAAGTTGATGTAGGTCTATGAATGCTATCCATTGCCACTTTGTGAATTGTATCTGCTATTTCTTCGTTTCCTTTCGGTGCGAACCATATGATCGTTCCTGTTTTTTTGTTTGAACTTATAACTTTTGTTTCCCCAGTCAAAAACCCGATATATTTTAGCACTTCCGGAGGTAATCTTTCTGCAAGCCGCCCCATTGGTGCTGCCTTATCGTGTCCTGATTTTGCAAGTGCGGAATAAAAAACATCAAGAAGAAGCGGTGCGTCAGATTCTGCTGCTGTATTTCCTATTTGTGTTAGCTCTTCTTCATCTATGGTGTGTCCGCTTGGATTGCTTGGTACAATAGGCACAATTCCTGCTATAGCATAGCCTTTTTCTGTTGCCATTTTTATTGTTTCCTTAAGCGCTTCGGATGACATGGAAAATCCTTGAGTTGTATTTGCCGGTGCTTGGATTATTTCAATTCCTAATTTTTTAAAAAGAGGTTGATACCCTGACCATGCCAGTGAATCCAAAATTACAGCAGGTTTTTTATCAGGATATTTCTCTTTGCAGCGTGCAAGCATGCCATGAAACGCCATGAAAAGCGCAATTCTGCCCGATACTGTCTGAAAACCTTTGTAAGGTGTTTTTGAAATGTCTATTCCGTAGCTTTGTGCGACTGCATCCATTACTTCAGGAAAACCAAGTTCGTATCTTGGTGGAAGCCCGTCATATAGTTCTCCTTCTACTCTTGGAAATACTACTGTGCCATCCTTTCGTTTCAAATCGAATCGTGTCTCTTTGTGATGTTCTATGAAGCCTGGATTTAATCCCATTTTTGTATTTGCTATGTCTCCGGCAGTCATGTCTGCTACTTCTCTGCCTTCCGCCCTCATGACACGTGCGCGTATACCAAGCTGAGGAAGATCAGGTAGGCCTGGAAATGCCTGCCATAGATTTGGTTCCTTAAGTTCCGGTGAGTTATCAATGACTGTCATCATCTTTTTCTCTGAAGGCAACATGGAAGATTCCATATATTTTACGAATAAAAAATAGTGGATGAGAGTATAACTTGTATACCGAAAGATTCAAGATGAAGTTTGTTCTTTTAAAATGCAGGGAATTGAACTGGGTTATATACCTGCTGTGTTTGTTTGGCAGAGTGGCCGATAACTGTGGTTGTCCCGGGGTGAAAGTTGTCGACTACTTGCCTTATTCCTTTGAAAAGCTCCGCTTCTCCAGCTTCTCCCATTTCTCTAAGCTGTCTACCTGCTGGAAATCTATCTTTTGGTATTTCCACTCTTACAAAATGTATGGCCTCTTTTGGTACGTTTACAGGTATGTTCATCTCTTGATCCGGCTTGAAGTAATTTTCTATTGGAATTCCAAATTTTCTTAGAGTCTCTGCATTTGTAATTGCTACAGTCATTGTATAATTTTGTGAGTTTGGATTGCGATCATATGAATGAGCATAATGAAAAAAACAACAACCATAAGTTTGATGATGTCCGTTTTTTTCAATATCTCCAAATGGACTTGAACCGCTGTTCCAGCAGCTTACAAAGCCGCTTTCTGGAGTGACATTGCCTACGCCAGTTTTCATTACTGAAGGAACCAGTTCTTCTTCTTTTACTCCGTGTAGCATAAATTCGCCTTCTCTTAATTTTTCAAATAATGCAAGTACGTCTTCGTCCTTAATCTCAGAACTATTTATGATTTTAGCAGTGCTGTTGGCTAGTACTAAATCTTGATTTGGTGATTCATGAGATGATGGAAGTGTTGATAATTGCATATATTGATTTTATTGATTTTGTGATTGTATTTTTTTAGACAAAAGGCTTTTTCTGTGGGCGTTGTATCTTCTGCGTATTTGATTTGATAATTCAGGATCATCGCCAAAGCTTTGCAATAAGTCGGCGAGACCTGTGCTTACCTGATTCTCTGCTTGAGATTGAATTCCGATACTGCTACTTCCAAAATATATCCACCCCCTTCCATTATACAGGAAATTTTCCACAATGTTTCTTGATTTTATACCCTCAATATCCATCAATGCGGCGGCGTATATCAATCCATTTATCATTTCGCATCTTGTATTCGAATCAAAACTCGTATCGTTTACTATGCTTAGAACTTTTCGATTACTTGAGGGGACATATTCTCTTATTAATGCAGGAGAACCTTCGTTATCATCAGAAACTTTATACGTTTTTGGTGTTCCGATGGAAAGTCTTTTTTTATGCCTACTCGGAGTTGTTCTTTCAAGTAGTTCTTTAAACAACTTTATCCGTCTTTCTTCTCCTTCTGCTAAACCTTGGTTTATATTGCTACCCTTTCTTTCCTTGTTATCGAATGATTTTACCAAAAATCTTCTATGGCCTTGTTTGCCATTTTTGCCTATGAAAGAAACTATGTAGGCTGTAAAAGATGATCCTATGATGCTAACTCTTTGTTTTGGGATAAATTTTTCTATTGCAAGGAAAACTTCACCATCTTCCAAGATTCCGTCTGCTCTTATCCTTTCTTCTGTCATGTATTTATCATCTTTTTCAGACGCTTTAAGCATTCTGTCGACTTTATCTTTCATCCATCCTGCTTCATATTTTACTGCGGCGACTTTCTCCTCTGGAGTATCTGCATTACTTCCGTGACCTACGTTTCCTCTTATGTCCCAACCGAATTTTCCGCGTATTGTTGTTCCTTCCGTGTCTTTTTCCGGCATTGTAGGGCCAAGTTGTCTGCGCCATTCGTCAACTGCATTCTCTTCCTCTGAATATAGTAATACCATTGTTGTGGCACCGCTTGTCATATAGTCTTCAAGACGTTTCCAGACCATGGTTTTGCCATTTGTTTCTGGATCCGGTTTAGTGCTTAACATTTGGTAAATACTATCGTAGAAATAACGAACATCATTCGGTGTCATGTGTATCGGTAGAGAGAAAATCACTTTTAAAGGTTTTTTTATCTCGACCTTAAGGATTTGATTTGCTATTACCTCGTCGCTTGCATTACTTTTACCTTTGTGGACGTGTGGCTTTATTAACGCTACAGTTATTTTTCCTGCGTTAATTAATTCCTGTAATTTTGGATTGTGCAGTATTTCTGAAACAAGCTTTATTCTTTCTTTTTCACTTTCATGTAAATTTATATCTTTGCGTTCTCTATTTGTTTTCAACCCTACATCTTCGGCAAAATCGTCCGGTCTTATAGCCATTAATCTATCGCTGATATCTTTGCGGTTGCTGTGAGGGGTTGATATGTGCGGAGAGAGAGTTAATTCTTTTGGAAAATCTTGAATGTCATCTGGTAAATCTGCCTCTTTCTCCATTATTGTCCTTGTCTTCATGAAATCGATTTATTTTAATAATAAATTCAATCGTAGTGATTAGTTTAACTAGAAATAATGTTTTTGTCAAGTCCTTATTCTGCCTTGATTTTGTTTTCTTTAAGCGGTCTGTTTAATAGCTCTATGATGCGCTAAGTTTATTCCAATTCTAACATTAAAATAGATCCTATTCCCATTACTATTCCTACTAGTTGGTATGGGCTTAATGTTTCTTTGAAATATATCCAACTTATTAGCGATAGAGTTAGAACATTGAATGTTATAAATATGACTGATGCTATCGCTATATTTTTATATTTGAAGCTGTAGGAAAGAAATATTAAACCTATTAAATATACTAAAAGTCCTATGATGAAGAGATGGATTTCGTTGTTTGTTACCCATTTTTTCATGACTATGTCACCTATTGTCAAAATTGATCCTCCTAAGAATAGCAGCAATAATACTGAAGAATTTGTCATATCATTTTGTGAATATTGTATATGTCCCCTGCTCCCATTGTCACGATGATGTCGTACTTTGAGTGATGCTTTAGGATGAATTCCGCTGTTTTTTTAAGGCCACTGCCGTCAGATGCTTTTTGTTTTTTACATGCTTTGTTTATTTCTTCTGCGAGAATTTTTGCAGATATTTTTGCAACATCCTGCTCCTTATCTCTTACTTTGTAGATGTCTGGGACAATGACTTCATCAACGTCGTGGAATGAATTTGCGAAACCTTTTAATAGCTCTATGGTGCGGTTGTGTTGGTGTGGCTGAAACACGCAAAGAATTTTGGCATGTGGATTTTCTTCGCGTATTGCGGCAAGTGTTAGCGTGATTTCTGTTGGGTGGTGACCATAATCATCTATGATTCTTGTTTTTCCGATATGTGGTTTTTCTTCAAGTCTACGCCAACTTCCTTTAAATGCACTTATTGATGTTTCGATTTTTGCTTTTGGAATTTGAAGTAAATCGCCTACGATTGCCGCCATTGATGCGTTTAATTTGTTGAATCTTCCTACTACTTTTGGCGTGATTTTTATGTTAAGTTTTTTGATTTTACCGAGATGAATGATTTTTATATTTTTTTCTTTGATTGTTTTTTTTGCTTTATTTATGCTAGAAATTGAGTTTTTATCGTTTTCATTAATGATAATTATCCCATTCTTTTTTACTTTTTCTGACATTTTGGTAAAAGCACTTCTGTAGTCTTTTAAATCTTTATAATAATCCAAATGGTCGGCTTCTATATTTGTAATAACTAAAATATCCGGATGAATATTCAAAAATGATCTTTTGTATTCGCAGGCTTCTACAACTAAATATTTTGACTTTCCCACTCTGAAATTTTTATTTCCAAATTCGTGAATTTTTGTGCCGATTACTACTGTCGGATCTAGTCCTGCATTTTTCAGTAAAAGCGCTGTCATTGCGGTAGTTGTGGATTTTCCGTGCGCTCCGGAAACTGCTATCGTAAAATATTCTTTCGAAAGTTGGCCGAGCGCCTCAGGATATGAAATTGTTTTAATTTTTAATTTTTCGGCCTGGACAAGCTCTGTGTTATCTTTTGGAATTGCCGGAGAATACACTACTAGTTCTACATCTTTTGTTATATTTTTCGAATCGTGACCTATTGAAACTTTTATCCCGCTTTTTTTTAAAACCTCTGTGATTTCGCTTGCTTCCATATCCGATCCGCTCACGCTAAAACCTTTTTTCTTCATGATATGCGCGATCGCAGATGTGCCAATACCACCGATTCCTATAAAATATATGTGTTTCTTTTTCAGCATTTGAGTAAATGTTTTAGTTATGATAGAGTTTTTTCGCCTAAAAATGCAATATGTCTTCACGTTTTTCTCACACATCCAGCCTTACAAGAGCTATAATAATTGTTGAATTTTTGCTTGTCTCTTACTTGATTTATTCTCTTACAAAGAATGTTTACAATAGTTATAAGATAGATAATTATATCGAAACTTTTCGCGTCGAAAATGATAGAATAGCAAAAGAAAATACGCAAAAAAATGAAGATTATTTGTATTTTACGTCCGAAGAATATATCGATAAAATCGCTAAACAAAGCCTTGGGCTTGTAAATCCAGGAGAGGAAGTTATCGTGCTTTCTGACGATGTTCTTAGTAAGAATGATTCTGTTTCAGACACTGGGACCGGCGATTTCGCTAAGGATATTGGGCTTTCTAATCCACAAAAATGGTGGAAATTCTTTTTTGCTGAATGATATTCGAAGAACCGAGTTTCGTTTGACTTTAGCGATGAATTGCCGTATTTTTTCATGGCTAAAATGTTCTTTAATGGCGCGGGGTAGAGCAGTGGCAGCTCGTCGGGCTCATAACCCGGAGGTCGGGAGTTCGAATCTCCCCCCCGCAACCAAAATTGCTTTTTTGTTTAGTTCAAACCTGTCAGGGTAGCTCAGTTGGTTAGAGCGTCGGATTCATAACCCGGAGGTCGGGAGTTCAAATCTCCCCCTTGACACCACAAGATGTCTAAGAAAACCTTTTGGAAAAGGTTTTCTTCCTTTCCAAAACATTATGGTGTTTTTTGCATTGGGAACCCGCGAGACCCAATGCAAAAAGACTAAAAACCTAATCATAAAGACATAGATCCGCCGCAAAAAACTGAAGACTTAATCTTGTTTTGTATCCGTTGAAGGAGCTACTGGCGAAGTTTGCTCTGCTGGAGGTGGTGGCACTGCAGCACTGAGCATTTGAGCCATTGCGTTGCCTTCCGGAGGTGTTGATAAATTTGGTTGTCCAGGTAATTTACTTACATCTATTGGAGGAGCAGAGAGATCTATTCCTATTCTTGTTTCTATTTCTTCTTCCACGAATTGTTTTTTTCTTCCATGCGCAAGTCTTGAAATTTCCCAGATTGCTTTTCCTATTTTTGGATTTTTGTTTGTTGTATCCCAAATTGTCGCAACTGAAAATGGTCGAGAAGTTGTATTGTTTATGTTTAATTTACAATACATTTTGTAATTTGAAATTCCGATCACATCTTGTTCTGTTAGCAGCGGCGCATATTCTTTTGCAAGATATTCTGCGTCTTCCGCGCCGACTTTGAAAGAACAAAGTGTACCGACGTTACCAAATACAGCATCTCTGATTTGTGTCGATGTGCTTCCGAATTTGTTTGTCACAAGTTGATTTATATACTGGTGAGCCATAATCAAGTTCAAGTGGTATTTTCTGGCTTCAGAAAGGATTGAACAGAAACTGTCTGTTGCAAAATTTTGGAACTCATCTACGTATAGGAAAAAATCTTTACGCTTTTCTTCAGGCATATCTGCCCTACTCATAGCCGCCATTTGAATTCTGGCAACGATTACGAGTCCTAGTAGCTGTGTGTTTAAATCTCCTATTTTACCTTTTGAAAGTTTTACGAAAAGTATTTTTCCTTGATCCATTATTTCCCTGAAATTGAATGAAGAATTTTTTTGACCGATGGTGTTTCTCATGATCGAATTTGTGATGAAAGGACCAAATTTTGCGCTGAAATAAGGGATCATTTCCTGTCTTTCTCTGTCACCCGTTGCAGCGTATTCATGTTCCCAGAAAGATTTTACGACAGGATTTTTTACTTTTTTAACTTTGTATTTCAAAAATGCATCGTCCGTGAAAATTCTAGGAATATCTATAAGTGTTGCACCTTCGTCTTGGTCTTCCATAAGGCTTAAACATGCATTTCTAAAATAGTGCTGAATACGCGGCCCGAAGATTTCATCACCGAAAAGTTTGATAAATATTTCTGTAGCCTGAGAAGATGCAAGATCCATTTCGGCTGAAGTTTTTGCTTCCAAAATATTCAACCCCATTGGTCTTTCTGTGTCACCAGGATCAAAAATTATCACATCTTTTGCTCTTTCTTTAGGTACATAATCTATTAAATCATCTATCAAATCTCCATGGGGATCGATCACGCAAACCCCTTCTCCATTTAGGATGTCCTGTCTTGCCATGAATGATAAAAGTGCAGATTTACCTGATCCTGATTTACCTATTATGTAGTGATGACGTGATCTGTCGTTTCTTTGAAATCTTACTTCTTTCTTTGAACCCCTATATATATTATTTCCTAATAAAATTCCGGTTGTAGGCATGTCAACTGGAGCTGGTAAAACCTTGTAATCAAGCCATCTGATAGCAGGTGTGTAATTGTATCTTGAATTTGGGAAGTGAAATACTGATGAAAGTTCATCCTCTGCAAGTATACTTTGTGTTTCCCCAAAAAATAGAATTTTTGTGTCGAGTAATCTGTGTCTGAAACTGAATAAAAACAGGCTATCGTTTATAAAATCTATGAAAAATACTCTCCTGTTGTTGAACCAATTTGAGCTCGGATCCTTGAACATGCTCAAACTTACGATCATATTGTTGCTTATTTCTTCAGCTCTCGATTCTGTTTTTGCTGCGGCTAAAAGCCTTATTACGGCGTCATAGCCTGCTTGTCCTGATTTTTCACCGATTCTTTTTGCTGTTTCTTCTTTGCTCTGTAGCATACGCACATATCCTCCGCCTTGTTCTTTTGTTTCCTCTTTATCCATTTTTTCGTATCCGAAAACGATTCCCTTGATTACATTTAAAATCGGACCTATTACTGGAATTTTCCATCCTCCTTCTGTTTTTCCTTTGAAATATTTCTCACCAAAATCCTCAGCTCTTTTGTGCCAATCGTCTGTGCGAGGTCTTATAACCATTTGCATTACGGCTGTTTCATCTTCTGAAAGTTTTGAAAAGATGTTTGTCATGTCATTTAATGGATCGTTTTCCAATGTCTTGAAAGTCTTGATCGGAAACCAATATTGTTTTTCTTCATATGCATAAAAACCTTTCAATTTCTGACCTGGAAGAATTTCTTCATATTTTTTAGTGATTTCCAACTCTGCGTCAGGATAATATGAGGTTATCTGTTTTTCTAATATATCCTGATAATATCTAGGTGTCGTGACGTAAAATTCTACGATTTTCTTTTGTGCTACAAGCTCGAATGAAAAAATATTGTTTTTAAATACTCTTGTTCTGATGATATTCGCCATGTTCAATTCGCTTGTTTCATGCAAATTTCTGAAAAACTGTGACATGATGGCAACTTTTTCTTTGAAGTCTTTTTCTGTGGCTTTTTCCTTGTCTTTTGGTGAATCTTCCCTTGGAAGAGTGATTTTTATGTAAACCAGATTTCTTGAATCGGCATATCTATACAAAAATCTCATCATCCAAAGAAGCATTTTTATGCCTAGATAAAGCCCAAATATCCACAAAATGATCGCTAGTGGATGAACTTTTATGAATTCCCATAGGTTTAAGGCGAAAGTCTGCATGCTTTTGTATTTGTTTTAATCTAGGTATTATAGCAGAAAAAAGGCTTTGGTACAAGGGGGAAAGGTTGAACAGGGCTATATGCCATACGTGCTTAACGTCCTTGTATTAAATCCGGCTCTATAATCTGCTCGAGACTAAAATAATTATTCCGACACAGGCAACTAACCATATGATTGTTGAGATCAGAAAGGCAAATGCGTCTTTTTTCTGTTTGTCGAGATATAGCGTTATCGGTCTTGCAAGGACGAGTCCGCCTGTTACTGTAGCCGAAATAACAAATGTTGTAAGCATGACCAATGGTCCTATGAAAGGCCGTCTGTCCGGAGCCCATACTGAAAACAAAAGTGCCAACATGGTTATGTATGCGATGACGCCTGCTGCGTGAAGGAAGCTGTATAAGGCAATTTTTAGTTTTGACATATATTATTTGGTTATTTGATTATTTAGGCAACCTTTGCTGCGATTATCCCTTCTAAATCCTCAATTTTTACCCTTTCCTGCTTCATAGAGTCGCGCTGCCGGATTGTTACGGTTTGATCTGCGATTGTGTCGTAATCGACTGTGATACAGAATGGTGTACCGATTTCGTCCTGTCTTCTGTAACGTTTTCCGATTGCGCCTGAATCATCGTATTCGATGTCGAATTTCTTTTTCAATGTATCGAATATTCCTTTTGCGATTCCTGTTAATTCATCTTTTTTCATCAATGGAAAAATTGCCGCTTTTACAGGTGCTATCTTTGGATCAAATCTCATTACTGTGCGTTTTTCGCCATCAACTTCGTCTTCGTCGTATGCGTCTATAAGTGAGATGAGTACTGTTCTGTCGGCTCCAAATGAAGGCTCAATCACATGTGGAATGTATCTTTCGTTTGTAAATGGATCCAAATAGCTCAAATCTTTTCCTGAAAATTTTGAATGTTGAGTCAAATCATAATCTCCTCTATAAGCCAATCCCATCAACTCTCCCCATCCAAATGGGAACTTGTATTCTATATCAAATGTCATTGAAGAATAATGAGAAAGTTCATCTTTTTCGTGTTCTCTGAATCTCAAATTTTCTTTATTTACGCCTAACGCCAAATACCATTCCCAACAAGATTTTTTCCATTCATCGAAAATTTTCTTTATTTCAGCTTTTTCTTTTGGAGAAACAAAATATTCTATTTCCATTTGTTCAAATTCACGTGTTCGGTATGTGAAATTCCCAGGAGTGATCTCATTTCTAAATGATTTTCCGATCTGTGCGATTCCAAAAGGAACTTTTGCTCGACATGTTTGGATTACGTTTTTGAAATTTACGAAAATTCCTTGAGCCGTTTCAGGCCTTAGGTAAATCGCAGTTGATGTTTCTTCGACGACACCCTGATGAGTTCTAAACATCAAATTAAAAGATCTTGGTTCCGTAAAATCCATCTTTCCACACTTTGGACATTTCAATTTATTCTCTTTTATTATTTCTCCGATTTGTTTTAGAGTTTTTCCTGCCGCCACTTCTATTCCAAGGTTTTCTTCGATAAGTTTATCTCCACGAATTCTTTCTTTACAATTTTTACAATCCATCAACGGATCTGAAAATGAAGTCACGTGTCCTGATGCTTCCCAAACTTTTGGATTCATCAAAATCGCTGAATCAAGTCCTATGACGTCTTCTCTTTCTCTGACGAAAGTATTCCACCAGAAAGCTTTTATGTTTTGTTTTAGCTGTGCGCCATATGGGCCGTAATCCCAAGTATTTGCGAGTCCGCCGTATATGTCCGACCCTGGGAATACGAATCCCCTTCTTTTACATAATGACACTATGTCATCCAATTTTTTATCCATTATTTTGGTTATTAAAGTTCCCCTATAGTTTACAAAGCTGTCGTTGAATTTACAACAACACTTTTTTATTCGAATAATGGCTTGTTTTAGGCATTTTTATTTTTTATCACTGCAAAAAGTTTTAATAATAATTTTCTGTGAGATAGTTTAATAGCTTCTTAACCAAATCTAATATGATTGATTCTAAAACTTTTATTCTTGATCCTATTTCCAGAAAACTTTTTATTTCCGGAAAATATATTTATTTAAGAAACAAAGAATTTTCTTTGCTGGAATATTTTATGAAAAATATGGGAAGAGTTTTGAGTAGAACTTTGATTCTCGAAGAAGTTTGGGACAGAAATATTCTATGTCCGACAAATACTGTGGATGTTCATGTTAGTTCTTTGAGGAAAAAAATAAAATTACCTGAAGATACTGATTTCATCAAGACTGTGCCATGCGTTGGATATATTTTTGAAAAAAATTATTAATTAACAACCTATTTTGGCAAATGTTACAAGACCTTTTCTTTGCGTAGATTGCAAAGTGTTTTTATAATTCACGTAAAGTTTTATTCTTACCTAACCCTCCTCCTCTATGGTTAATGGCAATAATGCAAACGTTGTTCAGACGATTCTTGAACTTCCTGATCTGATGAATAACATGCTTCTTTTGTTGTCAGATAAAGAAAAAGTCGTTATCAATAAAAGATTTTCTCTCGGTGGAAATGGTAAACATACATTGGAGGATATCGGACAAGAATTTGCTGTCACAAGAGAGCGTGTTAGACAAATCGAAAAAAGTGCTTTGGCTAAAATGAGACGCAATGTTTTTAATTCAACTCTCCGATATATACATGAATTTTCTGACGATTGTGTTCGTGTACATGGAGGAATTATAAGAGAAGATAAACTTGTTGAAGCGCTTGTTGATATAATGCCTGCGAATTTCACTGTCGATACAAACAGTATTCACCTCGCTTTAAATCTTCATGAAAAACTTGAATGTGTTGGGAATACAATTAATTTTCATCCTTATGTCAGGGATAAATCAATTTCAGATTATTCTTTGAAATATGCATCTGGACAGCTTGTAAATCAGATGTACAGGTATGGGAATGTGAAAAGTATTGAGAAAGTTCACACTGATCTGAAAGATGCTTTTGATGGAATCAGTTTTGATTTAACAAAAATTAAGTCTTTGATCGATATTGATAAAAGGCTTACTCTTCTTGATAACGAACTTGTCGGTCTTCTTGAGTGGAGACATGTAAACCCTAGAACTCTTCGCGATAAGATTATGTATATTTTGAGGAGTGAAAAAAAAGCAATGCACTTCACCGATATAGCTGACAGAATTTCTTCCGCAAAATTTGATGGTAGAAGTGTAAATATGCAAGCTGTACATAATGAACTCATAAGGCATGATCAATTTGTTTTAATAGGAAGAGGTATTTACGCTCTTAGGGAATGGGGATTTGAAAGTGGTACTGTTGCAGATGTTGTAGAATCTATACTTAAAGACAAGAAAGAATTGTCTCAGGATGATATCATTGAACAGGTTCTAAAACAGAGACAAGTGAAAAAAATTACTATCATGTTGGCACTTAAGGATAGTGGGAAGTTCGAAAGAGTTGGAAGAAAAGTTTATAAACTGCGTAAATAGATTTTATATAGAAGTGAAATTTTCTTTATTTTTGTTATACTCGATTTTATCCGTGGAGTTGTTTTTTGTGAGCATGTCGATAGTTTCGTCTCGTGACTGGTCGTAGAATTTTGATTTTGCTTCTTCTAAAATTCCTTTTACTTCTCCGTTGTTTGGATCACTTTGTAGAATCTCTTCTGCGACTTTAATTGCCTCTGCGTATTTATTTATCTTCATCAATGTAGATAAATAATTTTCCCCTTTATAGACAAACTCACCTTTGTTTTCCATTTGTGTTTCATTTTGTCTTCTTCGAGTTTTTTCGTCCAATTCCTTTATCCTTGGATTTTTATCGTCTATTTTTTTTAATTCTTCTATGTAGTTATAGATGACATCAAATTTGTCTGACTCTATGAGGTCTTTTTTGTCTTTTATTTTTTTCTCTATAAGTTTGTCTCTAAATTCTGTCACAAGTTTTTTTGTCACTTCGTCTGTTGAATTGTTTGTTTCAAGAAAATATAACTCATCTATCATTCTCTCCGGATGCTCATCAAATATTTTAGTAAGCCTTGCTCTTTGATTTTTTTCGAATTCTTTTTTTAGCTCTTGAATTTGTGTTTCATATTTGCCTTGAGCTTCAAGTATAAGATTGTTTAATTTTCCATTGTTTTTAGAAACTTGAAGTAGCGGTTCAAGTTTTTTCAATATTTCTGCGTATTTTTTCTCATTCCATAGCGGTTTTATGTCTTCTATCGTTTTTTCTATTATCTTGCCGTTCTCTTCTTCTACCGCTTCCTCTATTCTTGTTTTAATTTTCAAAAATCTTGCTTCTCCTGGTATTTTATCGAGAATTTTTATGCACATTTCATATGCTTGTTTGAATTTCTTTTCCGAAATCAAGCTTTGTATGTTTTGTTCTAATTGTTCAAAATATGGAGAATCGGACACTTTGTTTTTTTATTGGTTCCGATTATTATACCATGTTTTGAACCATCTTGAAAAGCTCGCTTTTCTCTTTGGCAAGCTTTTCCTTTTCTTTCTCTATGAGTTCTTTTGGAGCATTTTTTACGAAGCCTTCGTTGGAAAGTTTTGCTTCAATGGACGAGATAATTGCTTCTTTCTTCATCATTTCCACTTTTATTCTTTTTGCCTCTTTTTCTATGTCTATCATGTCTTTTAGCGGCAAATATATTTCGATATTCCCGTGTATTATTATTTTTGCTCCTTCAATTTTTTTGCCTTTTTCTTCTATTTTTAGATTTTCCAACCTTGCCATCCTTTCTATCACTTCACGTTTTTCTTCAATAAGTTTTAATTGTTTACCCGCATAAATTACCGCATTTATCTTTTTTGCAGGTTCAACTTTTAGTTCTGATCTCAGGCTTCGTATTTTTGAAATTATTGATCTGACTTCTTCCAAATCTTTTGCTTCTTTTTTGAATATTGTATTTTTGTCTTCTTTCGGCCAAATTTCAGATATCAACATTGTTTCCTCCTTCATCAATTCCCATAATTTTTCTGTAACAAACGGGATAAACGGGTGAAGAAGTTTTAGTGATGTTTTCAAAACATGTAATAAAACGACTGGATTTTTATGTTCCCCTTTCGAAATTTCAAGATACCAGTCGCAATAATTATTCCAAATAAATTCGTAAATTCTTATACCTGCCTCGGAAAAATTATATCTTTCCATATCTATATTTGTCGCTTTAACAAGTGCATTTAGCTCTGTAAAAATCCATTTGTCGGCCGTAGATTTTGCCATACTCGGTGTGAATTTCTTTTTCAAATCTTCTTCAGATACATTCATTAATGCGAATCTTGAAGCGTTCCAAATTTTATTTATGAAATTTCTATAACCTTCGATTTTGTCTTCAGAAAGACACATATCGTTTCCAGGAGTTCCTCCTATAACTAGGCTTAACCTAACTGGATCTGTTCCATATTTTGCAATCATTTCTAGCGGATCTATTCCGTTTCCTGCCGACTTGCTCATCTTTTTGCCGTTTTTATCGCGTATAAGTCCATGCAAATACACAGTTTTAAATGGTACTTCCCCTAAAGTGTACTCTGTCATTATTATCATTCTTGCAACCCAGAAAAATAAAATGTCGTAACCTGTTTCCAAAACTGATGTCGGATGAAAATATTTAAAATCTTCAGTTTTGTCAGGCCATCCTAATGTTGAAAATGTCCATAGACCTGATGAAAACCATGTGTCTAGAGTGTCAGGATCTTGAACATAATGATTTTCATCATCAGGTTTTTTTATCGAACAAATCACTTCTTTATCTCCTAATATATATCTGCTTTTCTCCGGATTTTTTTCGTATTCTTTTTTTGATTTTTCGTCCATTTTGTACCAAACTGGAACCCTATGTCCGAACCAAATTTGACGTGAGATACACCAGTCGTGAAGATTCTCCATCCAATTAAAATATGTCTTATTAAATTTCTCCGGAATTATTTCTATTTCTCCTTTTTTTACGACTTCTGTAGATTTTTCTTTTATTGATTTTTTCTTTGCACCGTCTTTGATTACTGGCTTATCTACATCGATAAACCATTGCTTAGAAATCAGCGGTTCGATCGTATATCCACATCTGTAGCAAATAGAAAGATTGTGAATATAGTCTTCAATTTTTTCTATAAGTCCAATCTTTTCCAGGTCTTCTACAAGTATTTTTCTGCATTCTTTTGTTGTCATGCCTTTATATTTCCCGCAGTTTTCTTTCATTATTCCTTTTTCGTCGATGACTTCTTTTATAGGTTCTATTTCTGCTTTTTTGAAAACTTCTTTGTTACGTTGTGCCATTTCAAAGTCCGCAAAACTATGGGCTGGCGTGACTTTTACCGCTCCTGAGCCAAATTCCATCTCTACAGATTTATCTCCAATTACTACAATCTTATACTCTCCAAGCGCACTTTTGATCGGGAATACTTTTCCTATCATTTTTTTGTATCTTTTGTCTGCCGGATTTACTGCGACCGCTGTATCTCCGAGTTTTGTTTCCGGTCTTGTTGTTGCAACAGTGAAAGGTCCATATTTTATCCAATATAATTTTTCTCTAGATTCTTTGTAGTCCACTTCGTCATCTGCAAGTACGGATTCGCATCTTGGACACCAGTTTACAATTCTTGAACCTCTGTATATCAAACCATCTTTGTACATTTTCAAGAAAACTGTTTGTACCGCATTTGTAAGTCCTGAATCAAGAGTATATCTTTCGCGTGTCCAGTCGCAACTTGATCCCATTTTTCTAATTTGATTTCTTATTGTTGACTGAGAATCTTTTACAAATTTATCAACTTCTTTCAAAAATTCTTCTCGTCCTAGGTCATATTTTGTAATTTTTTTCTGTGCCAAAAGTTGCTCTACTTTGTTTTGAGTCGCAATTGATGCATGATCTGTTCCGGGAACCCAGAGTGTTGGGGTTCCTTGCATTCTGTTGTATCTGATCATTATGTCTTCAAGTGCAAGCATAACTGCGTGTCCTAAGTGAAGCACTCCTGTCGCATTTGGCGGCGGCATTGATATAACAAAAGGCTTTTTCTTTTTATCAATTTTGGGTTTGAAAGCGCCAGAAGATTCCCATTTTTCATAGATTTTATCTTCGTATTTTTTGGCTTCGTAGGCTTTTTCTATCTCTATCATAAGAATTTTATAAGCACATCAAAGATTTTAATCACTAGTGATTCTTATAACAATAGAAGATTTCTAAATTATGCAGCTTGTGCCAGTTCCTCCTCCTTTATTACATCAATGACGTCACTATTGACGCTTGTTGCAATATTCATTCTAATCCCCTCTGATGTATCTGCATTTATCCTTGATGGATGGTCTTCCCTGTCTCTATACATTGACATTAAAAACATATAAATGTCTTCGCCTGTTATTACGTGCAAAAATTCGCAAATCTTTTCCAATGCATCCAATGAGCCGGTTTCATGAATTCTTCCCCTAATTATTGAGGATGCTTCTATAAAACATCTTATCACTTCACCCTTAACTCCTTTTTCCCATTTCTCCAATGCTTGATGTTTCAGGTTGTCCGGCGACTGGTTTGTAATTTCTTCCAATACTTCTAACGCCTTACGTGATAAACCAATTTTTTCTCCTGCAAAAAGGATTTTTTCGCTAAATGCTTGGTATTGTTCGATGTTTCCTCCTTGATCTGTATTCTCAATTAATTTCATTTTATGATTTCATTCTGTTATTTTTGAAGGTTGTTAGTTTAACTATAAATTGATATATGTGTCAACCCTAAATTGACATTCCTGTTTTCTTGAGTTATAATGGTGAGAGTGATTTAATAAAATAAAAAGTGGCTGATAGTCAAAAAATAAGACCATCTGAAGCGTATTCGCCTTCGGAAGAAAAATCTTCCGAAAGATCTTCGCAAAAAGAATCTAAAGAGGTCAAGGAGGCTGCCGCTTCGGCAAAAGAAGCTATAGGCACTATTGAAGGTGTTGAATCTGTTGAGGTGACTGGCGAGGTTTCTGAGGTTAATTCTTCTAAAAAAGAAGGTGGGATGCAGGGTACTATAAGTGGAATGACTTATGCTCAGGTCAAAGCTGCTTTGCTTAAAAATATGCCTACTGAGCCTGAGATGAGAAGGCAAATAGAAAAGGAAATAAAACATGAAATAAAATATTTGCATGCAAAGGCGATGAAAATGGTTGGCAAAAGAGATAATTTCTTTGAGCTTAATAATGTTATGAAGAAAATCAGGGAGCTCAGGGGTATTTTGGCTATGCTTGCAAAGGCTGGTTATGAAGCCATGAAAACTCTTTGGTTGCGTTTTGTGCATGGGATAATGTAGACTTTTTTTGTCTTGGTGTAACGTAACAATCTTTATGATTTTTACTGCTGAACAAAAAAGATTAATTGAGGAGATAAAAAAACTAAAGAAGGCGAAAAATGCCGTTATTTTGGTGCATAATTATCAAAGACCTGAGATTTATGAAGTCGCTGATTTTATTGGAGATTCTCTAAAGCTTTGCATGGAGGCAAAAAATACTAAGGCTGACATCATTGTTTTTTGTGGTGTGAATTTTATGGCTGAAAGCGCATATATACTCAATCCGGGGAAAAAGGTGATAATCCCCTTTTATGATGCCGGATGTGCGATGGCTGATATGCTAAAACCTTCAGATTTGATTGAACTAAAAAAGAAACATCCAAAAGCGAAAGTTGTTACATATATAAATTCTTCTGCGGAGATAAAAGCTTTGTCTGATGCGGTTTGTACTTCTTCCAGTGCTGTTGATGTAGTGCGCGGGCTTGAATCTAGCGAAATAATTTTTGTTCCAGATAAAAATTTGGCGAAATATGTTGAGAAACAAGTGCCTGAAAAGAAGATTATAGCTTTTGACGGATTTTGTCCTATTCATAATTTTTTGACTGCAGAGGCCTTGTCTGAGGCTAAAAAGGAATATGGTAATGCTAAAATAATCGCCCATCCTGAATCCAGAAATGAGGTTTTGCAGTGTGCTGATCATGTTGCAAGTACTTCCGAAATGATAAATTGCGCAAAAAAAGATCCTGCTAAAGATTTTATTGTCCTTACTGAATGTGGAATGGTCGAAAGATTAAAGAAGGAACTCCCCGATAAAAATTTTCATGGAGTATGCAATTTCTGTTTCGATATGAAGAAAAATACGATAGAATCAGTCCTTAAGTGCCTTAAAGAAGAGAAATTTATGATAACAGTCCCGAAGGATGTAACGGAAAAAGCACTAAAAGCGTTTGATAAAATGTTTGAACTCACAAAAAATGGACAGAAAAACGATTAAAGAATACACGCATAAGGTCTCAAATTTCTTAAGTTTAGATAATAATGCTTACAAGCAATGGGTTTTTAGATATACCTTTTTAGAGCTTGAGAAAGACCTTTCTGGACGTGGCGATATCACCACAAATATTCTTTTTAAAGATTTTTCTAAAGTTAATGCGAAAATTGTTGCGAAAGATGATGCGGTTTTGGCCGGAATAGCAGAAATCAAATATTTCCTTGTAGATGCTGATTCGAATTTTAGGCCTAGTCTTAAAGGCGGTTTTGAGATTGATTTTAAATTTCAGGATGGTGATTTTGTGAAAAAGGGTGATGTTATCATGAAAATTAAAGCTTATTCCCACGATATTTTGGCCGTTGAGAGAACTGTTTTGAATTTATTGATGAGGATGAGTGGTGTTGCAAGTTTTACTCATGAGATAGTTGAAAAAGTAAAAAATTACGACATTTTGGTTTGTCCTACCCGAAAAACTTTGTGGGGACTTATTGATAAAAAAGCGGTTTTGGTCGGTGGTGGTGGCACTCATAGAATGAATCTTTCCGATGCAGTCCTTATAAAAGATACTCATCTAGACATAATTGGACGTGATTTTGATATTGTTTTTGATAGACTTAAGTCTGCGAATGTAGACAGCAGATTTATTGAAATAGAGGTTGAGAATAAGGAAGAAGCTTTAAAATGTGCCAATGGTTTTACTAAGTTTTTAAATGGTGGTTCGTCTCAGACTATCGGAGTAATAATGTTGGACAACATGAAGCCAGCTGATATTTCTAATACTATTTCCGCTTTGAAAGATGCAGGATTATACGAAAATCTTTTATTTGAGGCCTCAGGCGGTATAAACCATGATAATGTTGTTGAATATGCGAAAACTGGAGTAGATATCATTTCTATGGGTTGCCTTACTAATGGTGCTAGAAGCAGTGATATGAGTTTGAAGATTGGGTAAGACAAATTTTTCGCTTCAATGTGGTCCGCTACCTCTCCATTCTCTGGTGGGCAGAGAGGGACTTGAACCCTCACGACTTGCGCCACTAGCTCCTAAGGCTAGCGTGTCTACCAGTTCCACCATCTGCCCATGACTTTATGTTTATGCAACTCTTTCCGGTTGCATGCCTGTGAAACACAAGCGATCTTTTTTAGTCACAGCTATTTTACTTATAGCCCTTCAAATTGCAACATGAAAAAATTGATTGTAAATTTCTTTGACTTATTTTTTCGTAAGGTGTACGCTTGTCCCTTTTCTTGAGAATATCTCTATGAAACAATATTGCACTTTAATCAAATTTCTTGCTTGACAATTGAATTCAGAGCGAATATTCTCCTTTCGGACTAGAATTTCCGTCAAAAATTAAAAATAAACTAGTAATTATGACTAACACTAATGCATCTCAAAAGGTAAATCTTGCCGAAGTTGTAGAGGAAATGTTTATGGTTCTGACTCAAAAAGAGAAAGATGTTGTAGTACAACGTTTCAGCCTTGATAATAAACCTAGAAGAACTCTTGAGAGCATAGGTCAGTCTTTTTCCGTTACAAGAGAAAGAATAAGACAAATTGAGAAAATTGCACTTGGAAAACTTAGAAGAACTGTTCAAACGACAAGATTGAATCTTATAAATGAGGTTGCGGATCAGGTTCTTAAGGAAAGCGGTGGAGTGATGGTTGAAACAAAGCTAATTGCAAAAATTTTAAACGCTGTCGGCTCAAAAGAAAATCTGGATGCTAATATCATAAGACTTGCTCTAAATATAAATCTTCATGTTGAAGAGGCTGAAAAAACTAATATTTATGAACCTTTCTGGAGATTTAAAGATATTAACCTTTCTACCGTTACTTCTGTTGCTGAAGCCGGAGTTAAGGTTCTTAAAAAGAAAAATGATTTGTTGCCTGAATCAAAACTTGTTGTTCAAATTAAACAATTTTTGGGAGATAAAGTTGAGGCTTTCACTGATCCTATGATTGCCTCATGTCTTGAAGTAGATAAAAGAATCAAAGTTACTCCTGAAGGATTTGGGCTTATGTCATGGAGACATATTAATCCAAGAAGCATAAGAGACAAGGCTTATATTGTACTAAAAAGAGCAAAAGCTCCACTGCATTTCGTTGAAATTGCCAATAGAATTTCAGAAGCAGGTTTTGATAAAAAAGTTGTTACAACTCAGGCTGTTCACAATGAACTTATAAGATATGATCAATTCGTTCTTGTCGGACGTGGACTTTACGCTCTTAAAGAATTTGGATATGAGAAAGGAACTGTTGCTGACATAATAGAGGGCTTACTAAGAAAGAAAAGCCCGATGACGAAACAGGAAATCATCGAAGGTGTGCTTGCTCAAAGACATGTTAAAAAAGGTACTATCTCTCTAAATCTACAGAAAAATTCACAGTTTGCCAGAGTTGGTAGGGCTGTTTACACACTAGACGAAAACAGAAAGGGCAAAAAGTAAATTTCAAATCCTTTCTTTATTCTGCGTTATTATTTAGAATCGTTTTGTTCTATTAATATTTTTTCGTATGTCAGATTGTATTTTTTGTAAAATTTCAGCCGGGCAATTCAACACGGAATTTTTGTATGAAGATGATGATTTAGTAATATTCAAAGATATTAATCCTAAAGCTAAAACTCATCTTCTTGCTGTTCCCAAAAAACATATTGCCTCTATTGCTGAGATGGAAGATTCTCATACTCATTTGATCGGAAAACTTTTTCTTGCATGTAAAAAAATTGCCGACACACTAGGGCTTAAGGGATATACTTTGCATGTTAATGTCGGGAAGGAAGGCGGACAGGAAATTTTTCATATACACGTGCACTTACTTTCTAAGTTTTCTTAAAACTAATGTCTTTTGTAAATTTACATTGTCATTCGCATTATAGCTTGCTTGATGGATTTGGAAGTCCAAAGGATATTGTTTTACGTGCAAAGGAGCTTGGATATCCTGCGGCTGCGCTTACTGACCATGGAGTAACTTATGGCTTGATAGAATTATATGACGCCTGTAAGGCAAATGGCATAAAGCCTATTTTGGGATGTGAAATGTATATAGCTCCAAGAACAAGATTTGATAAAGAACCAAAGGTCGACGTAAGGCCATATCATCTTACTGTATTGGCAAAGAATAATGTCGGTTATCATAATCTTCTTAAACTTGTTACTCAGGCTCATCTTGAGGGTTTTTATTATAAACCAAGAGTTGATCTTGGGCTTCTTAAGGCTCATAGTGAAGGGCTTATCGCTTTAAGTGGATGTGTGACGGCGCAATTGCCTAGAGCTATTTTGTCAGGAAATGAAGAAGAAATTCATAATGTTGTAAAAACTTATATAGATATTTTTGGAAAAGAAAATTATTTTTTTGAAATACAAGATCATCCTTTGATGGAAGATCAAAATACTGTAAATCAAAAGATAAAACAGCTTTCTACCGAGTATGGCATTTTGATGGTTTTGACAAATGATTCTCACTACCCAAGGCCTGAAGATAGCGAAGTTCATGATATTATGTTGTGCATTCAAACCCAGACAAATGTAAATGATGAAAATAGAATGAGATATGTCGGTGATTTTTCGATACCTGACATTAAGCAAATGGAAAAGGCGATGGTTGATTTTCCAGGAGCTATTGAGAATACTTTGAAAGTTGCTGATATGTGTAATGTAACGTTGGATTTTGGAAAAAATTTAATCCCCTCTTTTCAAACTCCACAAAATGAGAAAGCTGAAGATTACTTGAAAGAACTTTGCATAGAAGGGCTTAAAAACAGATTTGAATCACAGGAAGTTCCTGCTGACTATTTGGAACGCTTGGAATATGAGCTTAAAACTGTTAATAGCATGGGATTTGATACTTACTTTCTGATAGTTTCTGATTTTGTAAGGCATGCGAAAGGCCAGGAAATTGTTGTAGGGCCAGGAAGAGGTTCTGCGGCAGGTTCTATTATCGCGTGGTCTTTGAATATTACAGATGTCGATCCTATAGCATATGGTCTTTTCTTTGAACGATTTCTCAATCCTGAAAGAATCAGCATGCCCGATATTGATATAGATTTTGCTGACACAAGAAGAGGTGAGGTTCTTGATTATGTTATTCAAAAATATGGAAGGGATAATGTCGCACAGATTACAACTTTTGGAACGCTTGCACCTAAAGCTGCTATTCGTGATGTTGGAAGAGCACTTGGTTTTCCTTATGCAGAAGTTGATAAAATTGCAAAAACTGTGCCTGCTCCAATTCTTGGTAAGTATGAAACTCTAGGTGTATACGTAAATGACAATCCTGACTTTAAAAAACTTTATGATAGTGATCCAAGAGCTAAAAAACTGATTGATTATGCTATGAAGCTTGAGGGAACAGTGAGGCAGGTTGGTACTCATGCTTGCGCCGTTGTCATTTCTGAAAAGCCTTTAACGGAATATACGGCGCTTCAAAATAGCGCCTCTGATGATAATGAAATTGTTACGCAATATTCTGCGAAGCCGATTGAGGCTTTGGGGCTTCTTAAGATGGATTTTTTGGGACTTAGAAATCTTACTGTTATCGAAAAAACGTGTAAAATTGTTGCGAGAACAAGGAATGAAAAAGTTGAAATTTCAAAGATTGCTCTTGATGATCCTCTTGTTTTTAAACTTCTCCAAAATGGAGATACAACTGGAATATTTCAGCTTGAGTCTGCCGGAATGAGAAGATATTTGAAACAGCTTAAGCCGACTGTTTTTGATGATATCGTGGCAATGGGTGCGCTTTACAGGCCAGGTCCTATGGAGTGGATTCCGGATTATATAAAAGGAAAACATAATCCTGATAAAGTAAAATATTTACATCCGTCTTTTGAATCGATTCTTAAAAATACTTATGGAGTTGCAGTTTATCAGGAGCAAATTTTGCAACTTGCGAGAGATTTTGCCGGATTTTCACTTGGAGAAGCTGATATTTTGAGAAAAGCCGTGGGAAAAAAGATTGCATCGCTTCTGGCGGAACAAAGAGAAAAATTTGTTAAAGGTGCTGTTAATCTTGGTCACGATGAAAAATTTGCAAGAAAAGTTTTTGAAGACGTGATTGAACCTTTTGCCGGATATGGATTTAATAAAGCCCATGCTGTGTGTTATGGGTTGATATCTTATCAAACCGCTTATTTGAAAGCCAAATTCCCTATTGAATTTATGACTGCGCTTTTATGCAGCGATCCTGGGAATACAGATAAGGTCGTTATGGAAATCAAGGAATGTAATGAAATGGGAATTGACGTTTTGCCTCCTTCGATAAATGAATCTTTTGCGCATTTTACTGTCGTTGATAGTAATAAAATACGTTTTGGGCTTGTGGCTATTAAAGGGCTTGGTGATGGACCTGTGAAAGAAATTATTGATGCGAGAGATAAAGGTGGAGTATTTAAATCTTTGGAAGATTTTTTGCAAAGAGTACCTGTGAAAATATTAAATAAAAAAGTTTTACAGGCACTGGCTTTGAGCGGGGCTTTTGATGATTTTGGTGACAGGAAGCAGTTATCCGAAAATTATGAAGAATTTTCAAAATATGCAAAATCCGTGCAGGCTCTTGAAGATAATGGGCAGGTAAATCTATTCGCTTCTTTTACAGAAGAGGAGTCACTCCCCTCTTTCACAATGAAAAAAGTACTTCCTGCAACATTAATGGAAAAATTAAAAGGTGAAAAAGATTTTCTTGGAATGTATGTTTCCGGTCATCCACTAAAAGGTTTCAGAAAATATATATCGAAAAAAGCTAATCTTATTGCAAGTTTGACGAAAAAAAATATTGGTAAAAAAATAATTATAATAGGACTTGTTTGCGATATGAAAAAGATTCTTACAAAAGCCGGTTCTTACATGGCAACTTTTGCGATAGAAGATCCTACTGCGAGGATTCGTGCTGTCGCTTTTTCAAAATTTTTGTCTCAATTCGGAAATATGTTCACCGAGGATGGGCTTTACTCTATTAGCGGCAAACTTGATTTCAGACAAGGTCAGTATCAAATAATGTGTGATGATTTGAAAGTTTTGTCTTATGACAATATGATTAAGAATGCAAAAGAGTCCGGTACTTATGACGACAAAGATAAATCTGTTACATTCATAAGATTTTTGGATGATATTTTGGCAGAGAAGGAAGAGCTTGAAAATCCTGATAGCGTACAAGTTGTTGAAATTCCACATCCTGAAGGTGTTATTGTTAATGAAGATTTGGAAATACCTAATCAAAAAGATATTAATGAAAATTATGTTATAGAAATTGGAGATGGTTTCCCAACTGAGAGAATGAATGGTCTGAAAGAATTTTTGGAACAAAATAAGGGAGATACTCCTGTTACCCTTATATTAAAAAATAAAAAAATAAAACTACCTTTTGGCGTTAATCTTTCTGAAAATTTCAAAAATGGTGTCTCAAGTATTTTATCCGGTTGAAAAATTGACCTGATTTCTTTAAGATGGTAGAGATTTAAAATTTTTAAATATGTATAGAACTCATACCTGTGGAGAAGTAACAGATAAAAATGATGGAGAAAAGGTTGTTTTAGCCGGTTGGGTGCATAGAAGACGGGATCACGGTGGTGTTATTTTTATAGATTTGCGTGATAGATATGGGATTACTCAAATTGTTTCTGATCCTGTGGGACACAAGGATGCTCACGATGTTCTTAACGAGGTTAGATCGGAATTTGTGCTTCAGGTAACTGGAGTTGTCAGAAAAAGGCCTGCCGGAAACGACAATCCGAATATGCCTACCGGAAAAATTGAAGTCGTTATTACTGAAATTAAAATTTTGAATGCTTCAAAAACTCCTCCTTTTGAGATAGATCAGGAGAAAGATGTAAACGAAGAACTACGGCTGACTTACAGATATTTGGATCTTAGAAGAGATAGACTAAAAAATAATATGCTTCTTCGAAGCAAGGTTGTAAAGCATATGCGTGATTTTTTTGAAAAAGAAAATTTCGTGGAAGTTGAAACTCCGATCTTAATCAAAGGAACACCTGAGGGAAGCCGTGAATACCTTGTGCCATCAAGACTTTACCATGGCAATTTCTATGTATTGCCACAATCCCCTCAACAATTGAAACAGCTCCTTATGGTGGCCGGTTTCGATAGATATTTTCAAATTGCGAGATGTTTTAGGGATGAAGATCAACGTGGAGATAGACAACCTGAATTTACCCAGCTTGATGTAGAAATGTCTTTCATCGATGAAAATGACATTATGTCATTGAATGAAAAATTGATGATTGAATTGGTAGAAAAATTTGTGCCGAATAAAAAGATTTTGAAAAAACCTTTTCCTGTTATGACTTATGACGAAGCGATGAATACGTATGGTGTGGATAAGCCAGATATTCGATATGAACTTCATTTGTCTGATATTACGGATCTTGTGAAAGACTCTGAGTTTGGTGTATTTAAAGATGCTGTAAAAAATAGCGGTGTTGTTAAAGCTCTCAAAGTTGACGGTGGTGCAAAATTTACAAGAAAAGAGATTGATGAATTTACGGAAGTTGCAAAAATATATGGGGCAAAAGGTCTTTCTTATGTAATGATTGATAAAGAACCAAAGTCTTCTATCGTGAAATTTTTCAAGAAGGAAGAACTTGATGCAATTTTTGAAAGATGCGGAGCAAAGGATGGAGACATAGTTTTCTTTGCTGCTGATGATTTTGAGACTGCTTGTGAAGCACTTGGACATGTGAGAATTTCTATTGCTCAAAAAATGGAACTTATTGATGACAATGTTTTTGCCTTTTTGTGGGTAAAAGATTTTCCCATGTTTGAATATGATAAGGAAAATAATACTTTGGCCGCGAAGCATCACCCTTTTACTTCGCCAAAAAATACAGAAGATTTTGAAAAAGACCCTGAACATACTTTGGCGAAGGCTTATGATATAGTTTTGAATGGGACTGAAATTGGCGGTGGATCTATAAGAATTCATGATAGAGAAGTTCAGAAAAAAGTTTTTGATGTTTTACAGATTGGAGATGAAGACAGGGAAAGACGATTTGGGCATATCCTTCGGGCTTTTGAATATGGAGCACCTCCCCATGGTGGAATCGCTTGGGGAATTGATCGATTGATGATGATTTTCGCAAATGAACCTAATATTCGTGAGGTTATAGCTTTCCCTAAAGATCAAAAGGCAAAAGATCTTATGCTTGGAGCTCCTTCAGAGATGCCTAATAAGCAAATTGAAGAACTTGGGATTAAAGTTATTCTTAAGAAAAAAGACTAGATTGCGATTTTTCCGGTTTTGTGCTAGAATATTCTGATAAATTTAAACCTAGAAAATGAATTTTTGGTTACTTATAACACTTTTGGTTCTTGCTTTGGCTGGGATGACTGTCCTTGTCCTCAAATATCTTCAATACAGAATGAATGTAGAGAGAACTTTGAATATGGTGTTTCTAGAGATCAAAATCCCAAGAAAAGAATCAAAAGAAGATAAAGAAGTTGAAGGTGAACAATTTTCCATGCAGAAAGATTTTAAAGAAATATGCGGAGGCATAATGTCTCAATTTTACACTGCTCTACATAGCATATATAATCACCACCTTGATAGATTAATCAGTGATCAAGATTTTCTTTCTTTTGAGTTTGCTGTTATAGACGCTCTTGTTCATTTCTTTGTCGTATGTCCTAGACATTTAGCGCCTTTGATCGAGAAACAATTGACTGCGTTCTTTCCTGATGCTTATGTCGAGCAAGTCGAAGATTACAATATTTTTAAGCCAAAAAGTAAGGTTGTTTCTTCATATATTGTTCCTAAAAAAGAATTTTATTATCCTATCAAAGCTTATTCAAGAATGAATGCAGATCCTTTGAATGGAATAATAAATTCTCTTTCGAAAATTGAGTTTAATGAGGGAGCTGCTATTCAAATAATGGTAAAACCTATTGATAATGACTGGCAGGAAAAGGGACGTGAAAAAGCCAGTGAAATTTTTCAAAATAAGAAAAAAACTCACGCAAAATGGTATAATCCTTTGAGCTGGATTGTTGCAATTTTTGATTTGCTTGTGAGGGGTGAAGCCGGCAAAGAATCTCATGATGCTGCAGAGAAAACTACGCCTATGACTGATGAAGAGGTTAAGGCTATGGAAGAAAAAAATTCGAAGCCTGGTTTTGAGACTATCATAAGACTTGTATCTGTAGCCGACACGAAAGAAAGCGCCAAGGTAAATCTTGTTGCGATGAAAAGTTCTTTTTCTCAGTATGGATCTTCAAATGGAAATAGTTTCGATAATACACATTGGCATAATAATAAAAAACTTGTTACAAATTTTATTTTTAGAAATTTCAGGAGGGGCTTTCAGCAATGGATTTCTCATAAAAAAATGGTTTTATCTTGCGATGAACTTGCAAGTATTTTTCATATTCCAAATATAAGATTTAATAAATATCCTTCAATTGCGTGGCAGAATTATAAGATCGCTCCCCTGCCTCCAAATATTCCACAAGAAGGACTTCTTCTCGGATACAATACTTATCGTGGAGAAAAGAAAAAAGTTTGTATTAAAAATGAAGATAGGTTCAGACATTTTTACGTTATTGGACAAACAGGTACAGGTAAGTCTTCTATCTTGCAAGTTATGATAAGGCAGGATCTTAAGGATGGAAAAGGTCTATGCGTAATCGATCCGCATGGATCTCTTATTGAAGATATTCTTCCGTTTATTCCACGCGAAAGGGCTGATGATGTGATTTATTTCGATCCGTCAGACATGGAGCGTCCACTTGGACTTAATATTCTTGAGGCTGATACTTGGGAGGAAAAAGAGCTCGTTGCTCTTGATGCAATGAACATCATGATCAAACTTTTTGATGAAGAGGTGTTTGGTCCGCGTATTCAGGATTACTTCAGAAATGGTTGTCTTACTCTTATGTCGGATCCTGCAGGAGCTTCATTGACTGAGATGGTAAGGCTTTTTACGGATGATGATTTTGCCAAGGTAAAAAGAGGGTTTGTAACAAATCCAATTGTCGCCTCTTTTTGGGATCATCAGATGGCGAAGACCGGAGCGCGTGAAAAACAGGAAATGATTCCATATTTTGCCGCTAAATTCGGTCAGTTTGTCACGAATACAATGATGAGAAATATTATCGGACAGACTAAGTCTGCTTTTGATTTTGCGAAGGCAATGGATGAAGGGAAAATTTTGCTTATGAATCTTTCAAAGGGTAGTGTCGGAGAAATAAATTCAAAATTGCTCGGTTTGATTATCGTACAAAAGATACAAATGGCGGCTTTGAAAAGGCAAAAAATGGCAAAAGAAGACAGGAGAGATTTCTTCCTATATATCGATGAGTTCCAAAACTACGTTACCGAAAGTATTGAAACTATTCTTTCAGAGGCAAGAAAATATCGTCTGGGGCTTACAATCGCGCATCAGTACCTTGCTCAGCTTGAAGAAGGCGGTGCCGGAAACAAGAAAAAAGCAAACTTAAAAGATGCCGTCTTTGGTAACGTTGGTACGATAATGTCTTACAAAATTGGTGCTCAAGATGCCGAATTTATGGCAAAAGAAATGGCTCCTGTATTTAGCGATAGAGATCTTATCAATGTTGATAAATACAAAGCTGTAATGAAACTTTCTGTTGATACACAGCCTTCTCGTCCGTTCAGTATTGTGCCTGTGAATCCTTATACTGAAGAAGGTGATAAAGAAGCTGCAGAAGCATATAAACAACTTTCAAGACTTAAGTATGGAAGGGATAGGGACTTTGTGGATAGGGAGATTTTAAGAAGAATTGGTGTAGTCTAAATCCATGTAAAACACGTCCTGCTGCGTCAACTTCGTCGCTTTTTCCTCATCGTACCATTATCGTACGACTCGTCAAAAACTCCTTGTTTCCTTGCATTACATTGTTTTACATGGATTTAAGTAGAACATGTCTCTCTGGTTTGACAAGCCTAAGTTCCTGAGCGGGATGCTTTTTTGTGGTATAATATTGAGATTTCAAAACAAAAATCAAAAACAAAAAAATGAAGAAAACAAAAATAAAAATAAGTTTAAAAGTGTTTCCTGTAGTCGCTTTGACGTTACTTTCGTTTTTCACACTTACTCCCCTTTCTTCTTTTGGTGGAGACTTGGCGGAGGCTGAAGGTTTCAAGGCCTCTGCTGATGGAGTGAGTTACCCTTACACGGAAACATTTACAATCTCCGCATATTATTCACCGTTACCATGTCAGCAAAAATATGCACTTGGAAATTATGAAGCCGATATACGACTAAATGGAAATGGAGTTCATGGAGCTGACGGTACAAATGTTTATCCCGGAATGGTTGCCGCTCCAAAATCTTATCCTTTTGGAACAAAACTTTACATCCCCGGAATAGGAATAGTTTCAGTACATGACAGAGGTGGAGCTATTGTCGACTCGAATGGAGATCCTTCGAGGCATGATAGGCTTGATATATGGATGGGATATGGAGATAAGGGTCTTACAAGAGCATTGGCATGGGGAAAAAGAAATGTTGATGTGACTGTTTATGGAATGAATGATGAATTATCCGAGCAAATTGCTTTAACAGGCTACACTGAAGATGAATCAAGACCTCAATCTTGTGATACTAATGCAACTTTGGCGACAAGTTCTTTTGAAGAGAAACCAAAAATTAATTTTTCTGTAGTTGAAACCCCTAAAGAAACTCAAATGCCTTCAGATGGAAGCATGCCGGTGAATCTTTATGTTGGAGCTACAGGAAATAGCGTAAAATCTTTGCAAAATGAGCTTAAGAGGCTTAATTACTATAAAGCTACACCTACCGGAGTTTATGACGAATTGACTGCGCATGCAGTGTTTAAATTCCAACAGGCACAAGGGATTGTTAATGCTGAAGTTGAAACTGGTGCCGGAGTTTTCGGACCGACAACAAGATCAAGAATGAATGAGATTATATCTTTGAGGAATTATACAAAACTGGCTATTGCCGAGAAAAGCGCAACATTCACCACTGAAAAGCCGGTCGATTCCGTTCCTGTAAATGTTCCGAAAGAAACTGCCAAGGCTTATATTCCAAATACACTAGCATTCGGATCAAAAGGATCTGATGTGAAGAAATTACAGGAATTTTTGAAGAAAAAAGGATTTTTTAAAAGCGTGGTTGTAACCGATTACTATGGAGAAATCACAAAAGAAGCTGTCGCTCAGTTTCAGATAGTTAATAAAATCATCTCTAATAAAAGCGAGAAAGGTGCCGGTGTCGTAGGAGAAAGTACACTGAAGAAGATTAATGAGTTGGTGTAGCATTTTAATTAAATTTTTCCGAGTATTTTGAAAAACTCTTGTTCCAGCTCAAACATTTTCTTTTCCTCTGCCAGAACTTCTTTTGAAGGATTGGGATACTTTTTTCTGCTTTCTGCTATGCGACGTTTTAGAGAGACTTCTTCGTTTTCGTAAGCTCTTTTGTCGGCATAGTATAAAATCTTTTCCTCCCAACTTTTAAGATTGTCGATTTGCCAGAAGTCATGTTTTTCGACTAGGTTTGCCATAGATTTTTCACCTATTTTCGTCAGATAATCCGCCATTTTTTTTGCGTGTTCTTTTCCTTCCAGCTTTAAAACGTCGTGAAGCAATGCGGATTTTACTATCAGAGTTTTTCTAACTTTTATTTTTTTCTTTTCAAATTCGTCGCACAAAATACCGCATATCTCCGCCACTTTTTGCATATGGAGAATTATATTTTGCGGGACTGAGAATTTTTCGTAGATGAGTTTTATGTCGGATTTTTTCATTTGTGTTCAGTGATTTTTATTTTACGAGATGTGTCTCCGGTATATGAGATTTCCACGTCGATTCTTTTTTTTGGCAAAATACTTTCCATTCTATCTGCCCATTCCACGATAATTATATTTTCTTTGTTTTGCATGATTTCGTCGAGCTCCAAAGCCAAAAGTTCATCGATTTGTTCAAGTCTATATAAATCTATGTGATAAATATTGTGTCCATTTTTCTTGTGATGCCTGATGTATGTGTATGTCGGGCTTTTTATCGAGATATTTTCTATACCAAGTCCTTCGGCTAATCCTTTCGTAAAAATCGTCTTACCTGTACCTAAATTGCCAAAAAGACATATTACTCCTCCTTTTTTTATTTTTTTTATGAGTGATTCAGCTATCGCCTTGGTTTCCTCGGCGCTATTTGTGATATATGTCTTATTCATTGATTTTTTGACCTAAATTTGATATAATTTTATAATTTAATAAAACAAAAACAAACACAAAATGAAAAAAGATAGAAGTTACTACTTTCAGCATCCCATTTTTACGCTTCTTTTGGTAGGCTTTTTTACGACTTCTATGTATGTTGGAGGAATGTATTCCAATCTTATTTATACCAGTGTTGTAGGCTTTCCTGCACATGCACCTTTTGACGGGACTGTTTATCCTATCAAAAAAATCCCTGATTGGAGTCATGTAAAACCTGACAAATATAAATCTCCTTATGATGCCTTCAGTGATGGTGAACTCACGGATGTTCCCAAATACGAGCCTGAAAAACTTTCTATAAAAACAGATACTTTGAAATGGGGAAATCCTGCAGATGACAAAGTGAGGAATGCTAAAATTACTTATAGTGTGCCTTATATGAGCACATATTTATTGGATGGAAAAGAGTATACAGGATCACATCCTGCGGTTGATATAAAGGTGCCGGAGGGAACTCCTGTTTATGCGATTATGAATGGAACCGTTATAAAAACTTCAATGCAATCCTCTGGTTTTGGTCATCATATTGTTATTCAACATAATAATGTTCCAGGACCCGACGATTCCAGTAAAAAAGTTACTCTTTATTCATCTTACAATCACTTGAAAGATGTGAATGTATCTGTCGGTGACGTAGTAACAAAAGGTCAACAAATTGCAACGAGCGGAATGACAGGGACAGCCACTACGCCTCACGTACATTTTCAGATTGATACGAGCGAGGCTCCTTGGCATCCTTTCTGGCCCTTTACATTCAAAGAAGCCAGCGATGCCGGACTTGATTTCTTTACCGCTATAAATGCAGGACTTGGAAAAGAAAGCGCCCTAACCGCTACAATAAATCCTTTGAAATATGTAAATCAATATATCGATCCGAATGCTGTTTATTCAAATAGTTCAACAACTTCTTCTTCGGCTGTAACACCGACAGTTACGCCTACTCTATCTCCTTCTTCCACTGAAGCGGCTACAGCTACAAGTGCCGTTCCTACTTCAACCGACAATACATCTGATGATGCAACCCAACCTTCGGATTCTGTTGCTGTATCAGACACTCCTGTGAATGTTGAAACACAGGTTGAGCCTAAAGTTGAGCAACCTGTTTTGACTTTTGCGTTTGAAGTAAATGGAAGTTATACAGAAGGTCAAAATGCTCAATTCAAGATTTTACTTAGAGATCAAAATGGAAATGTCTTCAAAGATGGATTTACCGGAGAAGCGGTTGTGTCTTCATTAAATGGACATTTTGTTGCAACTTCATCTATTTTCACGAATCTTCAGTTTAACGGTAATGGTGAATTTGTGAACTCAATTAAAGATATGAAACCGGGAAGTGACAAAATAAAACTGGATTATGATGGAAAAACGTATTATTCGACAGGATTCAAAATACTTACAAATTCCAGCGGTGACATGTTCTCTGATGTTCCTGCCGGATCAAAGTATTATGAAGCTGTAAATTATCTTGCAGATTCAAAAGTAATTGCCGGGTATGGAGATGGTACTTTCAAACCAAATAGCGTTGTAAACAGAGTTGAAGCTTTGAAGTTTATTCTTGAAGCTATAAACAAAAAATTGGATAGCGGACACTTGCCTTTCAAAGATACTTCTTCTAAAGAATGGTATGCGAAATATTTGTATACCGCATACAAAGCAGGTGTCGTAAATGGTTATGAAGATAGCACTTTCAGACCTACAAGCACTGTAAATAAAGCTGAATTTTACAAAATTTTATTTGCAGGAATGGGGGTTGATGTCGGCAATAGCGTCGACTCGAATCCTTATTCTGACGTCAAAGCCGGAGATTGGTTTGCACCCTATATCTCTTATGCAAAAAATCTTGGAGTCATAGAAGACACAGTCAAAAAACTAAATCCGTCCGGAGGAATGACTCGCGGTGAAGTGGCTTATGCAATGTATAAGCTGATGTTGACGATGAAGTAAATCACTTATAATGTCGTTTTATATGACTGATGTAGTGCTACAAGAAGATGAAAGAGTCCCAAGGTTTGGTGAGAATTTCAAACCTGACAATAAAAATAGACTTGATGTTCTTCATGGCGATGAAAATTTGCCGGATGCTGTAAATGTAAGTCGTGATGTTCGTGGCAAGCTTAAGGCTACTGTTGATGCCAAGAGTCCGGAAAATCAAGGATGGCCAAAGTGTCCTTCGGATGTTCATAGTGTTGAAGATTTTTTTACTCGTGCAAAAGATGCTGTTGCCACAAGATGGAGTTCTTCGGTAAAAAGTGTTGTTCATCAGAAAGCCGCAGAGTGGCTTAAGGAAATTCCGGATATTGAAGAAAATGCTGAACTTCGTGAGGCTTTGTCTGATCCTGAACTTTTGGAAAAAACTTTGGGAATGCAGGATATGAGTGCTTTTGAAAATATAAGAACGATAAATCCCATGGCTTGGCGTACACTTGTTTTGGCCTCTTCTGAGAGACAACTTGCTGCAGTTGAGTTATCAAGACGTTGGGTCAAGGAATTGCCTGAGGAAAGCTTGAGTAGGCTTGGTGTTGCTCGAGCAGAACTTCAATTATTTTTGGACACAGCAAGTCTTACCGGAAAATTTTTGGATCAAGCTTATGTAAAACAAATAGAATTGGCTGATGCTCCAGGCGGCTCTACAAAGAGTAAACTTGGACTCCGTGCCGGAGCTAAATATATTTATGATGTTCAGAAAGATCCAGAGAGTGGTGTCGTTGAAAAGAAACCTTTTAAGGATGTTTTTGAATTCGAATTTTCTAAACTCGTTCATCATTTTGAAGAATTGGCCAAAAGATCTGAGGCTTTATTGGCTCAAGGAAAAATCCCTGAGACTTATCGCAATTTTCCGGCTTATTTAAGACAAATGGCAGATGTGTACGGATCTCAAAGCGTTTCTCCAAAACAACTTGATAAAATGTGGCAGGATCTTCAGGCGAGTTATGTAAAATTGGCAAAAGAAGGATGTCCTATAATGCTTATTCCTCAAAGTTGTCCGATGGCTTCAGGTGATGCGGAAAAAGTAGACATCGAAATGAGGCTTGGTTTTCAGACTCCTGAAACACAGAGGTTAAGCGGAATTGTTGATAAATCTATTCCTGTTGCTCAAGGGATTCTTGATGAGCATATGGATGCCCTTTCCGAACCTTCAAAATTCCCCCCTGTAATTGTCAATGTCCAGCCTTTTGCATTCGGACCAAATCTGCATTTTTATACGGAAGGACAATCTGAAAGGGACGTGATTATGGTTCATGCAAATGTAAGCGCCGAATCAGCCGCCAAAACCAGAATCCCTTTGATGAGAAAATTGTTTAATCAAGCTGATACTTTGGATGATTCCACTTTCAAAGAAGGTGCTGCCGGAGATACTGTTTTCCATGAAATGGGTCATGCCGTTTTCTCGATTGAAGATTCTGATGTGAAAAATAGAGTCGGTTCAGGAAATGATGCGTTCGTTTTGGATGAGACTAAAGCTGAAACTGCTGGTATTGAATTGCTTTTGCGTAGCCTTGAACAAGACAAATCTGTAGATAAAAAAACATTTCTTGATAAACAAATTTTGGTAAAACTTTCGACTCTTGCGGAATATGTATCTCAAAATTCAAATCAAAAAGGTAGTGGCGGTGAACGTTATTATTTTGCTGCTGTCGTTTCTTTGAAATCACTTTTTGATGCCGGTCTTTTGGTCGATAATGGTGGAAAATATGACGTAACTGATTCCGAGGCTGCATTTAAAAAAATTGCGGAGATCGGAACTGGAATACTTGAAAACTTCTTTACAAATATGGAAGATGAGCCTGCGACTGTTCGTACGAGTGTAAAAACTTTTGTAGCGAATTTGAGAAAGCAGGAAAGAGATCCGAATGTTGCGGAGTTTGTAAGAAGAGCTAAAGCTTAAATTTTATAAATGGTGTCCGCGGCGGGAGTTGAACCTGCGACCTTAGCCTTAGAAGGGCTCTGCTCTATCCAGCTGAGCTACGCGGACATGTTCTTAAGATATTTACTTTGGATTTTTACACTGTTTAAGCCAAATTTTCAATAGTAATTACGCTTTGAAGAGCAAAATCTCTATAATTATCCAAGTGAAGTTGTTTAATATATGCAATATTATTGCAGGATAAAGAGAATTCGACTTGATTGTTATAACGCTTGCAATGATTCCAAACACGAATATTGGAAGTATGTGACCAATCGCTGAAAAATCGTGAAGTGGTGTCAGGACAGTAATAATTGCTGCATAAAAAATCGAGGATGAAATTACTGCTATCGAATTTTTATATTTTTGAAAAAATTCTTTATTTTGATGCTCAATTATTTCTATTAAGTAATTCAGCAAAAGTCCTCTGAATAGAATTTCTTCGAGCAATGGAATTATCAAAACAATCACAAAAGCTATTATTGCAATATTCAGATTTGATGTGAGACTTAAAATATTTTTATCGACGAAAGGTAGGATTCTCTCCCCTATTTGCCATCCATAAATCTTTATGCCGCCGAAAATAATCAGCATACTGGCGATAAAATTTATGCCTATGTATAACAAATATCCGCCGAGTGATAATTTGGCAATATCTGTCACTTTTATTTTTTCTGATGCAAAAATGTTTTTCATGTTCTAGAATGGTAACGGTACTATTTTATATTTTTTATGGATTTAAGGGAAGGAGAACAAATACTTAAAGTTTATCATCACCATCCTATGCCTTTTGTGTTTAGAATGGTTGGTACTGTGCTTGCGTTTTTTCCGTTTTTTCTTTTACTTTATTTTGCAAAAAGTTCTTTTTCAACCGGTGGCTTTATAATGACAAATATTATTTTATTTTCAATTTTTGCGCTTGTTTGTGCATATGTTTCGCTTGTATATTGGCTTGATAAACTGGTTATTACAAATGAACGAATTATTTATATAGATTGGATATTTTTGACACTGAGAAAAGAATCCGAGGCTTTTCTTGATGATATTGAGGATATTCAAACTCAGGAAAAGGGTTTTATTTCAAAATTTCGGATTTTTGACTATGGTCGATTCAAGCTAGAAACTGCTGCTTCATCTGTGTGTATTGATTTTATTGAAGCTCCAAATCCTGAAGGTATTCGAAAATTTGTATATCATATAAAACAACAATAATGATAGAACGGGAAGAAGAAAATTTGATGACAGGAAAAAAGGGTGACGCTTCGGATTTTGTGCAATTTGAAAATGTTCTGAGACCAAAAACTTTTGCTGAATATATAGGGCAATCCGCTACAAAAGAAAATTTGAAAATTGCAATCGAGGCAGCGAAAAAGCGTGGTGACGGACTGGATCATATTTTGATTCATGGCGCTCCAGGGCTTGGTAAAACTACTCTTTCACAAATTATTGCAAACGAGTTTGGAGCAAATATTCGTATTACATCAGGACCCGCTTTGGAAAAACAGGGTGACGTTGCTTCTATAGTTTCAAATCTTGAACCAAATGATATTTTATTTATTGATGAAATTCATAGACTTAAGCCTGTTGTTGAGGAAGTTTTGTATTCTGCGATGGAAGATTTTGGAATTGATATTGTGCTTGGGAAAGGACCTTCTGCAAGGACTATGAGAATTTCTTTGCCTCGTTTTACCCTTATTGGAGCGACAACAAAGGTCAGTATGCTTTCTGCACCTCTTCGTGGAAGGTTTGGAAATGTACTGAAACTTCAGTTTTATACGACAGATGAAATCAAGGAAATCATCATGCGTTCTGCGAAAATTCTTGGATGTAAAATCCATGATGATGCAGCTACTCTTCTTGCAAAATCTTCCAGAGAAATTCCTAGAATTGCGAATCGTCTGCTAAAACGAGTGCGTGATTATGCGGACGTGAAAAACAAATCTGTTATCGATCTTGGTGCGACGAGAGAAGCGCTTGATGCAATGGGAATCGATGAACTTGGACTTGACTCTGTAGATCGGGAAATTCTTTCTGTTATTATTGAAAAATTCAAAGGCGGACCTGTTGGACTAAACACGATTTCCGCTGCAACTTCAGAGGAACAAGACACTATCGAGGATATTTACGAACCTTTCTTGATCAAGATGGGATTTTTGGAAAGAACTGCACGTGGACGTATCGCGACTGATAATGCCTACAATCATCTTGGGCTTGAATTGCAGAAAAGAATTTTCTGAGAAAGTTAGGAGAATGCAAGAAGGGGTGGGAATATATATTTGAGCTCGCTTCCTTTTTCTGATGCCTATCTTTCTCTCTAGCGAACAGAATCGCTCAAATACATATTCCCACCCCTTCTTTTTCTAACACCTGTCTTTTTCTATAGAGCGATGCGCGAATGCCCTTTAGTTATTTTTTTAAATACATTTTCCCCCTTTCTTCTACTTTGTCTTATAAAATATAGTTACTTCAATTCATGTTTTTGTTTAATGTTATTGGCCATTTTCTGCTGAAATGAATAATGTTCTATGAAACTTGCTGATGCTTGTTGATTAAATGCGTGTGTGTCAAAACTAGCCATATTTGCGTCTATCAGTGAATATTTTGAATCTATAGCCATTATATAAACATTTCCTTTGAATACTTGCACTGTTACAGTGCCAGAAACTTTTTCGTTTTGATTGTCTATAAGCGCATTCAAATCTCCCATCAAAGGCTCGTGCCATTTTGCACGATAACAAAGCGCCGCCCATTTGTGATCGACGATTTCTTTGAAATCATTTTCTTCAAATGTTGATACAACTTTTTCAAGTTCTTTGTGAGCTTGGACAAGGATTGCAGCAGCCGGTTCTTCGTATACTCCACGTACTTTTAATCCTACGATACGATCTTCCGTAAGAATTTTTGTGCCAACTCCATGTGCTGAACCAAGCGCTGATAATGCTTTTATTATATTTACCAGTGAAAGTTTGTGACCGTTTAGTTTTACTGGAATTCCTTTTTCAAATCCTATTGTGATTGTACTTGGTGCGCTTAATGACTCTTTTATCCCTGCATTTTGAATCAGGATTTTATCCATATTTGGAATTAATTTCACATCACATATCTCCCCTCCTTCAGCTGAATTTCCCCACAAATTTTGATCGTATGAGTATAAAGTATTTCGTGTTTTGATTTGGATATTATGTTTTTTTGCATACTCGAGTTCTTCATTTCGAGTCATGGAATTTTCACGTACAGGAGCCATTATTTTGATTGACGGATCCAGAGTTGTGACATATGAATCAAAACGCACCTGGTCATTTCCTTTACCTGTAGAGCCATGTGCTATTATTTTAATGCCTTCCTGCTGTGCTATTTCCACGGCTTTTTTACTAATTATCGCACGTCCCAATGGACAAAAAAGATGATATCCATGCTGATAATCAACATTTGCCTTTATTGCTTTTGATAAATACTCGTTCGCAAACTCCTCCTGTGCATCAACCAAAATCGCTTTTTTCGCTCCAAGCTTCAGTGCTTTTTGTTTGATTTCATTAAAATCTTCCTCGTTTTGGCCTATGTTTATAGTTAATGCATAAACTTCTGCCCCGTACGCTTCATTTATCCATTTTACCATCACAGATGTATCAAGGCCTCCCGAGTAAAGCAAAAGCACTTTGTCTATGTTTTCTTTTGCTTCATATGTAGCGATTTTGTGATAAATATTTTTTGATTTTTTCATTGTTTTTTATGATTAATATAATAAAAATTTTAAGAGTGCTTTGGCTATATAAAGTCTTGCCACAGCTTGTTTAAAAACTATTGAATGAGGGCCATCGATCACTTCTTGAGTTATTTCCTCTCCTCTATGGGCAGGGAGACAATGCATGATTTTGACATCTGCTTTTGCAAATTTTAATAATTCTTCATTTACTTGGAATGGTTTGAATATTTTTATTCTTTCTTCATATTCTTTTTCGCATCCCATCGAAACCCATGTGTCGGTATAAATTATGTCTGCATCTTTTACAGCTTCTTTTGGGTCGTTTGATAGAGAATATGTTTTGTTTTTCGCACCATTCAAAATTTCATTTGGAATTTCATATCCTTTTGGACTTGCCGCAGAGAAATTGATGCCCATGATGTCACACCCAAGTAATAGTGAATTGGCTGTATTACAACCATCGCCTACATATGCGACTTTTAAATCCTCTGGGAATCCTCCGAAATTTTCCTTTATTGTATATAGATCTGCCAATGTTTGAGTAGGATGGTATAAATCGCACAGACCATTTATCACTGGAATTTTTGATATTTTCCCTAATGACTCAATTGTCTTGTTCGAGTAAACACGTGCAAGAATTATGTCTGTAAAATTTTCCAGATTTTTTGCGATATCTTCTATTGATTCTCGTCCATGAATATTTGATCCACTCGCAAGAATGTCGCTACTAGTGAAATAAATTGCGTTGCCTCCCTAAATGGTTTGCCGCAATTTCGAATGCCAAACGAGTTCGTAAAGAAGGTTTTTCGAAGATCATTGCTATTGTTTTTTTGTTAAAATAATCTACGTTCTGCCCGGTTTCTAAATATTGTTGATATAGATCTGAAGCATCAGATAAAATTTTTAAAATCTCATCTTTTGTCAGGTCTGTTATTTTTATTAAATTCTTCATTATTTTTTCTATTAATATGTATAAAAAAAGCCTCGCTAATGCGAAGCTATAAGTAACAATTTTATTGTATGCGTCAGCAGTGACGCCTTATAAGCTTCGCTAGTGGTTTTTGCCTTATTGTTATTATTATTTGCTTGTACATCGCTTTTATTTAATCACAAAAACATATATAATGCAACGTGTTTAAAAAATAAACAAAATGAGTATGTTTAATAAAAAGATTTTTATTTTTTCGATGGTATTAGTGTCTTCTATTCTTCTTTTCGGATGCAATGTTTCAAGTTTTTTCAAGGATGACGCAAATGTTACTACAAAAGTCGGGGTTTTGAAGGACAAACATTCTGATTCTACCGCTGGCGGATCACATATTCTTGTAGATGAAAAAAACGATATTACTCCGCTTCGCAGTTTGGTTTTGAATCTTGGAAGTAGTGAATACCTAAATAACAAAGTTCAAGTTATGGGCTTTATGAATACAAAAGATGATGTTTTTGAAGTTTCCGGAGTTTCCGTGATGGAAGTTCTTTCAAAAGATAAAGCTGATAAAAACTTGGTGTCATATAAAAATACCGATCTTGGTTTTGAAATAAACTATCCAAGTGATTTTAAGCTTGAGGATCTTGGAAATAGCATTACCATTACCGCTCCAACTTTAAAAAATGAGATTTCTGGAAAACCTGACATGGTAACTATTCTTCAAACGCCTTTTGTTTTTGATCCTGTGGCTCCAAATAAAGATTCTATAAAAGATGCCCTGGCTGCTTATCTAGATAAAAATTTCCCTCAGATGAATGCTGCAGCTGTTTATTGGAATAAAATCGGCGATGATTCTTTGGATGCTTTAAGGATTCCAAGAGACAATAATGAGGATGTATATTTATATAGAAATGGCCTTATCTATGAGATTTCTTTCGTTGCAGGCAATCCTTCCGTGGCTGAAAATAAAAATGCCTATAATAATATACTTTCCAGCTTTAAATTCACAGGATTCACTTCGAATATTTCCGATTCCGGAGATGTTCAGGATAATATGGATGCTGTTTTAAAAGAAACTCTTCCTGTTTTGGATATGAAATTTTCTGTATTTGAAAGCCTTCCTTTCAAGTTCAAAGGTGAATATCCTGCGAAATGGTATTATTCCGGAGCAAAGGCTTCCATGGAAGGATCTTCATATCACTACTCATTTACAGAGACTGCTGATAGTGAAGAACTCGTCGGATGGGATGTTTTGTCCGGAGATTTGCCTCAAGGTAAAAAACTCAAGATTGGCCCAATTGAGGGAGTAGAAATAGATAATGGAGATCAAATTAGCTTATATGTAAAGGTAGACAAGTACATGTTCCTCCTAAGCGGAAACAAGCAATATCGTGATATTATAGTCCTCATGTCAAGCAAGATATCTAGCACTCAGGGCATGTAAGTGCTAATATTTAACAGCACAAGGTTTTCGACATACGTAAAGGATAAATCGGTCTTATGGAGTGAAATTGTCAGCATTTTATGGTATTATTTATTGATAAATTTAATAAAAAATAAAAATGACAGAATTCAACCAATTTGAGAAATTCACAAAAGAAGCTAAGAAGGCGCTTGTTGTCGCCCAAGAAAAAGCAAAGGATGCAAGTCTAAACTATGTAGGGACGGAACATATTCTTATGGGAATCTTGGCTCAGGAAAATTCTCTCGGGGCTTCTGTACTACTCAATTTTGGAGTTTCTTTGGACAATGTAAATCTTGTTCTTAAAACTGTCGGAAGAAATGCTTCTTCAAATGTTGCAAGTGCGGGACAGGCTACAGGTCTTTCCGGTTTTGCGAAGGAAGTTATAGAGGAAGCAGTAAAGCTTGCTCATGAAAACGGACATTCTTTTGTAGGAACGGAACATTTACTGCTTTCGCTTGTTTCTCAAGATAACACTGCGGCAACAGTAATATTGGAAAATATGAAAGTCTCCCCTGCCGATGTAAAAGCTCAAATTCTTGAAATTTTTGATAGAGCGAAGAATTATGATCCTAAGAATGGATCAATGGACGAAAGCTCCAGCGGAGTGCATATGCCCCCTAAAAATGGTAATGCTATGAATCCTATAGAATTTTTCCTTGCAGGTCTTCAAGGCATGATGAACGGACAAATGAAAGATGAAGCTCCTTCTTATAAAAAGAAAAAAACTACAGCTTCTCAAAGCGGAAAAAAGACAAACACTCCAGCACTTGATTATTTTACTACTGACCTTGTTGACGAGGCTAAAAAAGGTAAACTTGATCCGATTGTCGGACGCAAAAAAGAGATTGAACGTGTTATCAGTATTCTTTCAAGAAAGACAAAAAATAATCCTGTCCTTATAGGAGAATCAGGAGTTGGTAAAACTGCTGTTTGTGAAGGTCTTGCTCAAGCGATTGCTTCGGAAAAAGTGCCTGATAATATGTTAGATAAGAGGATTTTGTCACTTTCAATGGCATCTATAGTTGCCGGAACAAAATATAGGGGAGAATTTGAGGAAAGAATCAAACAAATTCTTGAAGAAGTTATGAGCCAAGATAATGTGATTTTGTTTATTGATGAACTTCATACGGTTATGGGAGCTGGAAGTGCAGAAGGAAGTTTGGATGCGGCGAATATCTTAAAACCGGCTTTATCTAGAGGTAAAGTTCAGGTTATTGGCGCTACGACAACTGCTGAATTCAGGAAACATATTGAAAAAGATGCAGCACTTGAAAGAAGATTTCAATCTGTTGTGGTAGAGGAAACTTCACCATCTGAGACTTTGGAAATTCTTACAGGAATCAGAGAATCTTTTGAGGAACATCATAATTTGCTTATTACTGATGATGCCCTTTCTGCGGCTGTTACTCTTTCAAAAAGATATTTGAATGATAAATTTTTGCCTGATAAAGCTATCGATTTGATCGATGAGGCATCTGCAAAAAAACGTATAAATAAAGCCTCAAATAACGATAAGATTAAAAAATTACAAAGCAAACTTAACGCCATAATCAAGAAAAAAGAAGACTGTGTCTCAAAACAAGATTACGAAAAAGCGGCTGAACTTCGCAATGAAGAGCTGGATGCTTTGAAGAAAATCGAGGAACAAAAATTCATAAAAACTCCAAGAGCAAAGCGTGAAAAAGTCACTGCGGATAATATTGCTGAAGTTGTCGCGACGATGACTGGAGTGCCTGTGACAAGGCTTCTAAAAGACGATATTTCAAAATTGAATTCTTTGGAAGAATCTATAAGAACAAGAATCATCGGACAAGAAGAAGCTGTCAGTGCCGTTTGTAATTCTATTCGTAGATCACGTGCCGGATTTGCCGATGAAAGACGTCCGATTGGTTCATTTATATTTATGGGACCTACAGGAGTCGGTAAGACTGAGCTTGTGAAAGCCATCGCCGAAGAAGTTTTCAATGATAAAAATGCTCTCATCAAGATCGACATGAGTGAATTCATGGAAAGACATAATACTTCACGTTTAGTTGGTGCGACTGCAGGATATGTTGGTTATGATGAAGGTGGACAGCTTACCGAAGCCGTTAGACGAAAACCTTATAGCGTAATACTTTTTGATGAGATTGAAAAAGCTCATCCTGATGTGTTTAATTTGCTTCTTCAGATTCTTGAAGATGGTGAACTTACTGATGCCAAAGGCCGAAAAGTCGATTTCAAAAATACTATCATCGTAATGACTTCAAATATTGGAGCAAAAAAACTTACTGACAAAGCCGCTCCAATCGGATTTGCGGCAGAAGGTCCAGATGCCGCAAAAGCTGAAAAAAACTTTGAGGCAATGAAGACTGAAACATTGAAAGAACTTAAAGATCATTTCAAACCTGAATTCTTGAATAGAATAGACAAGGTTGTTGTGTTCCATGCGCTTACAAATGCGAATATCAAAGAAATCGTTCAACTAAATTTGAATAAATTAATGGATCGTATCAAACCAAAAAATCTTAGCCTTGAGGTTACTCCTTCGGCTTTAGATGTATTGGCCGACGTCGGTTATGATCCAAAATACGGTGCTCGTCCTGTAAGACGCGCGATTCAGGAACTTGTCGAAGATCCTTTGGCTCAAAAATTCCTGGATGGAGCATTCAAAGAAAACGACAAAGTGAAGATCGTCAAAAAAGGCGCGAAAGGAGTGGAATTGGTGAAGGCGTAGTGCAAAGGAATTTTCCCTTTGACAAACCCGTAAAACCTTCTTATAATCCCTTCGCTTTTGTTAGTAAACGGATTTTTACAGCATGGACCACCTTTATGTGCAAAAGCTTATAAACTTTAAAAGGTCCTGCTAAACGTAGTTTATGGCGAATAAATACACCAAAAGTGCGATTATGGATGAGCTTATTGCCTCTAGTGGCGTGCTTAATCCACCGGTTCCAGGCACTTTCGTAGATGGAACTGTTGTAAGTGTAATCAAGAATAGAGTGCTTGTCGATTTGGAAGGCACATCTACAGGTATTATTTCTGGACAAGAAGCAAATGACAGCCTTAACACACTAAAAACTCTTCAGCCTGGAGACAGCATTTATGCTTACGTTTTGGAAGAAGAGAATGAAGATGGACTTATTGTCTTGTCTTTGAGGAAAGCGAGCCAGGAAAAAACTTGGAAGAAATTTGTTGACGCTTACGAAAGCGACAAATCTATTCAGGTTATGGCAAATGAAGCGAATAAAGGAGGTCTTCTACTTAACATTGATGGAATCAAAGGATTCATTCCGGTTTCACAACTTGCTCCATTGCACTATCCTAGAGTAGACGGTGCTGACAGCAGCGAAATTCTTACAAGACTTACAAAGCTTGTTGGAATTCCTCTTACTGTACGTATCATCAACCTTGATCGTGAAGGTGGAAAACTAATTCTATCTGAGAAAGCAGCTGAAGAAGAGACACGTGGAGTAGCACTCGATAAGCTTGATATTGGACAAAAGATCAAAGGAAGAATCAGTGGTATCGTTAAGTTCGGTATATTTGTAACATTTGGAGGTCTTGAAGGACTTGTACATATCTCAGAAATCGCTTGGGGACATGTAAAAGATCCTCGTGATTATGGAAAACTTGGAGATGAAGTTGAAATTATGGTAATCGGAAAGGATAAAGATAAGATCAGCCTTTCAATGAAGAGACTTACTCCTGATCCTTGGGTTGAGGCTACAAAGAAATACGAAGTTGGAACCGTAGTGGAAGGTGAAATAAACAGAATCACTCCGTTTGGAGCATTCATGAAACTTGAAAATGATATCAATGGTCTTATCCATGTTAGCGAAGTTACATCTGATGAAAATCCTGATATTACTCAATACCTAAAGGTCGGAGAAAAAGTGAAGGCTAAAGTCATCGCTATTGATCCGGAGGACCACAGAGTCGGACTTTCTATCAAGGCAATGACTGAGACAACTGAGAAGAAAAAGAAAGCTAAAAAAGAGGAGGCTGAAGAAGAAAAAAGTGAGGAGGTAGCAGAGGAAGAGGCAAAGTAGTAAAATTGTTTGAATAGAGATTTAAAAGGGCTTATAGTTTAAGCCCTTTTTTATATTCATATGGATTTTAATTTAGAGCAACAAAAAGCAATAAATCACACAAAAGGACCACTTTTGATTATTGCAGGAGCAGGAACAGGAAAAACGAGGGTAATTACTTCCAGTATTTTGCATTTGATAAACTCTGGCGTGTATAAAGCTTCTGAGATTTTGGCGCTGACTTTTACGGAAAAAGCATCGAATGAAATGGTTGAGAGAATAGACCTTGAAATGCCTTTTGGTTATGAGGAAATTTGCGTAAAAACTTTTCACTCTTTTTCGGAACAGATTTTGCGGGAATCCGGGCTTGAGATCGGACTGGATACTTCATATAAAATTCTGACAAAAGAACAGCAATGGTTTTTCTTCAAGAAAAATTTGTACACTTTTGAATTGGAATATTATAGACCGCTTGGAAATCCGAATAAATTTATCTCTGATTTGCTGACACATTTCAGCAAATTGAAAGATGAATTAATAACTCCGGAAAAATATATTGAGTGGGCGGAAAAACTTGAGGACGAGGAAATCCGCAAAAAAAATCTTGAGGTCGCAAATGCATATAAAAAATATCAGGAACTTTTGATAGAAAATAATTATTTGGATTTTGGAGACCTTACTATGTATGCGATAAGGCTTTTTGAAACAAGAAAAAGTGTTCTTACAGAATATCGAAATCGCTTCAAATATATTTTTGTGGATGAGTTTCAAGATACAAATTATGCCCAGTTTAAACTCGTGCGCATGCTCTGCGAGGAACATAAAAATATCACTGTTGTCGGAGATGACGATCAGAGTATTTATAAATGGAGAGGAGCTTCTCTTAGCAATATTTTGCAATTTGAAAAATATTTTCCTGAGACAGAAAAAGTTGTTTTGGTAGAAAATTATAGAAGTTCACAGAATATTCTTGATAGTGCTTATGCCCTTATACAAAACAATAATCCAGATAGGCTTGAGGTAAAATCAAACATCGTAAAACGTCTTCATTCAAACAGCATTCATGATGAAAAAGTTCATGTTCATCATTTTCAATATTATTTAAATGAAGCACAGTTTATCGCCGAGAAAATTTCCAGTTTGCAAAAAGAAGAAGGACTTCCCTATTCTTCTTTTGCTATTTTGGTTCGCACTAACAGGCTTACGAATCCTTTTATCGATGCGCTTAAGTCAGCAGGAATCCCATATCATGTAAATGATCCGAAAGGGTTACTTCATTTGCCTGAGATAAAAGATTTGGTCGCTGTCGTAAAATTTCTTTCAAATCCATATGATGATGTTTCGTTACTTCGAATTATGAAACTCGATGTTTTTGGTGTCTCCATGGAGGAAATTTTATCTATAATCAATAATCCTGTAAAAAAACATTTAGTAATGGCGCTGAAAAAACTTGCTGAAGAAGAAAATGAAATTTTGCCCGGCATGGAAAGTAATTTCAAAAAAATATATGAACTTTTTAAATATCTAATCGAATTTTCAAAGAAAAATAGTGTAGGACTTACTATAAACGAATTCCTTATAAAATCCGGACATCTGGAATATTTATTACAAAATGAAAAATTCGAAGAAGTTTATAGCGTAAATGAATTTGCAAAAAACGTTTCTGCATTTGAAAAGGATAATGGAGATAATTCCGTTAGAGATTTTTGCTCATATATCGAACTTTTGGAAGAATCGGAATATCCAATGGCATATAAAGAGGATGATGTTTCTCGTGATAGTGTTCAGATTTTGACTACACATGGAAGTAAAGGACTTGAATTTGATTATGTTTTTCTAGGAAGTTTGGTAAATACGAGATTCCCGGGATCAAATCGCAAAGATACCTTCGCAGTTCCGGATGAACTCACCTCTGAAATTTATTCTGAAGGAGATGTGCATATGCAGGAAGAGCGCAGACTTATGTATGTTGCCATGACTCGCGCCAGAAAAGGTCTTCACATAACATACAGTGACAAGTACGAAGGTAATAAATTCTGGAAAAAATCTGTATTTGTGGAAGAGACTTCAGATTGTGTCGGGGTTGAACAAGTTGAGCACAAGCCTAACGTTGACCCTATTGAAAGTTTAAAAAAATTAAATAGGAAAGCCACGAAGATTTTTGATTTGCCAAAATTTGATAAAAAAAGAATCAGTTATTCTCAATTAGACTGTTTTGACCAATGTCCTCTGAAATATAATTATTCTTATCTGTTAAAAATTCCAACGCCAACTTCTCATGTAACAAATTTTGGTAGTAGCGTACATGAAACACTGAAGGAATTTTATCAAATGCTTAAAATCAAAAAAGATTTACCTTTTTCTGTAATGGAAGAGATGTATTTGAAAAATTGGATTTCAGAAGGATATGACAGTGTAATTCATGAAACTACAAAAAAGAAAAAAGGTCTTGAGATGTTAAAAAGATATTATGATGCGAACTCAACTCCATGGACTATTCCTGAATTTTTGGAGAAGCCTTTTACTGTGAAAATCGGCGAATATGTTATCAATGGTCGTATTGATAGAATTGATCGTCTTCCTGATGGAACTTATGAGGTTATAGATTATAAAACCGGATCTATTCACTCCGATTTGAATATAAAAAAACAACTACAGCTTTCTATCTATGCACTTGCATGTAGAGATTTATTCAAAATTCCCGTTTCAAAACTTTCACTTTATTTCCTGGATCCAAATGAGAAAATTTCTACAACAAGAAGTGATGAAGAGATAAATGCACTTCCTGATGAAATAAAAGGAAAAATAGATGAAATGAAGGCATCCGACTTTGCCCCTACGCCAAACGAAAAGTTATGTAGCTTCTGCGACTATCGAATGATTTGTCCTGCAGTTTAGAGACTGTAATTCACTACAACCTCATTGTTATTCTCATTTGACTCTTTGATTGTGTTGTCAGTGTCGATCTTGATCATCACTGTGCCTTTTTTGCCGTAGTTGTAGATAGCTCGTGGGATTGGATATGTGAATGTGAAAGAGTCCCCTTTTGCCATTTCAGTATATGAATCGGAGTTTGTGAAAACTTCCGTATCATTTATGTATAAAGTATATTGGAATGATATTTTTCCTGAGACTGGGCCTTCTCCTACATTCTCGATTGTTACATTTGCTTTTATATCGTCATTTGAATTTTTTGGAGAAATGATTCCAAGTTTTGCGCTTAGATCCGGAAGACTTGTATTGGTTTCTGTTTCGACTTTAGGACTTTGATTGTTGAAAATTTGACCTTTGAATAGGGCAGAATTATTTGCTGAGAATGTATAAACTCCACCGATAACAGCTCCAATTACTAATACTGAGACTATAGCTTTTGTTCTTACTTCCATAGAAAAAATATTTTTAAGTTTTATTCTTATTAAATTTAATCCGTAACCTGAGGTTTGTCTATAAGAAATGGTTCGATTTTTCCGCCCTCAACTCCATCCGTGATTCTGTAAATATCTTTATCCATTTTTTTGAATTCCTTGTATGCGCTGTTATACATGTTTACTGTTGTTCCAAGGCTGTTTCCCATTTTTTGGACAAATGTTTCGTAGCTGTTCATATGCCGGCTCAAGTCTTCTATATTTTTCTTGATTTCCACCATCGATTCCTGCATTTTTATATTTTTCATTCCCTCAAGAACTGTCTGTAAATAGGCAAAAAATGAAATTGGAGAAACGATTATAACTCTTTTCTTGAATGCATATTCGATAAGATCGTTTGCATTGATATCAAGCGTCCCGACTTTGTAGATCAAGAGATTATAATAAATTCCTTCAGCCGGAATAAACATAAATGCAAAATCCATAGTGTTCTCTTTTGGACGGATATATTTCGAAGTCTCGTCGATTCTATTTTTTACATCCATTTTAAATTCTTTTTCCAATTGTTCTCTCTTAGTTTCCTCTTTTTCTTCCATTATTTTGTTATATTTTTCGAGCGAAAATTTCGCATCGATCGGTATTACTTTGTCCTGCATGAAAACTGCCGCGTCTACTATTTCTCCGTTTGAAAATTTGTATTGAAGTTTGTACTGATTTGGTTGAAAAACTTGTGACAATAAACTTTCCAGGAAATATTCACCAAGAATTCCTCTTTGTTTTGGATTTTTTAAAATATTTTCCAAGCTTTGCATTTGCTCTGAAAATCCTAAAACCTGCTTATTGGTTTCGTCCAATTTTGTGAGTTTTTCTGTGACACTTTTGATCAAAACTGCACTTTCTGAAAACTGTTTTTGTAAAGTAGTTGAAGAATGCTCCAGTCCCCTTGCGATTCTTTCGTTTATTTTATCAAGTTTGTCCTCTGTTTCTTTTCTTGTTTGGCTTCCAACATCACGTATTTCTTTGCGCAAAGAATCTATGTACTGCAAGAGAAGTTTGTCGTCTATTTCTTCTTTTGGCGCAGCTATTTTTGTATATGCAAGAAAACCCAAAATCCCTAAAATGCCCAGACCTATAATGAGAATTGCAACTTCCATAGCTTTAGTATAAACTACGTACGATTTTTACAGCTTAAGGTAACTATGTCAACAAAACTAACCGATCTCGCGGAAAAATTAGGCATTACTCCAAAAGAACTTCGAGAAAAATTGAATGAATTGGGTTCCGGTGTTTCCCCTAAGGCTAGAGTGATTGATGATGATATTGCTGAACTTGTGATGGATGAACTTCAAAAAAATAATGATGTTGCGAAAGTTGAAAAAGATGTAAAAGTCCCTCTGCAAGATGTTTCATCTGAAAATAAAGATTTGCTTGAAATGACAGAGTCTCCACGTGATGTTGCCGAGCTTTATGATGAAATTATCGCAGAAGAAAGAGAAAGAGAAATCGTAAAAAGCCAAAGAAAAAAAATGGCAGGTAAAGATGCCGGTAGAAAATCTTCAACCGACAGGCCTGCTGCTCCTACTATTGCAAAAGATTTTGTTGAGATTTCGGATTTTATTACAGTAAAAGAATTTGCAGAAAAAACGGGAATCAAGATCGCGAAGATTATCGGTGAATTGATGAAGAATGGAATTCGTGCGAGTATAAACCAAGAAATTGATTTTGAAACAGCTCAGATTATCGCTGATGATGTGGGAGTAAAACTTAAGAGGATTAGAACTGCCGCCTCTGCTGAAGAGCTTATTGCAGGAAATATTTCAAATCTTCTTAAAGAAGATGATTCAAGTGTTCTTAAAACAAGACCTCCGGTCGTTGTAGTAATGGGACATGTAGATCATGGTAAGACAAAACTTCTAGATGCGATCAGGTCGACTGATGTCGTTTCCGGTGAGTCTGGTGGAATTACTCAGCATATTGGAGCTTATCAGGTTCTTAAGAAGGGAAAACTTATTACTTTTCTTGATACTCCAGGACATGAAGCCTTCACAGCGATGAGGGCGCGCGGTGCTAAAGTAACCGATATTGCGGTACTTGTAGTCGCGGCTGATGAAGGAGTTAAACCTCAAACTATTGAAGCTATCAACCACGCGAAAGAAGCTGGCGTGCCTATTATTGTTGCTATGAATAAGATAGATAAGCCAAATATTAATCCTGACAAAGTAAAGGGTGAACTTGCAGAGCACGGACTTCAGCCTGAAGATTGGGGTGGAGATACCGTAATTGTTCCTGTTTCAGCTTTAACAAAACAAGGAATTGATGATTTACTGGAAATGATTTTGCTTAATGCTGAAATTTTAAATTTGAAAGCGAATTATGATCGTGAGGCTGTTGGTACTGTTATAGAAGCGCATTTGGACCATAGTCTTGGACCTGTTGCGACTGTTCTTGTGAATACAGGAACATTGCATCTTATGGACAATGTTGTTATCGGAAATTCACACGGAAGAATCAAATTGATGCGTGATCATAACGGAAAACCTGTAAGGTATGCCAATCCTTCCACTCCTGTACAGATTGCTGGACTTTCTGTAACCCCTGTAAGTGGAGATATTTTGCAAGTTGTCAAAGATGAAAAAATGGCTAAACAAAAAGCTGAGGAAATCGGAATGATTACAAAAAAACGAGATGAAGAAAAGGGATCTTCAATCGGACAGATTATGTCTAAAATCAAATCTGATAAAATTTTGAAGATTGTCCTTAAGGCTGATACAAAAGGTTCTCTTGAGGCTATCAAACAATCTTTGGCAAAGATTCAAAATGATGACGTAGCGATAAAAGTTATTCACAGCGGAGTTGGAACTATTACTGAATCCGATGTTACAATGGCTGCTGCAAGTCACGGTATTGTGGTTGGATTCCATAGTGATTTTGATGCGCCTTATGTTGAAAAAACTGCGGAAAGGGAAGGTGTTGAAGTGAGGAAATACACAATTATTTATAATTTGCTTGAGGAAGTTACAAAGCTCTTGAGCGGCTTGCTTGAGCCGGAAATTGTTGAAGTAATTATCGGAAGAGCTGAAGTGAAAATGATATTTCTTACAAAGAAAAAAGAAATGGTTATCGGATGTAGAGTCACCAGCGGAAAGCTTGAGAATAAGGCAAAATTACGTGTTATTCGCGGAAGAACAAAAGAAGATACAGATAATATTGTTGGAACAGGAGTTCTAGAATCTTTGCGTAAAGTTAATGAAGTTGTACATGAAATCGGAGCCGGAAATGAATGTGGAATCAAATTTGTTGGAGACGTAGCTCTTGAAGTCGACGATATTCTTGAGGCCTTCAAGCAAGAAAAGAAAATACGAACAGTTTAAATCATGGCAAAAGCGGAACAAATAAAACTCAAAACTCATAAAGACGACAGGGGAAATCTTACTGTGGTGGAATTTAAAGATTATTTTGATTGGGAGGCGAAGCGTGTTTATTATCTTACTGATGTCACTTTGCCACGTGGCGGACATGCTGTGAAACATGAAAAAAAACTGTACATTTGCCAAAAAGGAACTGTGAAAGCGAGGCTTCATGATGGTGTTCAGTGGATCGATTTCTCTTTGCAAGGTCCGGATGATGCGATTTTAATGAATGAAATGTGTTTCAGAGATTTCTATGATTTTTCGCCTGATGCTGTACTTATGGCTATTTCTTCAGTAAACTATGTGCCTGAAGATTACATATATGATTTAAATGAATTTATAAAATACGTAAATGTCTAAAATATTAATTACAGGAGGAGCTGGTTTTATCGGAAGCAACTTCGTACACTACAGATTCGAAAATTATACTGACGATGAAATTTATGTTTTGGATAAACTGACTTATGCTGGAAATTTGGATAATTTAAGTGACGTTTTGGAGAGTCCTCGTGTGCATTTTGTACAAGGAGATATCACTGATAAAGCTTTTATTGATGCGCTTTTTGAAAAAGAAAAATTTGATGTTGTCGTGAATTTTGCGGCAGAAACTCATGTCGATAGAAGTATTACAGGACCTAGCATTTTTGTTCTTACAAATATTGTCGGAACACATAATTTGCTTGAGGCTTCACGCTTGAATGGTGTGAAAAGATATCATCAAGTTTCGACGGATGAGGTCTATGGAGATCTTGGAACTGATTCAAAAGATTATTTTACAGAGAGCACTCCTATCGCGCCAAATTGTCCTTATGCGGCTTCGAAAGCCTCTGCGGACTTGCTTGTGAGAAGTTATTTTGAAACATATCAAATGCCTGTGACGATCAGCAGATGCAGTAATAATTATGGACCTTACCAATTTCCTGAAAAGTTAGTCCCCTATTTCTTCAGGCTGATTGCGGAAAACAAGCCTGTACCGGTTTATGGAGACGGTAAAAACGTGAGAGATTGGCTTTATGTTATTGATCACTGTCGTGCTATTGATATGATTTTGGCTAAGGGACGAGTCGGCGAGGTTTACAATATTGGCGGAAACAATGAAAAAACAAATCTTGAAATCACAAAATTTTTGCTGGAGTTTTTGGGTAAAGACGAAAGCTTGATTACTTATGTGAATGACAGACTTGCTCATGATCGTCGCTATGCGATCGATTCAACTAAACTACAAAACGAGCTCGGCTGGAAGCCATCTGTGAACTTCGCAGAAGGAATTCAAAAAACTTTTGATTGGTACAAATCTCACGAAGAGTGGGCGAAAAAATTAATGGATAAATTGGAAGAAAGAAAACATCAAACTGTCAGCAAAACGCCGCTAAGTGCGACGAGGTAGGAAACTATATTCCAAATTTTCCATCTTAGTGCTATATTTTGCTGGCATTAAAAATTTATTATTAGATCATGAGATACAGCAAACTTTTCGGACGAACGAGGCACAATCCTCCATGTGATGCGGATAGCGTGAATGCGAAACTGCTGACACAGGCGGGATTTGTAGAAAAATTGGCAGCTGGAATTTATAATTTTTTGCCGCTTGGACAAAGAGTTCTTACTAAAGTCTGTAATATTATTCGTGAGGAAATGAACGCAGTGGAAGGCCAAGAAATCCTTATGCCGTCGCTTCATCCTGTCGATATTTGGGAAACTACAGGACGAAGAAAAACTATGGATGAAATTTTGTATAAAACTCGTGCGAGCGGAGATAAGGAATTCGTTTTTGGGCCTAGCCATGAGGAAGTTGTCACTCCCCTAGTCGCAAAATATATTCAATCTTACAAAGATTTACCACTTTCTGTCTACCAAATTCAAACAAAATTTCGTGATGAACCACGTGCAAAATCAGGACTTCTTCGCGGACGTGAATTTGGAATGAAAGACATGTACAGTTTTCATACTGATGAAGCGGATTTGGACAAATATTATGAAGTCGTAAAAGACGCTTATTTAAAAGTTTTCGAGAGATGTGGCCTTACCGCTTACGTTATCGAGGCTTCCGGTGGAGCTTTTTCAGATAAATTTTCGCATGAATTTTCTGTAGAAACTCCTGCAGGTGAAGACACAATTATTCTTTGTGAAAAATGTGGAACAGCGCAAAATCTTGAGATCGCAGAAGGTTGCTCTGCTTGCGTGTGCGGTAAAGATTGCGGAAACAAATGCTGTGATGAAAAAGAACTTCCAATGGAAGAAGTAAAAATCGAAAGAGGGTTTTCTGTTGCAGAAAATGCAAAGGCTCACAATGTTCCTGATGCTAAAATTTTGAAGACTGTTGTTTATGAAGTTGAAGATGGTGGGCTTATCGGAATTGTAATTCGTGGAGATTTGAATGTTAGTGATGTCAAGCTCGAAAGATATCTCAAAAGAAGGCTTAGACCAGCCACTCCTGAGGCATTGAAAAAGGTCGGACTTGTTCAGGGATATATTTCTCCTGTAAATATTCCAGAAGAAATCGGTATTTCTTTTGTCGCAGACAATTCAATAAAAGGTGTGAAAAATTTTGTTACCGGTGCAAATAAATTTGGATTGGATTATAAAAATGTAAATGTCGGAACTGATTTCATAGTGAAAGAATTTGCTGATTTGGTTGAGGTAAAAACAGGTTTCAAATGTCCAAAATGTCACACGGCTCTTTCAGAAATCAAGGCTGTTGAAGGTGGAAATATTTTCAAACTTGGAACAAAATTTGCAAATGCTTTCGGCATGAATTTTGCTGATAATGATGGCAAACTTAAACCTGTCGTAATGGGATGTTATGGAATCGGAACGACACGTTTGGTTGGAACAATTGTAGAAGCCAAACATGATGAGAAAGGCATTATCTGGCCAAAAAGCGTTGCTCCTTATTTAGTGCATTTGATATCTCTTGGAAATGATAAAGATGTTCTTAATGACGCTGAAGATTTGTATAAAAAACTTAATAAAGAAGGAATCGAAGTTTTGTTTGATGATCGTGAAGCAACTGCCGGAGTAAAATTAAATGATGCAGATTTGATTGGAATTCCACTTAGAATTGTTATAAGCAAGCGAACACTTGAATCAAAAAGCGTTGAATGGAAGGAAAGAACAAATGCAGAAAGTGAAATTGTGCCTTTAGCAAGCCTTGTAAAAAAGATTAAAGAATTTCAAAAATAATTTTCATGAGAATTCTTTTGTTCGGAAAATCCGGCATGTTGGGTTCGTGTCTTTATGAAAATCTTTCTGAACATGGACATAGCGTTTTTGGCTTTACGAGCAGTGATGGTGATATTACTAATACCAGAAAACTTAAAATTCTTTTTGAGGAACTTACGCCTGATATAGTTATAAATTGTGCAGCTTATACTGCTGTTGATGACGCTGAAAAAAATCAAGACTTGGCCATGAAAATAAACGGAAGATGCACCGGAAAACTCGCTGAATTATGCAAAACATATAAAGCTGTCTTGATTCATTTTAGTACTGATTATGTCTTTGATGGACACAAAAAAACGTGGAAAGAATCGGATAAAACATCTCCTTTAAATATTTATGGAGAATCAAAATTGCTCGGAGAAAAATTGATTGCTGAGAATATGAAAAAATTTTTTATAATCAGAACTTCTTGGCTTTTCGGAGAAAACGGGAAAAATTTTGTGGACACAATGGCGGTTTTAGGAAAAGAAAAAGATGAGGTGAGCGTAGTGAATGACCAATTTGGTTCACCAACTTATACAAAAGATCTTGCTGAGAAAGTTATAGAATTTTTTGTGAAGAAAAAGCCTATTTTGGCATATGGAATTTATCACATCACAAACAGTGGAACGACTAATTGGAGTGATTTTGCTACATATATTTTCAAAACACTTTTCTTAGAAACAAAAGTAAAAGAAATCACGGCCGAAAAGTTTAATCGACCTGCAAAAAGACCAAAATATTCAACTTTAAAAAGCACAAAATTTGATTTTGGAATGAGACCTTGGAGGAAAGCGGTCAAAGATTATTTAAGAAAATATTTCATCATTGCACCGTATTAGAACTACTGTTGCTATTTTTGGCGTTTTGTTGTTTAATTTAGTAGTCTTAACTTAAGATTATGCGAGGAATTATACTGGCGGGAGGAACTGGAAGTAGGCTTTATCCGCTTACCAAAGTCACGAATAAGCATTTATTACCGGTTTACAATAAACCGATGGTGTATTATCCGCTTTATGCTTTGAAGAGTGCCGGAATAACGAACGTGCTTATAGTCTCCGGAAAGGGGCATAGCGGCAGTTTTCTTGAACTTCTAGGCTCAGGTGCCAATGTTGGCATGAAAATCTCGTACGAGGTGCAGGAAGAGGCAGGAGGTATCGCCCAGGCCTTAAGTCTTGCTCAGGATTTTGCAAATAATGAAAAGATCGTTGTAATACTTGGTGATAACATTTTCGAAGATGATTTGACCGATGCTGTAAATGAGTTCAAAGCCGTACCAAGAGGTGCGAGAATTTTTCTTAAAGAGGTTAAAAATCCACACGCTTATGGAGTTGCTACTATTGAAAATGAAAAAGTTAAAAACATAGTAGAGAAGCCAAAAAATCCAGCTTCAAATCTTGCTGTTAGTGGATGTTATATGTACGATCCACAAGTTTTTGATGTTATTAAAGGCCTAAAACCTTCAAATAGGAATGAGCTTGAGATCACTGATGTCAATAACTTTTATCTTGAACAAGGCACTCTAAAACATTCGATTTTGAATGGATTTTGGGGTGATTGTGGAGAATCTTTTGATAGTCTTATGGATGCAGGCAAACTTGTACAAAATAGCCGTTTGGCTCAAGTAGACGAGCATCTTTGTGTAAATGAAAGTGAGCGTGAAGTAAGGCATGGCTCCCTAACCGATAGAAATAACGGTAGCTTTGATAAAGATAACAAATCTATCAAGGATCTTTTTACTTCGGAAGTTTCTTCAAATAAAGTGAAATAAATTCGTCGATTTTTTCCGAAAAATGCTTTTTTGAAGTTTTTATTTTTTTGTTGTAAAGATTTTTTAATGTTTCAAATGAAACATTTTGCATCTCAAGAAGATTTTCTTTTGCTCCCATATAATCCACCAAGTTTTCAACTTTCTCAGCGTAATTTATGGCTACAAATTGCGTGTTTGTCAGCATTGCCGTGATTATTGAATGAAGACGCATGCAGACAGCGAAATTTGCATTTTTAAAAAGATTTATGGCTTCTTCCGAAGATTTTGGAGTGATGATGCTCAAACTGCTATCCTTGTCGCTTGCTTGAGGACTATCCCCTACCATTCCTTTTATTTCTTTGTGTAAAATCTCATCATTATCTACCTGACCTGTTTGAAAATTCACAAATTTTACATTCATCTTTTCCTCTTGCTTTAGCCATTTTACGAATTGTGCAAAGTTATTCTTAAATTCTTCCGTTAAATTTTGCATTTGTCTTAATGCGATTATTACATCTTTGGATGGCGCTGAATCATGATCGATTCCGTGTAATGACATCTGTTTTTCATACACATTGTTTCCTCTATAAAAAGCCAAATCCGGCACTACAACTATTTTCTTTGTCACACCGATTTTTTTCAAATTTTCTTTCGATTTTTCGTCACGAACACTTATCAAAGTTGCTTTATTGAAAATGTTTTTTACTAATTTTTTGATATATTTATTTTTGATTTTTCCGACACTTTGCCCAAGCATCAAAACCGGTTTTTGATTTCGATAGGCGTATATCGCTTGAAGGCCCCAAATAATGTTTGCATAATTACTTAAAGAACCGAAAAGCCCACCGCCTCCGAGTATGAAATAATCACAATTTTTTACTTTTTCTTTTGTATTTTTATTCCTGCCAAAAATCCATTTTATTCCACTTTTGATTCCCGCAGGAAATTTTTCGTCCCCCTTAAGCACACAAATTTCCGCAGCATTGTCAGCTTTTTTAAGCATTTCAATCATACCTTCTAGAATCATTTCATCTCCAAGATTCTGTGCTCCGTAATTTCCTACAACAACGTATTTCATGGCCCTGTTATTAGATTCCAATTATAGCTCATTCTGTGAATCTCGCAAGGACCATACCTGCCAATTAGGCGTCTATGTTCACGTGTTCCGTATCCTGCATGTTTTTCAAAATTATATGCCGGAAACTCTTTTGAGTAATATTCCATTAATTTATCTCTAAAAACTTTTGCCACTACAGAAGCAGCCGCAATGCATTTTACTTTTGTATCACCTTTTATGATTGTTTTGTATGGAATGTCTAAAATTTGCTTGTCTCTACCATCTATGAGCACAATATCTGGAGTTTTTTCTAAATGATCTATACACATTTTGTTTGCTAATCTGATTGCGTTTGCAATATTTATTTCATCAATTGTTTTATGTGAAACTATGGCAATAGAATAATCTACTGCGTTTTCCATAATGATCGGAAAAAGTGCTTCCCTCTGAGCTTTTGTTAGCTGTTTTGAATCTTTTAATCCAGGAATTTTTGCATTTTCTTTTAGTATTACGGCGGCTGAAATAACCGGTCCGGCCAAAGGACCACGGCCAACTTCATCTATGCCTGCTATAAGAGAAAAGCCGTTTCTATGAAGATCAGCCTCAATTGAGATAAAGTATGTTTTCATAGAGAAAGAGATTGCAAATGTATCCTTAAAAATCTGCTTCGTTGTTCATTTTCCATTATAGCAAAAGAAAACGCAATGATTTTCAAGGATACATTTGCGTTCTCTTTCTAATTTAAAACTATTTTACCTCTTCTGAAGAAACAACTTCGTTCTCCACTGATGGAGCTACTGTTTCTTCAACGATTTCTTCTGCAACTTCAGGAGCTGCATCTTTTGCCTTCTGAGCTTCTTCTTTGGCTTTTTGTACAGCTAATTCTTCTACCGCTTTCTCGAATTCTTTATCGCTTACAAGTGTTTCCTTAAGTCTTGCTGATTTTCCTGTTCTATTCTTCATGTAGTATAGTTTTGCTCTCCTTACTTTTGATCTCTTTTTAACTTCAATTTTTTCGATCATTGTAGAATAAACCGGAATGACTTTTTCAACTCCGACACCTTCAACAACTTTTCTGACAGTGATTGTTGCGTTGATTCCAAAACCACTTCCAACGGCTATTACAAGCCCTTCAAATGCCTGTACACGTTCCTTGTCCCCTTCTTTAATCTTTTGATAAACTTTAACTGTATCTCCAGGTCTTATTTCAGGAATTTTTTTATCTGATATACCGATATTTTTGAGTTCCTCTGCGATGTTCATTGTATTTGAATTAAAAGCGTAGCAAATATATAGAAGGTTTAGGCTTAAATCAAGAGAATTTTCGCACAACCTTATCTAGACTTTATTGATCGGAATTTGATTATTTGCGTCGTTTAACAGATCTAAGATAAACTTGTCATTGCAATTTATCCTATATTTGTAGTCATTTTCTGTCATAAGAGCGAATTTTACAGGATTCTTTGTCCTAACTTCATTATTTAGATAGTTTGTAAGCGCATTTTTGTCCAAATCACCGACTACCAACATATCCACTGATTTTGTCGGCATATTTATAAATTGTCCGGAAATCACGAGAAGTTTCACATTTCCCATCTTCTCTAAATCCCTGGCAATCGTATTTTCAGAAGAAAGGGCTTTTATGATTATATTTTTTAATTCGTCGTATAATATAAAATCTTTGTTCACTACGTAGTACTTCTTTCTGTTTTTCGTCTTTGTCTTGAGAAGTCCGGCACGTTTAAGGTTGTCCAATTCTCGACGAATGGAATTTATTTGTTCATTAAGCTTCCTTGTAAGCTCCCTGATAAAATATTCCTCTTCAGGATTCATCAGAAAGACGGTTAGAAGCTTAATACGCGTGTTTGACGTAAAAAGTCTTTTTAACATTTTGCCCTAGTTTTATGCCCTTTTCGACTGGAGTGTATAATTTTTTTAAACAACTTGCAACATTTTTTTATTCAAATGTCTCAGGATTGTCGAGCGTACGGCTCAAAAAGGCATGATAAAATGCCCCCGTAAATATTCCAATTACCGCTATAACCAAGATTACAACAGCAGGGCTGGCATTTATTTCCGTAAAAACAAGATTAAGTTTTGTCAATGAAGAATTTATATTGAAGTACGCGACTACGCCTAAAAATACAGTAAAAATGATTGAACTAATGAGGTAAAAAGCTTTCATAGGTGTTTTATTGGCTGGTTTTATCTTAGGTTTAACCCAAGACCTTGTCAAACAGCTTGCGAATAGCAAGACGGTTTATGATTTGATTCTTGAGCTCTCCTTTTTCAAAATCTTCCGCTATTTGTGCAGCTTCTTTTTCCGGATAGAAAGATTTTACTTTTTCAAATTCCGCTTGAATTTCTTCTTCCGTTGGAGCCGCTTCTTCTTCCTTTATGAGTTGTTGTAATGCAAGCCTCATTTTCACGCGTTTTTCAGCTTCAGGTGTGTATTTTTCCTTCAAATCCTCTATCTTGATTTTTGTCTTTTCGAGATATTTTTCGAATTCTATTCCCTTTGAGGTCATATCGTCAGCAATATCTTGAATCATGAACTCCACTTCTTCTTCTATTAGTGCCGCAGGAATTTCCACTTTTGTCCTCTTCAAAAGCTCCTCAAGGTACTCCCCTTCAGTCTTTTGTTTTGCTTCTTTTTCTTTTCTGTCTTGTACATTTCTTTCGATATCTTTTTTGAAATCTTCCATCGACCCTTTTTTACCTGTCATTTTTTCAATAAATTCTTCGTTTATTTCCGGTGTAATCGGATTTTCTATCCTCTTGATTTCAACTTTGAATTTTACTTTTTTGCCTTGAAAATCTTTCTTTGGGTAATCTTTTGGAAATATCAAGTCAAATTCCTTCTTTTCGCCTTTAGCAAGCCCGATGAGCTCGTCTTCAAAACCTGGAATCAGTGAGTTTTCACCAATTATCACAGGATGATTTGAGCTTTTTGTATTTTCAACCGCTTTTCCTTCTTCATCAAAACCTTCAAAATCCACCTCAACCCTATCCCCTTTCTTGGCTTTCTCCTCTGTATCTTTGTATGTTGTTGAATACTTCGTCAAATCCTCCATAACTTCCTGGATATCTTTTTCCGTTACCTCGACTTTTTCTCTTTTTACTTTGATTGATTTGTGATCTTTTATCTCCACTTCCGGCAAAACTGCGACAACTGCCACATATGAAAACGGTGTTTCGCTTTTTATCTCAATTTTCGGACGTGACACAACCTGTATTTTTTCTTTTATCACTGCGTCAGCGTATGACCTTTGTATAGCCATTTCCTGGGCATGAGCCATTATGTATTTTTTGTCCAAATTCGCCTCTAAAATTTCCTGTGGAATATGTCCCGGACGAAATCCCTTGATGTTTACTTCTTTTGATAGATTTTCACATGCTTTTTTGTAATATTTTTCAATATCTTCCTCAGAAACTGTTATTTCTATTTCAACCTCTGATTTCGGTAATTTTTTTATTTTGTAGTCCATCGTAATTTTTTAAGTTTAAGTGTGAGTATTGTACATAAGCTTTTTAGTATTGTAAAATGGAAGATTTTTTGGTATACTTATTTGATATTCAAAAAAACAAAAACAAATGGAAAACGCAAAAAACTTTATTTTAAGCCTTAAATTCCCTTTCAGTCTTGTGAAGGAGAATAGGTTTTTGTGGGACGCTTTGAGTGGTGGACCTAAGGAAGGTGGTGGTGCTGCTGACGCAGATAAAGGTAAAAAAGTTGAAGAAAAGGATTCAGGTGAGGTCATTCCTGCCGATGCTGCTCTTGATAAAAAAAGAGAGGAAAATCTTAAAAGAGACATGGAAATCGATAAAGAATTAGATGATATTTCTAAAAAATCGAACTTAAAAGAAACTCAATTGGCTAGTATTGTTGAAGAATTCAGGAAAAAACCTGAGCCTGTTTCCGATGAAGATAAACAGAATTATGACAAAGAAGTAGCTGCTATTCGTTTGGAATTAATGGCTATGACAAGCAAAAGGAAGGCTTTGATGGAGGAAAGAAAAGCGTTAAATGCTTATAAAGATCCACGAATTGAAGCTTTTGATGCGAAAGCTAGAGTAGAACAATTGAAAGGCGAAATCGAAGAAGGAAAAAAGAAATTTTTTGACGGACTTATGAGTCGCCTTGATGCGGTTAAAATCGCAGAGCGCAGAGCTGAATTCAAAATAAATGCCGACAAATGGGATATTACTTCAAAATCCGGACTTGATGCTGTAAAAAAAGATTGGATAGATCTTAAAATTTTTGAGAATACTCCATTTTTCCAAAATATTTTTGCACAGCTTGAAAAACTTGCTCCTGAAAGGACAGCAGGACTTCCAGATGACACAAGAAAACTGTATTTAAATCCTGAGGCAAATGTTAATAAAATTGAAGATAAAGCTCTTGCCGCTGCAATAAGTTTCTTTGTTTCGATAAAAGAACTTTTGAAGACTCAAGATAATTTTCAAATGGCTGGTGACGCAAGAAGCCAAGAAAAAGACCAGGATAAAATCGCATCTACAGGTATAAAATTTGTTACCGATAATGTAAGAAAATTTCACGATGCTATCAAACAAAAAGACTGGGGTACCGCCGCCGTCTATTTAATCGGTGCTTATATCGCTTACCAATGAGCTATAAAGTTATTGGAACATACTCGTGAGGTTGCAAAAAAAGGACTTTATGCAGCAGGATTTTTGTATGTTGCAAACATGTTCGCGAAAAATGCAGGATATGATGTTATGAAGAAACTTGGGGTTACAGCCGCTGAAGATGACGTAAGAGGTACTTCTCTTGCAAATTTTTATAATTTGAATGAGGTTCCGGATGGTAAAAAGCTTGATGGAAGAGTTTTACTTGATATAGGTGGAGTGAGCGTATCTGATCTAAATAGTTTGTATACTGAAACAAATAGTGCAGGAATACAAACTATTGATCCCAATGCATTTGTTCCGTCACCTTTCGGTGATAAATTCAGAGGTATGGTCCCAAGTGTTCTTACTAAGGAGGGACCTTTGACATCTAAAGAAGAAGAATATAGACGTGTAGGAAAAGAACTTTATAAAATTGCGAAAGTTGTCAGAGAATCTTATGACAAATATATCAAACCAAAAAACGGACTTACTATTGAGCAGGCTCTACGTAAAGATCCTGATCTAAAAAATGCGTCTTTAATGAGTTTTGCTATGTTATTCAATAGCGTAGCACAAAGCGGAAGAGAAAGAGTTTCCGGTGGAATATTCGGAAATGCTCTAGATATCTCTTCTTATAAGATGAGGAAGAGATTTGACTCTGTATTTAAAGATAAGAAAATAGGATTTGAGGCTGTTCATACACCTATCGCACCCGGAGTTTTCAGCGCTCAGGTCATGGACTTCCCTATCGTGATAAGAGAAGACGGTGTAAATAAAGAATACGTTGTGTTCTCTCGTTATGATTATGACAGTGCAAAAGGAAATCCCGATGCTATAACTCAGGCGCTATGTAAAATTCCTTTTGAAGGAAGTGCGGATGATCAGGTTTTGAAGTTGAAAAATGCTATAATTGGCAGATTTGAAAAAGTTGTCGAATCATTAAATAAGTCAGCTAAGGAATCTTTGAATTTAGGTCCTGTTATATATAAGGATGGAAAATTCACTTCCAGATTGAAAGTTGAGAAAGGTTCTATGCTTGGAAAAGAAGAAACAATCGATGTATTTTTGAAAGTTTCAAAAGACGGTTCGACTGTAGAAGTATATAAGGACAAAGACGGTGAACTTCTGCTAAATCTTGATAGTAGCGGAGATGCAACTAAACTTTATGGAAATCTTGTTATGGCTGGACTCTGCCAACAAGACAATATGAAACCATTCTTCTTCCTATATAAGGCAAAAAAACTTGAATTTAAAGGTAAGAATGCGGACGGTTCATTTAATGTCGTTGCCGGAGACAGCAAGGTGGAGATTAAATTTAAACTTGATAAAGCCAGCGGAAAATATGTATTTGCCGAGGCCGGCGCTGAAGCAAAACTTTTCAGCATAAAGAATTATGGATTCCTACGAGAACTTGCGGAGAATGCAGTAAAAGAAAACAAAGAATGGAAGAGAGAAGTCGAAAGATTTGGAAATGTTTTGGAAAATGTGCCTGAGGATTACATGATGAATCTGTTTAAGAGTGCACCTACTTGGTGGAAGGAAGCCACTTCTTATAAATGGTTCAGAGGATTTTCTGCTGATCAATTTACCGGATCAATTCCAAAAAATTACACAAAAGCGATGGTTGGCGCACAGGCTGAGTTTTTGGTATCAGGGATGGTGGCTAATCTTGCAGGTGCCGGAAGTATTAATGCCGCTTCAGATGTAATATCAAAGGATAAAACAGTTTCTGAGACTGCCGCAAAACTTAAAAGACTGACGAATAAATTGTCTACTATTAAAGAGCAGAGGGAACGTGATGGGAAAGAAATCACTTCCGATGACTTCAAGAAAGATATTTTAGCCGACGTTTCAAAGCTTGCAATCAAGAGCAATACTTATGCTTTGTGGTATGAGCAATTCTCGACTTATATTTTCATGAAATATGGAAAAGATGGTTTGATAAAAGGAAATACTGAAAAGGCGGCAAAAATTGTTAGCGTATTTGCGGCGTACACATATAAGATGGATATCGCTAGTATGGATAAACTTAGTGTTGACAGCAAAGATTACAAAAAACGTGCGGCTTATGCAAACTATGTCGCTGAACAGATGTTTAGCAAATTAAATGAATGGTCAGGGGCAAAACCGGTTGCCGGTGAAATGTTTATTGATATTCCCGATAGAGGGCCAAAGTGGGAAATCGATGAATGGAGTGAATTTGATAAGGCTTACGAGAAAGATCCTTCGAAGTATACTGTGTCTTTCGAGCATGTAGCCGAGAAAGAGGCGCTAAAAATGCAAAAAGACTATGTTACATTTGATGATTGGTTGCGGAATAAATCTTTGCTTAAACCCGGTAAGGAATTAATATTGCCGAGAAAGGATTGCACCCTTAAATTTAAGAACGCAACTGAATATAATCGTTTCCTTGGATTAATTGGTCCGTATACATATACAGATGCTCAAGGACATGATGTTAATATTTTAATTTCTGACAAATATACAGAATTAGAATTGTCTTTCCGCGATGCTATAAGACAGGAATTAGATAATATTATAGAAGAATATCCTGACGATCATTTGGAAGGACAGTTCCAAAAATTACGATATGAAGTTTATAATATTGCAGTGCAAGATCATACTGCCCCAACAAGCTACCCTGCGACTATTGATTTTAGATTTGATGCCCTTACTCGATTCCACCAAGATGTTGCCGATATTGAAGCCGAGCTTGGAAAAGGAATTGTTACTAAATCGTACCAAGACAAGGCGATCAAGAAAAAAGTTATAGATATTATTGAGAATAGAATCCTTGATAAGGATCATTGGCAACTATATTTCAAAGATAGAGCTATGTGGGAAAAGGTAAAGTCATTCTTTCAAAAACATAAACCTAATTTATTCTAGATATGATAAAGTGCTTTAATAAAAATAGATTTACCTTCAAAGAGCATAGATTTTTATTTGATACCCCTGAAACTCCGGCTCCAGAAACGGAAGAACATAGAAAGGAAAGATTAAATAATGATCTTAGAGCGGCTGGTAAAGATGCCGGCATTGCTATTGTTAAGCTTCTTGGTACTGGAATTCAAGCGGCTACATTTGCGATGGACACTCTAACAGAGGGTGTTGGACAAGTTAAGCGTGGATATAAATTTCTTGAAGGAAAGTTTGTAGGTAAACTAAAACCTCTTCCAGAATATGTAGATTTAGAAAGAAATTTCCATTCTATATCAAGAACAGCTGGCGGCGGGACAGTAGTAGAAAGATTGGATGTCTCTGATCCTACTATAGAAGCTATCACAGGCTTTGATGTTCAAACTGCTTGCCTTGGACTTAGCATTAGTCGTCTTAATTTATTTTATGGTGAAGCTTTAAGGGAATTGCAAACTATAGATGGATTACAAGATAGATCTGTTGTTGGAGGAGATATTTCCATAGAACTTCGCGAAAGAATATTAAGAGATAAATCTATTCTTAAGAGGGATCCTAGAGATACTATGGCAAAAGCTGATCTTCAAGAAGCTCAGCACCAGTTGGATCTTTTGAAAAATGTTAATACTACAGGATTTAAAAGGCCTATGCCTACTATTGTAAGGACCGAATTTCCGCCTGGATCTGCTAGATATTTGCCAAGGCTTGTTCTTGATAAAAGCAATATGGTTTACCTAAGACTTGAGGACTATAAAAAATATTTGCGTGATTATGTAAGTGACTATGAGAGACAAATAAATTTATTTTCTGGCGAATTGGATAAGATATATTACTGGAGGCAGGCGAAAATAGTACAAAGTAATATAACTCCTGCTCAACAAATTATTCTTGATAAAAATAGAGGAATAATTAGAGCTAAGCTCATTCAGATACAAGGAAATGATGATACTGTGGGATTTGATAGAGATCCAAATGATGTTTATCAAAAACCTGACGGAACCTGGGCATGGAATCCACCTTCTCCTTTAAAAATGTATTTAAAAAGATAAAATAAACGATGCCAAATCAAGAACAATTAAGACCACAAGAAGGAAATGATGCGTCAAATGTGAAACTTGAAAAAGCTATTGATGCTTATACAACACTTATTGCCAAAGCGGAAGAAGATCCAAATCAAAAAACAGAACAACAGCTTCATGATTTGATGAATGCTGCTAATAATGTTTTCAGATCTAATCCCGGAAAATGGCCGGTAGGTTTGGTTGAAAATACATATACTCTGATAAAAAAAGTCGGAATTATTGCCGCCGGATATGATGAGGCGACAGGTGTAAAATTTGTAAGATTGTCTGCGGCAATTTTGCTCAATCATCTTCCTATAAATGATGAAAATAAACCTTTGGTTCATATTCTTTTATACGACAAGACTAATTTTAATTTTGTCAGAGAAATAAAATATGAATGGCTTGGTGCAAAGGGAATGGCTAAACTTGAAAAAATTGGAGTTAAACTTTATGAGCTTGCCGGAACATTGTCCGAAGGACGTTTCAGCAATAGTTTTGCCGGACTTACTGAATCAGGTTTTGATGCTTACACAGATGAAATTTTGGGTATAGATCCTAAATCTGAGGATAGAACAACTGATGCAAGATCAAAGATTTTGCTTGGTTTGATTCAATATTTCCATAGTGGTCTTATTCGAAATCCTAATGTTTCTATCGAGAATAAAAAGAAAGTTCTTGAATTTAATAAAATAGTTCTTGATAAAGTTCCTGGGCTTTTCGCTGATAAACGTGTTGCATTGGCGGAAGGTGTAGGAATTGGATTAAAAGATGTTAAAGGTAAAAAACGTAAAGTCCTTGATACGAGACTCGCAAGCGAACGATTGTCTCAAAAAGAACATGAATATGTTTCCGTGGAAAGCCTTACTCCTGATGATGTTGTGGTTTTTGACTACAAAGAATCTGACGAAAAAGTTTTGGCGATGCCGGAAATCATGAAAGTACAGTTGAATTCTATAGCTCTGATTGGAGATTTGGCTACAGGATACTGGAATCATGAAGGTGGCGAAAAAGGTCTTGAACAAGGACAATTTGCCATACAGGCTCTTGATAATGTTCAAAAAGATCTTGTGAATTACTATAGAGATCCAAAATATGATGGGAAAACTCCTTTCAAACTTTCTGAAAGATTAAAAGCTGCGATGAGTATCAAGGCTTTTGGAGAAATTAAAAATTTGGCTTATTCTTCAAGAATCAGTGATGTCCCTTATAGATCTGCATTGTTAAATCTTGTGGATGGGAAACCTCTTGCAGATATGGATGAGGTCAAAAAGGCTGGTCTTGCTGTAGCTTGGCTGCAAAGAAATAAATTTGATGACTTTATGTCCGCTCGCGGACTTATGGCTAAACTCCTTCATAAAGATGTCATGATGGCGAGAGAAAATCTGCCTGAGGATGTACAAAAGAAACTTTATGGAGATGCTTATACAGACGCAAGTAGATTCATGCGTAATCTTCTTGCCAATGGTGATCACATGAATACTTTTAGAGCAAACTTCCCTGTTGTATTTAAAAATGAATTTGGAAGATCTCCTACCGATGCCGAGATTGATGATGGAGCAAAAAAGCATCTTTCCGCCCTTTTCGAATCTCAACATATGTTCTTGTATGACGCTTACCTAACATGGGCGGCTCTTTCGAGACAATATATTGATAGTTCGAAAATGGCCGGCGTTGATAAAGATATTTATGCTGAATTCTGTAAATCTGTTGATCCGGATGGCGGATCTTTCAGGCTTGATGATAGAGCAAAAGTCACACTTGTCCCTATTATGAGAGAAATTGCCATAATGGCTTTAAGTTTTGGTGCCGCTTGGGCGGTAAGTGCTGCCGCAAGAGGTGCGATCGGTCTTGTGAGAGGAGCAAGCTTGTTTCAGAAAACAACAACTATGGCGAAACTTGCAAAATATTCAGCTGAGGCCGCTATGTTTACAGGAAAAGTAGCCGCCGAGGCAGGAGCATTTTATGACACAGATGCTGTATTACATGGCAGAGAAACTATCATAGGCACTGCGCTTGAAGGAGAAGGCTGGAAAGCCTCCAAAATGCTTGCCGCTGATATGCCTATGTTTGCCGGATTGAACATCGTAGGCGGTCTTCTAAAATTCTTGAAAATGGGAGCTGAAGGTAAAGTTTTGATGAAATATGCAGCGAAAAATACTCAACACGCAAAAGCTATAGAAGGAATTTTTGCGCTTGCAAAAAAATCCCCTATGAAAGCTATCGAAGCCATGAAAAGTTTGATTCAAAATGGTGGAAAATTGGCAAAAGGAGGAGTTTTGCCATCCGAAGTACTCGAAAGTTTTGGAAGAACCATACAAGAAATCGAACTTATAACTGAACAGTACAGAGGTATTATCGAAAAGATTACCGATCCTCGTATTCGAGATATTGTTGGAAAACTCGTGATTGAACTTAATTTTGATGCTGCGGCAATTGTGATTGGAGAATACGCAAAAGAAAATATTCGTTCTGAAGATCGTCCTAAAGTTGAAGCTACTCTTCTTAATCGATATAAGAATGCTTATCTTACAGCCGGAGTATTCAAGGCTGTGTTTGGCGGACTTGGAAAGCTTGCAGAAAAGCTTCCTGATGCGGTAGAGAGAGCGTTGCCAAAAGCCATGCGTGAGAGAATTTTCAAGAGTTATCAGAACTCAAAAGGTGAATTTATCGGTAGAGACGGACTTGTCCAAATGCTTACTGAAGGGCTTGAAGGTGAAGGATTTGAGAGTGCCATCGCTAAGATTGAAGATGCAAATATCTTGATTTTAACTGTAGAAGATGTATTATTGGTTACTTCGAAATTAACGGATGGTAAAGCAAAGAAGTTTTTACAGACTTGTAAAAGAATGATGAACCAGGCAGAAAGACAACTAGTGGTAGATGAAGTTAAGGCGATGCAAAAAGCGCCTGTTTTGCCTGAAGGTTTTGCTGGTGGAAGATCGGAGATGCCAATGGATCCTCTTAGAAGAGAGACAGGTTTTATTGGTAAAATGATTACAGCTAAAGTTGTTGGACTGGTTCTTAGAGTCTTTGAACCTGACGCAGCTATACCTCCTACAGAAAGACCTGCCGCAGTTGTAGAAGCGAAGCCCGGTGATTTTTCTGAAGGTGGAAGATTTAATCTTTCTAAAGATAGAGTTGCGAAAATGCCCGAGGTTTCTGAAAAAACCAAAGTTGCACTTATAAATTCCGGAGCTAAAAATGCAGGAGAATCAATTAAAGATTTTAGTGAATTTGATTTTTCCGTTTCTCAAAATTCTATTTTTGAAGGAATGGCAAAAGCCGGAGTGGATATCAAAAATATAAATGAATTAAAAGCGGCTTACGCTGCTTTACCTGCATTCTTACAACCTTACTATAGAATTTTTGGAGTAAACAGAGACGGACAGTTTGTTTCCAGCGTGGCTATTGACCAGAAATTTGGTAATGATTTTAAATCCGATGTTTTTCAACATAATCTGGTGACTGCAGGATGGGGAGCTGATCTTGTTGGCTTTCTTACTACTTTTGGGTCTATGTTACCTGGTCCTCTTGGAACATTTTTTGAAAAAATTGATAAATTGCCTGATTGGACAAAAGATGCTTGGATGTCCATAGCATTCATTATGTTTGTATACTATATTTGGAAAGATAAAAAACTTGGATCATCTCAATTTTTTAAATCTTTATGGGGGCCTGTTGCTTTGGCTGGGACATTAATTAATAAAGCCTTGGAGAAAGCCAAAGATGCAAAATCTCATGAGAAAGGTGAACACAAGGAAGGCCATGGTGATAAAAAGGGTGAACATAAAGCAGAATATAAAGATGAAGCAATTAAGGGAACATTGGACAAAAAATTTGGAGCTCTTGAAGATGAAAAAAATGTTGCAGCTCTTAATAAATTCATAGGCTCAATGCGTGCTCTTTTCAAACAGCACTTTGTATTTGAAGATACGGATGCTGCGCAAGAAAGATTTGATGCACTTGTAAAATGGAAATTTTTACAACTGAAAAAAATAGAACTGCAGGCTAAATTAGAGAAGCTTAATAAAGATTTTGTTGCTTTAAATACTAAAATCGATGCTTTATCACGTAGTCTTGGACAAAATCCTGTATTTAGAAACAATGACTTGGATGATCCTGACGTTGTTGATGGTCTTATAACTTCTTTGGCGTCAAGGGAAGAGTTGTCTGCGGAGGAAGGTATTTTGTTAAAACGTTTAAAAGAATTGCGTCTTCTACGTGATGGGTTTACAAAAGAAGATGGGACAAAAGTCGAATCAGAGAAATCAAAGATTATTACACAGATTGGTACTACTCAAAAACCGGGAAAACTTGCAAAAGATATAAAGACTGTCGATTCAGCACTTAATGAATTGCCATTCCTTTCACAGTTGTCAGGAATAAGTAAAGTTTTGAATTTGGAAGGTGCTCAGAAAAAGATGATTGAAATATTTAAAGGTGAAGGTTTCTTTGAAGGAGAAGATGCTAAAGCTGTTAAAGAAATAGTTGAAAAATGGTTGCAGTCTATAAATGGATCTTTGCTAAGACATTCACCAGAAAGATATGGCAAGGCCATAAGAACTGCTGAAGAAAAATTGAGATTGATGCAAAAAGATCCTCGATATAAGAGGGTAAAGGCGGAGGAAGAAATTGATAGAATTATGCATGAAAGAGGACATACCAGTCCTGAATATTTAAAAGATGCGTTGGAAGATAATATTTCAAATGCTGAAAGTGAAATTGGTAATACACAAAGTCGTAGCCGAACTGAGTATGAAAATGCAAGAAGGATTCTTGATAAAAGCGAAAGTAAAGTTACTGCTGTAAATATTGATAAGGCTGACAGGCTGAAAACAAAATATGAGTTTGATAGACAGCTCGTTAATGATGTTGATGAATATAATAGAGCGAATCGTTTGATAGAGGAATATGAAAAGTATAAAGCTATATCTGTAGACAAAAATGCCAGTGATGCCGATAAAGCTGAGGCTAGACGTATTATGGGTGAAATTGGTCATCATAATTATGATGACGCCTTAAGGTTTGTTGAAAAATATGAAACTGCTCAAGATTTTATTAAAGATCAGAAAAAAGCTTATCTAGCAGCCCTTGCCTTGTTAAGACTTCTTACTAGAGTAAGAAATGCTAGGGATATTGTACGTGATTTTGAAAAAATAAAAGAATTGGAAGAGGTTATTGCAAAGGCAAGAAGAATATTAAAACTTCTGGATGATTTGAGCGTCGATGACGGAAATGGAGGTAGAAAACTTGAAGGTATTAAGCCTGGAGATGAAGAATTTAAAAAAGAATATGATCATTTGCACGATGAAATTGAGGGGATGAAAAATGATAAATTGATTGCCCCTGATTTGTGGATTAATAATCCAAGAACAAACTGGCATGTAAAACTTTTGCTTTTGTTAACGCTTCTTGGCGGAACAGCTGTTTTTGGAGGATATGAGGTTGTCAAACACTGGCCTTCTGGAGACAAGAATGGAGAAGGTGGTGAAAAACCTGATGTTCCTCCTAAACCAAGCACTACAACTGGCACCGGTGGCGAAAGTATTCCTGTCAAGGAAGGTGGTGGTGCGGCCGACGAACAATCTGCAAAAGATGCAGCAGATCAAGCAAAAAGCCGACCTAAAATTGACCCACGTGAAACACCTCCAGATAAAGGCTTGCGTCAACCACAAGTTCCCGTTAGACCAGTGGCTCCAACTCCTGCACCGGAGGAAGCCCCAGAGGCAGCACCTGCACCAGCTCAATCTGAAGGAATGCCCCCTTCAATGAAAAAATATAAAGGAAAAATCTTGAACCCTTAAATCCTATGTTCGGACTAGATACAATCAAAGAAGCTGTAGGTAATCCAATTGATTTTATTGGAAAAAGTTGGTCTTCTTTGAAGGAGGCTTGGAACTGTGCAAAAGATGCTGATGACAAAGGATTTTTTGAGAAATTTGGGATATTTTTTAGTAAATTTGCAGAAGAATTTGATAAACTCGGAAAAGAAAAAGAGGATATAACCAAAGAAGCTCAAGCAGCCGCAAGTAAGACCGCTGAACAGGCTACTGCGGATGCGACTGCTACAGTAAAACTCGACGAATCAAAGGTTGAAAAAGCCGATGCGGATCTATACAAAGAAGCGCTTACTTCCGGAGTCGCATCTATGAAATCTTTAAGTCCGGAACAACAGGCTTTTGCCAGCAAAGGCTTGGATAAGCTAAAAAAAGCTGCAAAAATAACTGATAAAGCCGAACTGGAAAAACTCGATCACTTAAATCTTGATGAATTCAAGGCCGTTGCTGCGACCGGACTTTCTACTCTAAAAGCTTTGAAAACAAAATTTCCTGATAAGAAAAAACTTGCGGACGCACTTGCACAAATTTCAAAAGCGTCTGACAGTTCTGAATATCCCATTGTGGGAATTTTGAAAACTGCTGTTTTGAAGGTTTTGAAGCCGGATATCGGTGCGACTGATCTGCTTCCTTTTTCTGATTTTTCAAAGATGCTTGGTGGATTTGGAATAGGCCTTACAGATTTACCAGGTTTGAAAAGCGACATGGCTCTCCTAAAAGAACCGGACCTAACTATCGAAAACAAAACAAAAGTTGTTACAGCTTACAGAAAATATATTATTCCAAATACAAACGAAAGTGATGCCACTAAAGTTGTAGATTTTGTTCACGACATGGTTTTGAAAAAGCCTGAACAATTAACTATCGATCAATTAGCTGAAATTGTTTCACTTGTTGATGCGAAAGATCTTGATCAAATAATCAGAATTTTTACCGGAAAAACTGAAAAAGCAGCAAATGTCGCTTGATGGTAATCACTCCCCCACTACTTATGACAATCACAGACAAAAAAAATCGAATTGCCGGACTACTAAAAACTTCCACAATCGATCAGCATACAAAAACCATGGTTGAGACGCTTTTGCCTGTTATGGAAGAAGCTCAATTAGATGCGCTTTTTGACACATTTATGGAGGAAAAAACTGCACTAGAAAAAAACGAAGAGAAAAGACAAAGAGTGGAACTAAAATACAAAGTGATGGCGGAGAAATTGGCGCAGATAGAGATCAATAAGTACAAAAAATAAAAATCTCTTGCGTTTTTAAAAATAGTACGTATACTTTACTTGCTTGAGTTGCTTCGGCAATTCATTTAATAGGTTAGGATATTAAGGCTTTTCTAGGGCGTTGGTACTCCTGAGTCTGTTAAGAAACTCTTCCCCAAGTGGGAAGAGTTTTTCTTTTTTCTTGTGTTTTTCACCTGCACTGTTTAAGATTGTTCCGTTAAAAACCGCACGTGGTGAGTTTAGCTCAGTTGGTTAGAGCATTAGGTTGTGGTCCTAAGGGTCATGGGTTCGAATCCCATAACTCACCCCAGAATTTCATTTTGTTGGCAAAACTGTACTTTGAGGCTTGTCCCTCAGGTTTTTTTGGTTCGAGCCGACTTTGAGCCTCAAATTCGTTTAGTCTGAAGAAAGGTTGGTATATTTTTTGGTATTCAACTGTTAATTCCCTGTTTAACAGGCTAAAGTTCGAGCCGATAGATTGAATGATAAATCTTTTCTCTTCAATGTTGACTGTATCAAACTTTGATAACATCTCTCTTGAGAAGTCGAAGAACTCCTCGCAGTCACTTATCCATTTAACTTCCGTGCCACCGTGTGCCTGCATATTCTCTTCCAGTAAAATTATTTCTGCTGAGACTTTCTGCTTTTGATCCAAGTATTCGTCTTTCGTCAAAACGCTATCAGCACTCAAATATTCCTCCAATAATCTGGCTTGTTTTTTCTTTAGTCTGTTTAGCTCCTGTTGTTCTTTCATCCTTGTCGATTCCTGTAGCTTTACCTCATCTTTGTAGACCGATTTTAGCTGTTTGGAAGCCCATTCTATGAATGCATCTGGAATTTGTACTTTGCTCAAAGACTCATGCAATTGTTCTTCAAGTAATTCACTTCTTATGTATTTCTGATTACAATTGGCTTTCTTTTTGGAGCATCTGTAATAGACGTGCCCCTTTTGTGTTTCTGCAGTTATCATAGATCCGCATTCTCCACACCTTATGAGTCCTGTATATGGAAAACTATGCATTTGTTTTCTTGGCTTTGATCTATTGCTCATTGCCAATTGAATGTTTTTGAAGGTTTCTTGTGAAATTAGTGCCTCAAAATTTCCTTTATAAATTTTACCCTTACACCTTATGCATCCATAATAAACTGGGTTTGTAAGTATTTTTAAAAAGGTGCTTTTTTTGATATTTTTAAACCCTATTTCTTGAGCGTATTTCAATATTTCTTTGCCGTTCAGAGTCCCTTCAGCCACTTTTTCCAGCATGGTTTTGACTAATGGACCATCGATTGGGTCGATTTCTATTCTATTTAATGTTCGTCCTAATTGAGCGAGTAAATTTTGTTTTTCGTTGGAGAATCTTTTGCCGGCGATTCTTCCGTCCTTATCTATATTTAGATAGCCGATAGGAGCTAAGCTTATCACTTCGCCTTTATCCAGCTTTGTTTGATTGTCTCTTTTTACAAATGTACTTGTATCGTCCGAGCTTTTCTTCGCCATCGCAAAATGTATCTGCATCATAAACTTATGATCTGGAATGTTTGTGTAGAGAGTTTCAGGAGTGATGATTTCCTTTAGTTTCCCTTCATCCATCATGTAAATAACCCTGCCTCCATCGAAGCTATTTCTGGCTATTCTTGTAAGATGGTAAACAATGATTCCATCCGCTTTGCCGTCTTCTATTTTGGACAACATCTCATTGAATTTTACACGTCCGGTCTTGTATGCAGTCTTTTCTTCTTTGTAGATTCCGACAACCTGCAGATTTTTTTTTACGGCCAACTCTTGCAGTACTTTTATCTGTGATCCTATGCTTAGAATCTGGTGATCTTCTCTGTCCGATGATTTTCTTACATAGATGATGTATTTCATGTGCCTTAGATATTAGGTTTTGTTAGGTTATTTAAGATTATTCCCAAAAGGGACGACCGTGACTACCCAACTCGGATTTCTTACGAAGTCTTTTGTTGGCACAGTCGCCCCTCTCGAGGCAACAAGCAATAACTTCGTAATATTTTTCCGATTTGTTGGGTAGTAGATTCATTATAGTACTTGTGTTTATTTTCGCAATAAATTCATCTCTAATTCGGCTATCACTCCGGTTGGAGGGATACGCTTTTCTAACCGTCTCAACCTTCTTACTTTTCGTGTGGGTCTACCTTTGTAGTGCCGCTTATGGATTGTTTTTCGCAGTTCGCATGCTTTTCTCTCGGAGTCTAATATTTTTCCGAAGTATTCAAACTTGCTTCTGCTATGCCTTTGGCTTTCATAGACAATGCTCATGCAATGACGGCATCCAAAGTAGTCAGAACCTGCCTGATATAGTGTGTACACTGTTCTACCGCAATACCTTCCATTTTTGCATAAAGTACACTGGAAAGCCCACCTGGAACCTCCCAAATTACATGGAACTTTTACTAAAGGGAAAGAATAATCCATTTCTTTTTTTTCTCCGCCATATCTGCTTGTCGAATACTGAAAGCGTATGTTTGGAGAATTCATAAAGGAAGTGTCTACGGAAAAACTTATAGAAGCCTCGTGACCCCATCCGTTAGTCCACTTTATTCCTCCATACTTAAACCCACAAAAATAGTCATATTTTTTTAACCATTTAGTGTCAATACTGTAACCGTCATCCGATGAATTTTTTGTTGCGTACATCCCCATAATTCAGAAATCGTTAAGGATAGGTAAAACTGTCATTTCGTAAGTGTATTATCGTTACGAATTAGCCGTTATTGCTTGTCACTTTAGGAAGTAAATCTTCCCTTTTTAAGTCTTCAATTATGAGACTTCGTATGTACGCGGAGAAGTTCATGTACTCTCTTTTTGCCTTACTCTCAGCGAGCCCGACAAGCTCAAGAGGAAGGTATACTGACTTCAGTCGGAAATTCTTTGGGTCAAACATATTTTGTTTGGTTAAAAATTAATTTGTATAAATTAAATATCAGAAATATCCTCGTCCTTTACTCCAAAGACCTCTTTGCAAACTTCTATCTGGTCCCTCTCTTCAGAGACGTTCACATCGTTCACAATGTTCACTTCTGTCTCACTTATGCCAAATTTTATCTTGAGCTTTGCAATTCGTTCTTCATTATCTTGATTTGAACAAAGATATATTCCTTGAGCTGATTTTCTTTTTTTGAGATGAAAGGTTTGTTCTACTACAGAACCAACTTTCTTCGCTTTAACAGGGAATTTACCAGCAAATTTTTCGTTGTAGTCTTCGGCAATCTTCTTCATTGTAGGTTCTGAATCTGTTTCTAGTGTGTTTATAATGCTTTGTAGTAGTTCACCTTCGAAAGACCCATATCTACGTTCAAATTCGTCTCTCTGTTTATTCCCAATATATTTGAGAATAATGTCTTTACCGGCTGTGTCATCTATTATTCTGTAAAGTGGCGAAATAATCTGTCTTAGTCTCGGCTCAACATTAAGTTTGGGAAGCGTGTCTTTAGAAATACCACCGCTCAATTTTTTAAAACGAAACATTACAAGCTTATTACGTATTCGTAATGCTCTACTCTCAAAATCATCATCAAGATTTTCTGGGATATCGTCTCGAGTCAAAGTTTCCATTGGGTTGCTCAAACATCGACTCTCAAGAGCGTCATCCATAAAGTCTTTTCGTGTAGCTATAACCTTGGGACAAAAGACGTCAAAGGGTGTAGGATCATATGATTTATTATTTTTTCCTGTAGCTTCGCTACGAAATACTGGAATGCCTTTCTGAAAACCGGAATTGAGAATTTTTACAATTTCGTTACTTGTATCTGAAAGACGAAAATCAGCCTCGTCCAAAATTATACTTCCCTTCACTTGATGTATCATTCTAAAAATTGCAGAGGCACTAGCTGAACCATTAAGGAAGATTGGACGATAACATAGTGCTCCCATAACCTTTAAAAATCGCGATTTGCCACTTCCGTAGTCACCGATAGCTCGAAGGTAGGGCAACTCCTGAAAATGGTCATAGACCCATGAAAAAAGAGTATAAAAGGCCGCCATATCTTCAAAACCTGCAGGAATCTGTACATAATCATGAATAAAAGACTTCACCTCTTGGAGTAGTGATATTTCAGAGTCAAAATCCAATGCCTCCGAAGGTAATTTCACAAATCCGGGCTTAATAAGGTTGTTGGTAGGTGGTGGAGCAACATATACAATTCCATCAATTGTTACCTGAGGTATTTTTGTTGCCTTTCCATCTTCAAAAAGCAAAAGGCCTGTCTCCTCCTCAATAGGGTCATAATATGCCTCTATAATCCGTCCATCACGCGGACGGTGCCAGTATATTTCATGGGCTTGTCTTTCATCTTTCTTGTCTTTACTTTTAGTATTATGTTTCTGGCTTTCTTTTCCTTTAATACTGTCCCAAATAGTTCTTAGCTCGCCATCATCAAGTGGCGGATTACAGGTCTCAGAATTCCATGATTGGAAACCACTCCAACCAACTGTATCCCAAAGTTTCTTGTCGAGTTCACGAATAATTTTACCAGCCATTTTTGTCGCTGTTTCGTTTCTTGCCCCCTGATTTACCTTTGCATCAATCGTCTCTGAACATAGTGAACTTCCTGAACTTGAAATAGAGTGTTGGTCGATAACCCAACATGGAAATTCACCAAGAGCATCCCGAGTCATTGGAGTAATCCATTCGTAATGTTTTCCAGATTTATGTAAAGAAGGTGGAGCAATGACATAACCTCCATCACCTCGAATATCAGTGAGATCACGAATTCGTCCATAATTTTTAACTGGACGTTGCGTATCGTATTTGTAATAAAAATGCCAGCCTCCTCCTCCAGTTTGAGACATTACTGTCTTTGGCAAATCATCTATGACTCCTCCCTTTTCAACATCAACAACTACAACGCCCGAAATAGAGCCAGTCACAATAGCAATACTTTCTATGTTATCTTTGCTTAACCATTCTCTAACTTCGGCTACTGATGGGCGTCGAGTTTGAAATTCCTTCCATGGAATAAGTGGCTTTTTATCTCTTCCTACAGGAATTACAGAAAAACCGAAATCGAGATAAGACAGTGCTTGAGATAATAATTCATTGTTCATTGTCATATTTGTTATTAATTTGAAGAGTGAGATTCTTTAGATATTAGTATTCTGTATAGATGAAGTAGGTTTGTTGCCATTTTTTCGGCTTCTTCATATGCTGGCGTTTCCCCGAATTCTGTCCGGTATATTTCGATAAACTCTTCAATTGATTCTTTTGATAAATTCATTATCTTTGATAAAGTTTCTCTTTAAGTGTTTTGACGGCGATTGCCATCTTTCTGGCATCAACCATTACCATCTCATCGTTCTCCTTCGCATAATTAAAAGCATGCAAAATCTCTTCGCAGTACATAGGTTCGGCAAAGACAAAATTTGCCCTCTTTGAATTAGTTATCTTGTCAATATTTACGAGTTCCGCATCTTTCGCAAGTAAGAAAGCGGCTGGATAGAAATTTGAGATTCTAAAGTAACGATCGTCCATATTTTCATTGGTTATATTTTTGTACATCAAAAAGCGACTTCATTGTAAATCGCTGAATTATCTTATTTTAGACTTATTATTGCCTTACTTTCGTAATGAATAAGGCCAAGCCTTCTCCTGGGACAGGTCTTAATAAATTTTCAAAGAAAGAATTTGGTAGGGCAATTTTTTTTGTTTTGCAATATTTCTCTAGCATGTTGAACAAACTTCTTCTATGGGTTTTATTGATAGATTCACGTGTTTCTTCTTGTGTCAGTCCTAGTTTTTCAATTTCTTTCCATGGTACGCATAGGACATTATTTTTATACCCCCAATCCCAAATTTTCATGGGGATACCTCCTTTATTTACTTTACTAACATATTCTCCATTGATAGAGAATGCTACTCCGTTGAAAGTTATCTTTAATTTGTCGTTGGAGAAAATAATAAGATCATTTTCCCTGGCAGTGGTAGAACTTATGTCTTCTTCTACTCCAAGAGCTTTCTCAAGATTAAGTTTATATTCTTTTATTTTTTTGACATCCGGACATGTTAATACAAAGCAATCACTATGGTCTCCCCAGTCTTTGATGCAATCTGACCCTTTGAGTTTGCCTAAAAGCTTTCTAACCATAACCTTTTCTGGATGGTGATATGGCCTAACCCCCATTGCATCAAGATTGATTTCAACGTTTTCTTTGTCATCTATGAGACACTTTTCAATAATTCTTTGGAGCCAATGTGTCGTTAAATCTTTTCCTTTTCTTTCCTCAATGACCATCAGATCACGATGTTCTTCGTCTTTCCTTTTTTCTTCTTGAAATTGCAAGCGTCCCTTCTCCAACCATTCTTCCAGTTTTTCTTTTTCTCCTAAGACAGGCGTGTATGCAGGAAAAAACTTGACTGTCTTCTTTCGTACTTCTTCCGGTTGATTCTTCCTCTGCTTATTTAAATCGTCCTTGATGTATAAATGTAAGCTACGAAGAGCAAACTTATATTTTTTCATATCATAACGCAAAGGATTATGCTGAGAGTCTGGAGCAAAAAGAAAGACATATTTTACAGTCTCCAAATAATCATATATTTTCCTGTTCCTTGCCCTAAATAACCTCTCTTTCTCTTCAATAGCCAAGAAATATGTGTCAGAGAACACCCAATTCCCGTAAATATTCCTTCTAAGATTTTTCTTGTCCAAAAATTTCTCTATTAACTTTGATTTTCCAATATTGTTCAATTCTTTGGCTATTTCAAATAATCTATTCTCCAAAACGTAACAAAATTCCTTACTGCTAGAGGCAACAGGTAAACCATTATCCACCATATCAATAGTCCCTATATGGACGACAAGTCCATTTCGATGGGCGTCAATATTCCCCAATATTTGCTTTATTTCTACAGAATCTATGGAGTTATCTTTTATTATTTTTCTCAATTTCTTTTCGGACACTTCAAGTTCTGCTAAGGCTTGTTTTTCTAACAACCGTAAATTGCTATAATCCATCTCTTCAAGCGCTTCTATTTTTTTAATAACCTTTTTTAAAAGGGGAGTTTCTTCGACAAAATCAAAATACTGTTTCAGTCCAAGACAGAAATATTTGAAATCTTCCTCCTTGGCTATTGGATCGTAGCGCTCCTGCAGTTGAGATATAACATTGTCCATTTAATATTTTTATACTCCTAGCGTGCAGAATAATCTCTTACATCAAAGAAATAAACATCTTTTTGCTTAAAGATGCACTTGTGCTTGAATTTCCTTAGAACTCTCTTCCCAAAAGCAAAGCGAATTTACCAGTATTTATCGGAGTAGAAGTTTTGTCCAATTCAAAAAGAATGGATTTTATCCCGGAAACTTTTCCGCCAACTAAAATTTTCACTATTTTTGCAGTGATAAAAGGCGCCGCCTGTGAAGTGCCGGTAGCGTACCCATAATTATTACCTGGCGTTGTACTTAAAATATCCTGCGCTTTAACTGAATAATCAACCCATGTCCCAAAATTGCTTTGAGGAAGCTTATTCCCGTCATTTGCAAGGCCAGCCACGGCGATAGCTTTGCCGTAGGAGGCTGGATAATATTTTTTGCTGGTATTGTAATTCCCTGCGGCTGCAACTACTGGAATGTCCTTCTTAAAGGCATAATCGATGGAATCCATAAGAAGAGCAGATTTTTCACTCAAACCAAGGCTCAAATTTATAACATCAACGTTACTATCTACAGCAAACTTTATAGCCTTTGCCAAGTCACTCATTTTACCTGTTTTACCGTCCGTAAACTTTATTGGCATTATTTTCGCCGATGAATTACTAGCTATAATACCTGCTACATGAGTACCATGTCCATAATCGTCACTCACATCTTTATCCTCAGAAACAAAATCATATCCAGCTACAATCCTATCTTTTAAATCTTTATGGTTTATGTCCACTCCAGAATCTACAACAGCTACAACGATATCAGTAGCGACTTCAGAATCTATGGAAACATTTGATCCATCTTCGGTTCCAGTGTCGCCATTATCGCTTAATTCAACCTGAAAATTCGGCTCTGCATATGAAACAGCATCAATTGATTCATATTGTTTTGCTATTTCTTGTGGATCAGCATTCGTCCGAAGCTTTAAAAGGAAAACATCACCTAAAGACGAAGAACTCGCGTCACCCTTAAGTTTCACGATCAACTCTTTCTTTGGCCTAAAAATATCAAAAATGTTTGTTTGCATGAGATTAGGAGCAAACATGTAACTCAACTTAGTTGACTCATTCAATGGCACTATATCCGTTAGTCCGTATTGTGAATTCAACAAGGCGAGTTTTTCTTTCCCATTCTCCTCTGTTTTGCTACAAGCAGGGATTACAATCAAAGCCAAAATACAAACGGCTAAGAATTTGATTTTTTTTGTAGCAGGTAAGGACATTTTTTATGTTTAGTTCTTTATATTATAGCATTTTTAAGGATTTTTTTGAATAGGAAACAAAAGAGCCCACCCTCATCTTTGGGCGAGCTCTTAGGATATTTGATAAACTTACAAGACTCTATTCTGAAACCATCGAAGCCAGTTTCGCGAATTCGCCTCTTGTGATGTTCTTTGTTGGACCAAATGTGCCGTTTTTGTATCCATTTACTAATCCCTTAGCTTTTGCATAATTAATATATTTTGCATACCAAGCTGTTGAGCTAGTATCTGGGAATGTCGCAGTTTCAGCAGTCAAATCTTTCTTTGATGCTTCAAGTAATATTTTTAAAGCCTCAACTCTAGAAATCTTTTGATTTGGTTTAAATGTACCATTGCTGTATCCATCAATAATTCCGGCAGTCTTTCCAGCTGCGATATATGGAGCATACCACTCACCAATTTCAACATCGCTGAATGGTTTTTCGGTCATGCTCGTAGGAAGAGTAATTCCATATAGATTAACTACTATTTTTAGAAGCTCAGCTCTTGTTATTTGAGAATCTGGTTCAAATTTTCCTTCTGATTTACCGCTGATAACACCTTTTAGTCTTAAGTTGTCTATGAATGTTTCTGCCCAGTGTCCATTAACATCGCCGAATGGTGCAGCTACATCTGAAGACTGCAATTCAACAGCAACATCTTTAACTACCTCTTTTACTACTTTTTTCTTAGAAGGGCTTCCACCACCACCTCCTCCTCCTCCCCCGCCGCCGCCACCTCCATTTGTGACAGAACTGAACGAAGCAAATGATGTGAAATGTTTAGTCCAAACAACTAAGTCTGATCCAACTGCAATTTTACAATCTCCATCTACCCCTAAGGCATCACCTGTAGACTGGTTGTCTGCTACACAAGTGTTTGTAATTTCAGTAAATGTTGTTCCGGTTCTAACATATCCAGCTCTCTTCCCTGCTTGACCAGGAAGTAATACTCTTACTCCCTTATCAAAAGATAATTTAGCTCCAGTAAATCCAATTTCTATAGCCATTCCGAAGGTTCTAGTTTCACCAGACGCTTCAGGTATAGTAACTGTTGTTACCGTTGGAGCGGCAATTACTCCATCCCAGCTAGGATCAGCACTAGTCACTGTTGTGGAAGCTGGAATTGTTACATTTCCAAGGCTAGAATTCATAGTGATTGCAGGTATTGTTCCAGTTCCTCCAGAAACGAATGAACCTACGTCGATTGTTGGATTAGTTGTCTCACCACCGATTGTTACAGTAACCGCTTGTGTTGGGTTAGTAATTACAACCTGAGGAGTTGTACTATCGACAGTAGCGGCTCCTGATCCGTTTGGCGTAGTTTGAGCAGCAGTTAGGCTAGAATCAACTAATAATAACTCTGCTGGATTACCTGCAAGATCAGAAATGTTAACGATAACGTCATTAGCGAAAGTAGTAATTTCTGTTGCAGTAATTGTCAATGTAGCTCCTGTCCAAGAGTAAGCTAAAGTTTTGTCAGCGCCTGCAGTCAAAGCATTTTGAACTGCTGTTTTAGAGCTATCTGATAGGACTTCACTGAATATTAAATCTGTAGTTCCTACAGATAATGCTAAATCAGTCGAATTGTCTCCAAGTTTAGTAACAGTCGGAGCAGTATTATCAACAGTCACAGGAATACCGGCAGACTGATAAGAATTTCCTGCTACATCATATACTCTTATGAATACTGAATGACTTCCTTCAGGTGCAAGTGTTGTATCCCAATTGATAGAGTATGGAGACACAGTATCTTCACCAATTTTAGTACCAACGCTTGCATACCAGAACTCAACTTTATCAACACCAGAGCCTACGTCTGAGGCAGTTGCATTAAGAGCAACAGTGCCTTTTAAATAAGAGTCTGCAGTAATATTTGAGATTGATCCTGTTGGATTAATAATATCTGGATCAACAGTGATAGTGTAAACGACTTCTGTTGTTCCATCTTGAGCAGTTACTTTTAATGTATTTCCACTTACTACTGGATCCGCAACTCCAGTGTAATCCCACGTCTGATGAGTTTCACTTTTTGCTAGGGCGGCTAAGAAAGTTGCCTTAGATGTACCGAATGGCACTCCTGTAATAGTCTCGCTACCAGTTTCTCCTACGCTTACAGTATAAGTTCCAGAAGTAATTGTGGCGATAGTGCTAGCAGGCAATTTAAGCACAATCAATGTAAAGTCTTTTGTTTGAGTAATAACTCCTTTAGTAAGAGTTGCTGTCAAAGTAACTGTTGTATTTCCATCTGCAAAAACTGGTCTATTTATTGTTTGACCATCGTTACTTACCGCACCTGTATTTGAAGATGTCCAAGTAATAGTTGATCCATTTACAGTTCCGATTGATGGCAATGGATTAGTAAGAGCTAATGTAACGTTTAGTAAATCAGCATTTCCTCCTTTAATTGCATCATCCACTAAAGCATCTCTGTCTGCTGTTACTTTGGCAATATCAGGATTATCAGAAACTGTAATTGTATAAGTTACAGTTGTTGTTCCGTCTTGAGCTGTTACTTTTAATGTATTTCCACTTACTACTGGATCAGCAATACCTGCAGAATCCCACGTCTGATTATCTTCCCCTTTTGTCAAAGCAGACAAGAAATCAGCTTTTGCTGTACCAAAAGGAACATTTGTAATAGTTTCGCTAGATGTTCCTCCTGCACTTACTGTATAAGCACCAGAATTTACCGTAGCAATTGTGCTAGCTGGCATTTTAAGTACAGTTAGAGTGAATGCTTTTGTGTCAGTTAGGCCGCCCTTAGCAAGAGTTGCTGTCATTGTGACAGTTGCATTACTTGCAACGAAAGCAGGTCTATTTACCGTTTGTCCATCATTACTTACTACTGATGCATTTGAAGATTCCCATGTAATTATTGATCCATTTGCCCCAACTGATGGCAACGGATTAGTAAGTGAACCTGTAACATTTGATAAATTAGAGTTTGATCCTTTTATAGAATTATCTACTAGATCAGCTTTATCTGCCGCCAATAGTGCAATATTTGGATCAGCTGAAACATTAACCGTAACAGTATAAGCTTGAGTAGAAGAATTTTCAGCAGTCACTGTGTATGTTACTGGATTAGTGAAGTTTTGAGCTACGCCAGAGGCAGGATTGACTGAAGCCTTAGCGGAAATTGCAATAGTTGGCACAAGTGCAGTAACATTTGTTCCGAATGGAACACTTACGGCAATATTAGTCCCCGTAATAACACCACTACCTTCTGGAAAACTAAAAGAAGTAATACTTTTAGCAGAACTTAGAGGTGCAACTATATTAACACTATAGGTTGTTGTTTTTCCTCCGACCGTAATTGTTAATACTTGACCACTTACGGCTACTGAGCTGTCAAAACCAGTTATATTTGATGCCGTAATAGTTTCAACTTTAGTGCTTGCATCGCTATATGTTCCAGTAACAACTAAACCTGAAATATCCAATGAATCTCCTACCGTATAAGTAAGTTTATTCGCTGGACTTGTTATTGCTATGCTTGAAAGTGTTGCGGCTGGATTTAGAGAGACGACTCCGTTTGTGAATGTTGTAGTTATTGGATCAGCAGCAGCATCACTTATTTCTTTTGCTCCAGCAAATGTTAAATTTGCATTAGTTGTTGTTCCTGAAACAACCGTGAAATTTAAAGTTAGAAGTGTACCGCTGGACAAAGTTAAAGCAGCAGAATCAAACCAGTTTATTTTTATTGGATTGCTTCCAGCCCCGCTAATGGCCAAAGTTCCGTGTCCAGAAATATCGTTTTGTGTATATCCAGTATATGTAAGAAGTGCACTGTCGTACTGAACATCAAAAGTCATTCCAGCAATTACGTTACCAAAATTACTAGCGCTCACTGGCACAGTTATATTTGCCCCATTTAAAGCGGATTGAGACCCTATGGTTAGGGTCGGAGAAGGGGCGATTGCCATTGCAGTCGAGCCAAGAGTCAAACTTGAAACGACCATCAAAGACATAAGCGCAGAGCTTATAATCTTCTTAAGATTGATCAACATTTTGTTGTTCATATTAGGTTAGTTGTTATTAGATATTTATTATGAATAATTACCATGATTTATTTACATCACCCATTTTTACGCCAACAAAATCTTGACCAGTCATGTCGGCTATTAAATTACTATAGGTTCTGGTTTGTGCAGAAGTTAAATAATTTGTTGCGTCCAATGCAGCACTAGAAGGATAAAATTTCCATGCTCCTGATGTCAAAACTGAATCAAGTCCAACTATAAACCTACCTATTTTTATTTGATCTGCACTCGTTAGACTTCCACTATTGTTTACATCTCCGGCGATTATCTTAAAAATCGTATCAAAAAGTTCAAGTCCAACTATGTGTCTACCTATCTTTATTTGATCCGCACTTGAAAGCCCTGAGGTATCACTACCCTTACTTACCTTAACAACATAATTGCCTCCATTTGCCACTCCCGTAAATTGATATGCTCCGTTTGCGTCAGTTGTAGTGGTAGCTAATTGAGTCCCAACAGCGTCTTCCAAAGTCACAGTAGCACTTGGAATCGCTTTTATTCCATCGTAATACTTTACTGTTCCTGAAATTATATGAGTTGCTGGAGCTAAGGAATTAAGAGCATTAAAGGCATTAATTCTTTTCCCTGAAACTGTTTTCCCAGACAACGAAGCTACACTATCTCCAGTATTTAGAATTGTGTCTTTTACTTGAGTATAAGTTAATTCCGGCTTGTATCCCCAAATCAAAGCCGCAAGTCCGGCCACATGTGGAGCCGCCATAGATGTGCCATCCTCATAAGCATATTTTTCATCTGAACCATCAGAATATCTGGTAATCTTCATGTCATCAACGAAACAACCATCTCCATTGCCAGTATCTGTATTTCCGTTTGCTACCCATCTAAATCTCATTTTAAAGTTGTTTGTCAAATATTCAGTTGGAATACTTAAATTTTCGAAATGATATACCGCAGAACCGGCAGGATCTGTGTCTGAATCCAAATATGGTTCATCCCATCGCAAAACTTCAGTAAAAGTACTTCCGCCATTGCTGCTAAATTCCAAACTCATATAATCAGTCCAGCTTGTAGTACTGTATTCGGTATCACATCTTGTCCAAAAATCAAGATTTCCACCATTACTTAGGTTGTATGTTGAAGATGTGGTAGTAGAATTTGCCGTTTGAGCATATGGAACATTGACGGCATCTCCATACAATACATTCCCAATAGTTCCGCCATAATTATAAGTACCCCAGTTTCCAGTTTTAGCCCATCCACTCGGTACACTAGGAGCGGTTACGCCATCAAAATTTTCAGACATAACTGGTAAATCAGTTGATGGCACTGTGCTGTAAATATTAGTTCCAGGTGCCCCAACGTCTATGGAAGTAGAGCTAAAATTAGAAAAATCAGCGAGATTATCATTTTGATCAGTGGCCGCAACTGAAATAATATTAGATGAATCAAAACTTGCAGGATAGAGAGTTTGATTTTGACTTGTGCATCCATTAACTGAAAAAGTATTGATATCACCACAGTTTCCGGCAGACACTATAAATAGACCAGTAAATGAATCTATGCCATCCTTTAGTGCCTGATCGTAATTTGAGCTACCCCAGCTTGCATTTATAATTTTTGCTCCATTTTGTTTAGCGAAATTAATACCTTTTACAATTTCGGCAGTAGTTAAGGAAGATTTTATCGCCATTATCTTTATGTTTGGAGCAACCCCCATGATGCCCTTGCCGTTGTTCTTTACTGCTCCTATAGTCCCCGCAATGTGAGTCCCATGAGAAGAAGTAGTTGGCAATGGAGTTTTATCATTATCTTCATAGTCATATCCATGATTACAGCCATTCATAGTGCTACCATTTTCGTCCTTACAATTTGTCCCATCCCACATATTCGCTATCAAGTCAGGATGGTTATACGCCACACCGCTATCAATAATAGCCAAAATTACAGAAGAATTTGTTCCTTCATTTATTGCCCATGCTTCTGGAGCATCAATATCTTTATCAGTAGTCCCTGTAATATTTCCATAACTACCATTAATAGTCTGCCCAAGATTATCTAGTCCCCATAAAAGGCTAACGTTAGTGTCGTTTGCATTGATAGTCGCAGGATAATATTGAAAGTTTGGTTGGGCATATTCTACATTCGGATCTTTTTTTAATTCCGCAACCTTCTCTTCTACGGTTTTATCATCTGTGATCCTTAAAATTGAAGTATTTATCTTTTTTAAATCTTCTTCTTTCTGTAAGGACTTTGACTTCATAAAACTCAAGGCTTTACTTTTTCCAGAGGAGGTTGAAAGGTTTATTTTACTAATTTTATACTTTACTAAAATCTCACCTTCTACATAATCTGCCTGAGTTTGTGGCAATTCACTGCCTATATCAGACGTAGAAATTTGTTCTTTTGCTTGAAGATTTGTGTCTTTCGGCAAAGCTGTAGTAGCTGTATCAATAGGTGCCAAATTTTCTTTGACTGATCTCACCTGCTGTTCATATAGACTTTGCAAAGGTTTGTCGGTATCAGAAACCAAATTTCCCGCATATGCCTGCGATCCTATTGCAGAAAAAACATACACAAATAAAAGAAAAGACATTCTTAACTTTAAGAACTTTTTTTGCCACAGTTTAAACATTGTTATTTAGTTATGATGCTGTTGACCAAGAGAGAACTGTACCACTTTTTTCGAAAAATGCAAGCCTGTTTTTTTCTTCAACTATTACAGCCATTGTGCCACACCTCCGTGATGAGAACAAGTTCCACTTCTATGTTTGCTAAAACTATAGGTGCCGTCTCTGCATAAAGCGCTGGCTCCAGATGGAACAGAGCTTGAATATGCCGGAGAATGAACCTGATTACCATCTACATTTGTATAATAATTGTCGTTAGATAAAGAATTTGTCTTTGCGCTAGAGCTTGTCGATTCATAAATATTTACTTTCTGAGAAGAATTTGATGTCTGAGAACTAACCTCTGGCTTTATGTCTGCCTGTTTATTAATAATGGCAGATGGCGCATCTTTAGATTTCTCAACAGTCGTTTGATTGTATTGTAAAAGAGAGGCCTTGGAATCAGAGCTTAAAGAGCCAAGATTGCTAGTACATCCAACAAGGAACAAACACGAAGCTAATATAAACGAAAGTAATTTTTTCATTCCAATACAAGTTTATTTATAGTCCTTTTAGTTGATTGTAATGGCAATTTTGCTTTTAGGCTAGGCATATTCCAAAATTTTGAAAAATGCCGAACAGCCGTTTCGTAATTATATGTGAGTCCAAAGGGGGCATCGACTACCGGCGCCGAGCACCTCACCTATAAAATAGCGTATAGCTTTATCCTATACATTACCGTAATGTAACTGTAGTAGTATTGTTCGAACATCGTCTATTAACTCACCCCAGAAAAAAGCTGGCGAGTCCGCAGGGTTCGACAGGTTTTTTGTTGGAGTGATATGAGATTCGAAGTTTATGCCCCGGAGGGGTAAATCCCATAACTCACCCCAGAAAAAATATTTCCTTTTAGAGTTAAAATAATTTTTTAAATTATTTTTTTGCAAGAAGTCCTTCAATGTACTGTGCCAATTCTTTCTGATTATTTCGGAATGTCTCTGTTTTTTTGTTGTGAATTACGAATTGTATTTCTTTTTCACCAGGTTTTGTAATAGAGTCATCCAATCGTGCCGTAATTGTCTGGTTGATGTTATTTATAGTTAACATGAAAGACGGTTCTGACGTTGTCATCACAGCTCCCCATACTATCTTAGGATCCAATTTGTCATATATTTCCTTTAGTTGTTTCGCTGCTGTCGCTATGTCTTTTGGTCTTTCTGTAGACATACCGTCTGATAATGATTTTGCTGTTTCTGGAGCTTTGGCTGGGATATTTGGAGCTACAGTTGGAGTTTTAGCAGGAGCAGCAGCTTTTACCGGCGCCTGTGCCGGTGCCGCAACTTTAGTTGCTGATTCCGGTAATCCAGCTGCAGGAGCTTGTGCTGGAGTTTTATCTTGAGCTTTTGGCATTTGTCCTCCTTTTTCTATTGGAGGTAACTCTTGTTGAGGGTCTTCCATATCCTGAAATTCTTTTTCTATGGCTTTTAAATCTGAGGCGAATTTCCTTGGATTTTTGAAATCGACTGCCATGGTTCTATCTTTCATTGTTGTCCCCGCTTTATTTACAATACGTGCCCATAATCGAACCCTTCCTTCTTCTATAACAGGCACTAAATACACATCCCTACCGTTAACTGTAACTTTATAATCATATGTAATCGTTATTCTTTTCGGAGCTTCAAGAGTGTATTTACTTTGAAATTCTTTTCCAACTTTTATCCTTTCGAGGATAAAATCATTTTTATTTGCATCTAGGAAAGCGTCAAAATCTTTGTACCATTTTTCTTTGTTTGCTTCTTTTGCGGCTTGTAGTGCAGCTTCCCTTTCTTTGATTGCCTCTGACTCCCTGGCATCTATTTCTTTTTTGAAAGATTCCGCTCTTTTTGCCAATTCTATTTTGGTTTCCGTTACTGCCTCTTTTGGGTTTAAGAATTCCCCTTTTCGCTGAGGTAAAGTAATTTTTCCGTTAATCAATACTATGCGTAAAAATTTTTTATTCGCTCCTTTGTATTCTCCGTGAATATCAATAAATTTAGTATTTGCGAATTTATCCCTTCCGGCCTTTTTTGTCATTTTTACTCCTGTTGATTTTTCCAGATCAGTCAAAACTTGAGACATTTCATCGCTGAATTGGTCTAGTATATCTTTTGGAGCTTCAGCTTTTTCGATCGGTTTTTCTTCTCCTGCACCTTGTTTGTCATCTGGCTTTGCATCCTTCACTTCACCATCTTGTAGCGCTCTTGTATCAAGCCTTGAAAAACGATGTTTTGGAGCTCTTCCTTTTCCTACCTGCAAATCATAAAGTACTTTTGAGCCTCCACCGTTTAATTGTACCTCTTTATTTGAACGCTCAAGGGCAAGCAACATATTGAAAACTCCATATGATCCGTAAATCATGTCTTTTCCAAAACGTTTATCAAGATCTCTTTTGAAATTTTCTGCATCAAAAGTTGCATTCGCCTCTTTCATTCCTCCTTTTGCATTAAGTCTTACCAATGCATCAATGACTCCAAATACTTTATCACTTTCGGTTACCGCTGTTGGAAATTCATTGTAAAGACGCCCACTGACATACAGATCGCTAAATTGTATTGCCAATCTTTGCCATCTTGTTCTCCATTCACTTTCTGTCCTTGCTTTTTCTGCATCCCAAGTGGCTATACTTACACCACCTATTGCTCTGTATTTTAAGGTTTTATTTAATGTCGCAGCTGTTTTCGCGAATTCTGCCGCCATTTCTGCACTTCCAAGTGCATACTCGGCTTTATGTACTGTCTTATCATATCCTTTGACTTGCTCCTGAAGTGTAACACGACGTCTTACGGCACCTGATGTTGCCGCATTTTTCTTAAGTGCTTTCAATCTTACTGTCCTATCTTGTGTTTCCCAAATTGTAAGTGCTCTTAGGACAATATTTTTTATCTCAAATTTTGGAAAAAGATGATTATCAATCGCATCTTTTAGGCTTATATCACGCAATGCTATTTTTTCTTTATTAAACAGTACTTGTGCGACCGCGTCCGAGTTTTTTTGCTCTTCAGGTGTTAACGCATTTTTACCGGTTTTTTTATCAACAAAAGATCTCCTGTCATAATCTTCAGCGTATCTTTTCCAGTATTCTTCAGGATTTGATTGATATTCCTTTACGATGTTTTTTTTTGCTTTGTCAAAAATATCTCTGCCGAAATCATCTCCACCCAATCCTTCTAAATATATATCTATTTTATCTTTTGTAACTTTTTCACCACTTGCATCCACTTTTCCGAACATTTCACCTTTAATGAGTGTATATCCTTTCCCTGACATGAGTTCATCTGAAACCAACTGCATGAACTCTTTGCTGTCGTATTTGGAGTTTTTCATCTCTCTTTCAATCGCTTTATCTATATAACTATGATCTTCAGCGCCTTTTTCAAATGATGGATTTGCCATATTTTTTGTTTTTATTTTTATTTCTTTAGCTATATTGTAGCATTTTTTATCTCTTTTTGCAAGGGTCTTAAAGTGTATTTTTATGTAGAATTGATTAAAATGTTTTTTGACATTAATAAATCTTTTATGGAGAATAAATTGTTGATTGATTTGGGTGTTAAATATGGCCTTGATTCGGCTAAGATTTCTAAAGTTGCCACTATTATATATCAGGCTGGAGTTGAGGATTTTGACGAGCCTGAGGCAAGAGCGATCGCAGAACATTTATGCGAAAGCGGACTTATAGACAAACCTGCCGAGGAAATACTACAGGAACTGAAACTGAAAGGACTTGCGAGAGACTAAGATTTTTTATCTTCGATAAATGCTCGTGAATTTAAAGCTTCTTCTGTTTTCGTGAAGATACCTTTTAATATAAACTCTGAAAATTCCTGCAAACGATCAAAATCGTTCTCGATTTTCATTCTTTCAAAATAGTCACGCAAGACGAAGGCGCAAAGTTGGATAAGAATTTTTTTGATAGTTTTTTGTGGAATTTTTTGCTCTTCTGTATCCTCTTGTTTTATTTCTTCAACATCATAGCCGTATTTTATCAATTTTTGTGGATATTCTTCGGCCTGAGACATCATACCTTTCATCCAGGCATCTATCGCTATTTTGGCTTTTAGAGGCATTGATGCGTCTTCTTCTCCAAAAAAAGTAAGTGCGCGTAAATTAGATTCTTGTTTCATAAAATCTCCGACAAATGGCTTAAGCTCATCATTTTCAAGCATTATCATCGCCAAAATAAATCCGGCAGGAAGGTTTTGTTCTAGTGCGCGGCTTATTAATAAGGTAAGTTCTTTCTTTTGGCTGTCTTTTACAAAAGCTAAAAGTATCTTTAGCAAATCATCTTCTTTTTGTTTCTGTTTTTTTTCCTCTTTTTTTATAGCAGCAATTTGAGCCCATGCCTCCTGCATGCGCTCCTTGAATGCTTCAAAAGCCGCTTCTGACATCGGCTCTCCTCCTTCGAGTCCAAAAAAATTTTCTAAAGCCATTTGTTTTTTAGCTGAAAACTATCGTATGTTTACAAACTTATCTTTGTAAATTCTTCCGTCGAATTTTTTCAAAGCTTTTTCAGTGAAGTGAACTTGTCCGGAAATCAAAGCGAAAATTGTATGGTCTTTACCCATATCTGCGCCTTTTCCAGGAAAGTATTTTGTACCTCTTTGGCGTACAATTATTGATCCGGCTTTTACTACTTCTCCTCCGAATGCTTTTACCCCCAAACGTTGGGCTTGCGAGTCTCGGCCGTTCTTGGTGGAACCGGCTGCTTTTTTATGTGACATATCTTTTTCTTAAATTGCGGGGTGATTTTAAATGTTTTTTTATAAGAATGCAAGCTAAATTATGCAAACTGTAAAGCATTTAAAGCAAAGTGAAAAATATTTTCTTCCCTTTGCCTACAACATCATTGTATTTTTGTATAATTTGTGATAGAATATCTGGATAAATAGACACAAAAACACAAATACAAATGAGATCGGGATTTAAGAAAATCGTAATTTTGGCTACGCTATCAGCTATTTTGCTTTCAAATAGTGCTTTTGCCGATAACAAGGACGATTTTTTGTCCAAGCTTAAAAATAGATATAATTCTGAAAAAACAGACTATTATCAACTTTTAAATAGCATTTCCGATCAAAGAAACAAGCTAAAAGCTCTCACAGAAGAGAAAATGACGCTTAGCGAGCAGCTTGATAATATAGATAAACAAACTTTTATCACTCAAAATAAACTTGTTGAAACGGTAAATTCCGTAAGCGAGACAAAGAATGCCATCGCACAAATCCTATCCCAGATAGATGTAAAAAAAGTCGCTATGGATGGTCAAAAAGACCTTCTGAAGGATTATATAAAAATTATGTATCAGGAAGAAAATTCGTATTTTTCTGTTGATAAAAACGGCAAAGTTGACAGTCTAAAATTGCTTTTATCCGATGGAAGTGTCGGAAACAAAGTCAGACAGCTTAATTATTTGAATCTTTTGAGCGAGGCCGGGGCGCAAATGGTAGACAAACTTGTCTCTCTTGGTGAAGAATTAAAAATTCAAGAATCTGATCTTGAGATCAAACATACGGAACTTTCTGACTTACAAGAAACTCTGTCAAACGACAAAAAGCAACTTGAATATGAAAAAGTTGCAAAAGAAAATTTGATGAAACTTACTCTCGGGCAAGAAAAATTATATTCAAAATTGCTTAAAGAAAGTGAAAAAGAAGAATATACGATGGTCCAGGATGTAAAAGATTTGAGTAATGCTGTATCTGTTGTTCAACAAAAAATGACAGAGGATGGAGCAAATTTTGATCCTAAGGAATACATGGGACTTTTGGATGACAGGACTCGTTCTTTGTATGATTTTATGGCGACAGCTCCTACTCTAAATCCTGAGGGACTTTCATGGCCTGTGCTTCCTGAAAAAGGTATTAGTGCATATTTCCATGACTCAGCTTATGTCGGCACTTTCGGTGTTGCGCATCAAGCTATAGATATTCCTACATATCAAGCCTCACCTATTCATGCACCTGCTGATGGTGTTGTATTTAAAACAAAGGATAATGGCTACGGATACAGCTATATCATTGTCGCTCATGCAAATGGGTATAGCACAGTTTATGGACACGTAAGTGATATCTTGGTGCAGGAAGGCGACCAGGTCGTCCAGGGGCAAGTAATAGGCCTTACAGGAGGTATGCCTGGAACAAAAGGTGCGGGGTATATGACTACAGGTCCGCATTTGCATTTTGAATTACATAAAGATGGAACTCCTATAGATCCTTTGGACTATCTTCCTTTGAGTGCATTCCCTACGGAATATCTAAAACTTCTTCCGGAAAGATATTTGAAAAGACTTGCACTTTGAGATATACTTTGAGGCGTGAAAAATAATATTTCAGAGATTATAAAAATCCTTGAGAAGACTTATCCTGATGCTAAAGTTGAGCTTAATTTTGGCAGTGTATTTCAATTGCTTGTGGCTGTTATTTTATCAGCACAGTGTACAGATGTAAGAGTAAATAAAGTAACTCCTGCGCTTTTCGAGAAATTGCCTGACGCCAAGGCATTTGCTTCTGCCACTCTTGATGAAATCGAAAAATATATTTATTCCACAGGTTTTTATAGAGCTAAAGCACGAAATATAAAAGCTGCCTCAGAAAAAATTCTCAAAAATTTTGGTGGAAAAGTTCCTGACAACATGGATGATTTGTTGACTTTGCCTGGGGTCGCAAGAAAGACTGCAAATGTAGTACTTTCCAGCGGATTTGGTAAAGACGTAGGAATTGTAGTCGACACTCACATGGCTAGAGTAACTGGAAAACTTGGACTTGTTCCAAAGAAAATGGCATTACAAAAAAATGCTGTAAAAATAGAACAGGAACTCATGAAAATTGTTCCAAAATCAAAATGGGGAAAATTTTCTCATATGATTGTATGGCATGGAAGACGAATTTGTTTCGCCAGAAAACCAAACTGCAAAGGATGTCCGCTAAACAAAATTTGTCCAAGTAGTGAAGTTTAAATTTGACTTTGGTGGAGTTGATTGATAGATTTCTTTGCGTTATTTAACAATAGGGAAAAGCTACTTATTGGGGCGTGGCCAAGTGGTAAGGCAGCGGGTTTTGGTCCCGCCATTCGTGGGTTCGAATCCTACCGCCCCAACCATTTCAAGATAGCTCTACCGAAGGTAGAGGTGGCTTGAAATTTATTTGGGCGAGAAGGATGAGAAGTTTATACCCCGAAGGGGTAAATCCTACCGCCCCAACCAAAATTTCACCTTTTATTCACAATTTTCCCAACTAACCGGCGTTGTTGTTACTACGTCTTTCCATGAGCCTGCCGGTACATCGTTGTCGTTTATAAATTGCCATGAAACAAGGCCGTCGGTGTGGCCATATTCTTTGTCATCCGGATCTCTCATGCCCAGACAGTCGCTTAGTGCCGGAGAAATATCTATTCCGGGGTGAGTTGGCGAGGAGGAACCAAAAACATAATCAAAATGATTTGGTTTTCCGTAGCCGATTCTTTTGCCTGCGATATTAAGAATGTCAGGTGTTAAAGAATCTTCCCATTGGCCATAACAAATCTTGTCGTCACGTTTTATTTTTACCCAATGATTTTTTACAAAAGAATAATTATCGCCTTTATCCAACTTGGCATTGTACCAAGGAATATCTTTTTTGTGTGCCCCATCATCACCTATATCAGTGTATGGAAGGGCAAAATAAAATGGATTTTCTTTTGGTTGAAAAGATGGGAGATAGCCATTTCGATTAAATGGAGAATCAATGCCACCATAGTGCACAACAGCCTGGCAGTCCCAAGCTGTTGTGCCGTCTAATCCGGTTTCACCAATATAAAACTGGGTGGCGAGGGCATTTTTGTGTAAAGGATAAGATAAAGTTTTGGCTTTAGATTTTTTAGCCGCTTCAACATTCAGAGCCAATACAAAAAACAGCAATGTGATTGATAAAATGAAGAAAAATTTGTTTAGGATTTTCATATAGTTAGATTTTTCTGTATTCTAGCATATTTTTAAGAAAATTTAATAAATATTTAACGAAAATTTAATGTCATGGTAGTATCTTTTTCGGTAAGCAAGTAAATAATTTAGAACTTATGAAAAAATCAGTTTTGTCTCTTTCGGTCGTAGTTGCCTTTGTTGCTTATGTTGTTGCTACTTTGTCAAAAGGCACTTCTATAGAGCCTGCGAAGTTTATCGAGGATAAGAACTATGTCTTTGAAGAGACTCCTAATTCGGAGGATAAAGAAAGTAAAGAAAGTGAGGAACAGAAATTGATTGAAAAGAACGGTACTCTTAAGGAAATACAAACTAAAGAAGTGCCGACTGAAACCAAGCCAAAACTTTACAAGGATGGACTGTATAGCGGAGACAGTGTTGATGCATATTATGGAAATATAAAAGTGCAGGCCAAGATTCAAGATGGAAAAATTTCTGATGTGATATTTTTGGATTATCCAAAAGATCAAACAAATTCTATAAAAATTAACACTGAAGCAACCAGACAATTAAAAAATGAAGTTATTGCAGCGCAAAGTGCTAATGTTGATGTAATTTCCGGAGCTACTGAGACGAGTAGTGCATTTATCCTGTCCATTGAATCGGCGCTTTCAAAAGCAAAAAATTAAAAACATGAAGGAGACCAGAATCATCATGGGCATGCCTGTTACTGTTGAGATCGGAGATTCGTCTGCTCAAAAAAATGATTTGGAAAAAATATTTTCGTATTTTCAGTATGTCGAAGATAATTTCAGTAAATATAAAGAAACGAGCGAAGTTTCGAAAATCAATAATGGAGAAATTTGTGAGGCAGAGTATAGTAAAGATATGAAAACAATTTTGAAATTATCTGAAGAAACTAAACATCTGACAGGTGGTTATTTTGACATAGTTACTGCAGAAGGAAAGATTGATCCTTCCGGACTTGTAAAAGGTTGGGCAATTTATGAAGCTTCAAAATTATTACAGGCAAACGGATTTAAATCTTATTATGTCGATGCCGGTGGTGATGTGCAGACATATGGATTAAATAGTAACGGCGAAAAATGGAGTGTCGGTATTCGTAATCCTTTTAAGATGGATGAAATTGTTAAAGTACTTTATCTTGGCGATGAAGGCATAGCAACTTCCGGAACTTATATTCGTGGACAACATGTTTACGACCCATTTCAGCAACAAAAACCTATTACCGAAATAGTAAGTTTAACAGTCGTCGGCCCGAATGTTTATGAAGCCGACAGATTCGCGACAGCGGCCTTTGCAATGAGAGAAAACGGCATTCAATTCGTGGAAAAACTGGATGGGTTTGAAGGATATCAAATAGATAAAAATGGTATTGCCACTATGACCAGCGGGTTTGAAAAGTACACTATTAAATAAAAATATATGCGAAATTTTATAGATAGACTGGTGAATGGAATCACAATGTATAAGCTTATAATGTACTATCTTTTGGGTTTATGGGTTGCTGCCGCAATTTTAAGTTTTTTTGGTGTATTTTCTTTTGACATACTCTCTTTGGCTTCTTCAAGTTTTGTTATTCTTGTCTCATGCTTGCTTACAAATTTTGTTTTTTCAAAAGTATTCAAAGTTCCTGTTAACATAGAATCCGCTTATATCACTGCGTTTATTTTGATTCTGATAATCACTCCCGTAGCGCCTTTTGATCCCAGCGGGCTTGGTTTTTTGATTTGGGCGTCTGTCTGGTCAATGGCGTCAAAATACATGTTTGCAATCAATAAAAAACATATTTTCAATCCTGCCGCTTTTGCCGTGGCACTTACCGCATTAACATTAAATCAATCTGCAAGTTGGTGGGTTGGAACTTCCTATATGTTGCCATTTGTATTGCTTGGTGGAATTCTTGTCGCAAGGAAAATTCATAGATTTGATTTGGTTATCAGTTTTGTAGTTGCAGCATTGATTACTATCTTTGGTTTTTCTATTTTTCAAACAAATATTTTGGTTACACTTCAAAAAGTCATACTTCATACACCTTTATTATTTTTTGTTTTTGTAATGCTGACAGAACCGCTTACCACGCCTCCTACAAGATCCCTTCGTATATATTATGGTATTTTGGTCGGGTTTTTATTTTCACCGGCAATCCACATCGGAAGTTTTTATTTCAGTCCTGAATTAGCACTTTTAACTGGTAATATTTTTCATATATTGTCAGTCCGAATGGAAAATATATTTTAAAGTTTAAAGAAAAAAAGGAAATCGGTTTCGATACTTATAATTTTTATTTTACTCCTGATCATAAAGTTGAGTTTGAACCAGGCCAATATTTTGAATGGACACTTGGCTACGATAATCCTGACAGTCGAGGAAACAGAAGATATTTCACAATCGCCTCTTCTCCAACTGAAAATGATGTTCAGTTGGGAATAAGGTTTTATCCAAATTCAAGTACCTTCAAAAAAGCTATGCTTGCGATGAAAACAGATGACGTAATGATAAGTTCCCAGCTTGGAGGTGATTTTACTTTGCCAAAAAACAAGAAACAAAAACTTGTATTTATTGCAGGAGGAATAGGTATTACTCCTTTTAGGAGCATGATAAAATATCTATTGGACACAGATAATTCGCGTTCAATTATTATGTTTTATTCTAACAGGAAAATTTCTGAGATTGTTTATAAAGATATTTTTGATGCAGCGTCCAAAAAATTTGGCATGAAAACTGTTTACACTTTGACTGACAGCGCCTCTTGTCCTGCAGACTGGGATGGTTGTAAAGGTTATTTGAATCCTGAAATAATACTGAAAGAAGTTCCTGATTTTAAGGAAAGATTGTTTTATATTTCCGGTCCAAATGCTATGGTTATAAGTTATGAAAATATTCTAAAGAAAATTGGAGTAAAACAAGAAAATATTAAAACAGATTTTTTCCCAGGGTTTTAGATTTAACTAAATATTAATGTAGTGGTAGTATTCTTGTATGACTAAATTAAAAATTTTTCTTTTATATATCGGCGTTATCATAGTTACACTTGTTTCAATTTTCTTTTTTTACAATGCCCCAAGCAGTATAGAACCTATTAAAGATGATTCCGGTTTGACATATGAATTTATTCACGGGCAAATAAAAGATATTCTTTCCGTCGACAAAGATACCGGCGACAAAACATATGCAGTTTCTATGCTTTCTGGTAAAGAAAGCGGAAAAACGCTTCCTGTTGTGCTTTCCGCGGTAAATGAATTTAATACATATAAAAGCGGGGACATTGTTTCAGTTTACAAATATACCAATTCAAAAACTAATGAAGTTAATTATGCTATCGCTGATTTTTATAGACAAGGTGGACTACTTAAAATTTTTATTATTTTTTGTTTGATAACACTGCTTATAGCCGGTAAAAAAGGCATGACAGCAATTTTGAGCGTTCTTCTTTCTATAGTTTTGTATTATTTTATGATTATTGATCCGATAAAAAATGGATTTTCCCCGATATTTTTAAGTTTCTTTTTTACAATAATCATTACTTTCCTTACAGTTCCGATTATTCACGGATTTAATAAAAAAGCTCTTTCGGCAATGATCGCCATTGTTGTAGGATTTGTATTTTCTTTCGGAATTACTTATCTATTTAAGAATCTTTCGTTTTTGGGTTCTACTCCAGCTGAAGAATTCAGGACTCTTAAGGCTATTTATCCTTCAATAAATATTGGTGATGTTCTTATCGCTTCACTGTTTCTTGGAGCGACAGGAGCTCTTATAGATACTGCGATATCTGTTTCTTCCGCAATTTTTGAAGCATTGCATGACAGTAAAAAAACTTTTGCTCAAGTTTATGAAATCGGAATGAATGTAGGTAAGGATGTTTTAGCTTCTATGACAAACACTCTGCTTTTCGCTTATCTTGCAAGCACACTCCCCTTTCTTATTTTGCTCGGAACTTCAAGCAAGGATATTTCCGGCGATCTTTTGAATATGGATTTTGTAACACTAGAACTTGTACGAACATTTATAGGAGGACTTTCTCTCGTCCTTGTTATTCCTCTTGTGTCAGTACTCAGTGCTTATTTCTTGATTAGAAAGAGAGCTTAAATTTATCAGGCTACAACAGGCTTGAAGATTCTTGTTACTGGTGTCTTGTTAAAGTCTACAGGGTTTTCATGCAATTTCCATTTTGTGTCGTGGCTTCCGCTTGCAAGTTGTGCGATTTTACCGCTCTGATCGATCCATCTTATGAAAATTGCGCTATGGTTACCGCGGCTGTCGACAGCTTCTTTGAGCTTCGGTTTTTGTTTAAGTTTTCCTTCGTTATAAAGTTGCATTTTTTCTTGATACTCTTGTTCGCGTTTTGTTTCCAAATTGTAAAATATATGATCTCCAGGCTGAATTGAGGCATACTGCGCTTCCCCTGCATGAGCTTCTCCACAATTTTTTCCTGTGTATTTTTCAAGCGATGAAAAAACTTGTTTTCTTTTTACTCCCGCTTTTGCGTAAATTTTTGAAACCCAGTCCCAGCAGTGTTTTGCGCCCGAAATACCCTGATTGTAAGTATCACTTGCTACGCCAATTGCTGTATTTAATGCTTTCTGGCTTGCTGTTGATAGATTTTCAACAGTTGTATGAATTTGGTCTTGAGATTCCGCAATGACTTGCTGTGCTTTTTGTTCGGCTTTTTCGGTTGTTTGATCTTTTTCGGCTTTAAGTCTATCCATTTCTTCTGTAAATGAATCTACAAATAACTTTGCTTTGGCAAAAAAACCTTTGTCCTTGTTTTCTTTGGCTGCCTCATATGCTTTTTTCAAACTTGGCATGATATTGTCAAAAAATTCAGCATGAAGAATCTTGCCTATACTATCGAGCCCCAAAGATTTTGTTATTGATTCAAACATATGTTATATTTTTATCTGTTTATTATATCATTTTTTATGCTTATGTGGAAGGAGTTTTTGGCTTTTATCAGAGAATACAAGATAACAGGATTGGCGATGGCTTTTATAATGGGAACTGCAAGCACGGATCTTGTTAAATCATTGGTTAATAATATCATAATGCCATTTGTCGGTATTTTCATGCCTGCCGGCGGTTGGAAAAGTGCAGTTTTCAATATGGGACCGCTTTCTTTACCATGGGGTGCTTTTTTGGCTGATTTGATTAATTTTGTGATCTTGGCATTTGTTGTGTTTTTTATTGCAAAAAAGGTGTTTAAAGAGCAGAAAGTGGAGAAGAAATAGTGAGAGTGTGGCAATATTCCTCTGAGCTTAAGCTACTTTTTGTTAGCGTCCATCTTCATCTGTAATAAACGCAATGCGCTCAGCGAAATATTGCCACGCTCTCATAACTTATTTCTTATGCCTTTTCCTCCTTTAAAAACAGGTCTTTTTGTGGTATAATATTTAGATCAAATAATGCAAAGATATGTCAGAAGTGCAGTCAATAAATAAATCACCGGAACAAGGAGCACTTGCAAAAGCTATTGGGCTTGATGCGGTTGGAAAGGCATTCGGTCTTGAGTCATTCAAGAATGTTGTACCGAGCCTTAAGAAAGCAATGGAACTTGCAAATCAGAATAAAGATAAGAGTTTTTTTGATAAAATCAGCATATTTGTAACTTCGTTTACGGATGAAATGGATAAATTAGATGTAAATAAAAAACAAATTGCCATGGATGCCGAGGCAAAAGCACGAAAAATCGTGGAAGAAGCAAAAACCGCTCAAGTAAAAGCTCCTGATTCTAATGTAGCTCCTATTTCAAATCCTGAAAATTCTTCAGAAGTGGATCCGAATGAGCCATTTGTGAAAGACAGAGATCATTTTGGCAATCAGGTTATCTTGAGAAAAAGCGCTATGAAAGCATTTAAAAATGCAATGAAAATTGCTGATGGGAAAGGCATTAGACTAAAAGTTGTTTCTTCATATCGCGATTTTGAGACTCAGGCCAGAATACGTGCTAGAAATGAAAATAAACATGTACATGATGTTGGAAAGTGGGTTTCTAAGGCTGGACATTCAAATCATCACACAGGTGGAACTATGGATATAGCTGCAATGGTGCAGGATAGTCACGGCAAATGGGTTGGAGGAACCCGTCATGAAAATCAAAAATTATTGTGGGATATATTGCCGAAAGCCGGATTCGTAAATTACAAACCTGAACCTTGGCATTGGGAAATATATAGCGAAAGATGGCTAGCAGCGCAAAAAAATGTTGCCGGAAAGACTGTTTATAAAAAACAAGCAACTTTAAATGCATAATATATGGAAATACTTGAATCAATCGGAAAAGCCCTTGGAATCGAATCACTACAAAATGTTGTACCAAGCTTGAAAAAAGCTTACGAGGTTGCATTTAAAAATAACGACAAAAGTTTTTTGGAAAAAATCAGCCTGTTTTACGATTCCTATACCCAGGAAAAGGATAAGCTTGATAAAGAAAAAAAAGGTATAGCAGCTAGCACAGATGAAAAAGTGAAGGCGACCCTTAAAGGAGTGCAAACACCTGAAGTGACCGCTGTTATAAAAACTCCTGATGGGCCTAGTGTTGTTGACTCAATAAAAGTACGCTTAAAAGATGGTCAGAAAGCTATGTCTAGACTTATCGAAAGAATGTTTACAGAAAGGCTAAAACAATTTGATAAAGGTTTGTCAGATGAGGCTATTCGTAGAATTGTAATTGCGGCACTTGCGAATGCTTATGGGGAATCCAGTTTTAATCCAAATCTGGTTGGAGATGGAGTAGACAGTGTGGGTCTTTTTCAGTTAAATAGAAATGGGCTTGGGCATGGTATGTATAAATCCTGGAAAGAGGAGTTGAAGACAAATCCAAGTGCTCCCGATCCGAGAAAAGATCCAGTTAAAAATATAAGTAAAATTTTGGATAATGTCACAGGTAATCTTGGAAAATCTCTTATCGCTCGTGCAAAAGCCGGAGCTGAAATTCCCGAGCTTATTAAGATTTTTTGTTATGAAATTGAAAATCCGGCAAAAAAAGCTCTTAATACTAATGAAAGAATTGCTTTTGCCAAAAGTTTTTTCGGTGGAGATCTTTCACGTGCACCTAACGCCGTTGCCTCAAGCGCACCAGCTGCCATACCTGTGGCGCCTAATGTTGCTTCTGATTCTCACGAGACTCTTGGAAAAAATCTACATTTCCCTATCGATCTTGGCGGGATTAAACATGGACTTTGCGACCTTGCTTCCGGTCAAAGAAACTGGTTTTTTGGAAGCAGCAGCGTTGCAGGCATGTCTAAAAGCATGGGAGGTAGATTGGGAATAGTAGGTGTAAATGCAAATGAATTTTTGCAAAATCTTAAAAGCACATGGTGGAATAAAATTGAAACAGCAGGCTTAAAACCTCCATACCAGGTTGTTATTACAGGGCTTGGACAGAACAGTGTTTCAAATGATTCTTCCGTCAGACAAGCTCTTGTTTCATACGAGGGAATCAGAAGTTTTCTTTCAAGCAAAGGTGTAAACAGGATAAAATTTATTACTGTTAATCCAGGAGGAAAATATGGAGTATTCTGTGCAAAATTTAATGAAGAATTGGTAAGGAAATATGGCAGTAATTGTGTTGATGTAAGGCCTTATACAACAACCGCAGATGGCTCAAAAGTAAAAGATGAATTTGACGGTGGAATACACTTAAACGGCAAAGGTAAAAAAGAATGGAGAAAAGTTGTTCTTTCTGCCTTAAATGAGAGCCCTCAAGTTGCCAGTAGATAGTTTTAATTTGTTCTTATGTATTCTTCAGGATCTATTATTTTTATTTGGGCCCGTCCAATCGATTCATGATCCAATCTTTCCGCCAAGCGTTCTTTTAGCATTGCCATTTGGCGGATTTCTTTTTGGCGGCTTATACATCGAAAATGAAATTTTGCATTTGGTACATTATAAAAAGTTTTGACGGAATCTGATGCCGATAAAAATATTTTTATATCACCGAAGCCAAAAATGCTCGAAAGAAGCCCTTCCTCTATTTTTTCTATATTTTGTATTTGAGCCATATCTATCGAGTCGATTGTATCATTCAAGAAAATTGTTTTTTTGTTGTCGATGACTCGCCTATCTGTAATTATTCCTATATTTATAAAATGATTTATTAATTTTACGAAAAATTTATTGATATAGAAATTTGCCATCATAAAAGATATCAGAAATAATATCTTGAATTCCTGGCTTTCTCTTACTGCATCTTTGATTTTTGCGATTGCTATGACAGAAAGAATTGCAATGAACAAAAAAATGGAAAAATAAATCATATCTTTCAGTAGTTCTATCCAATGATGTCTAAAAAAACACACAAATTCCTCTCCGGCCTGCTGGCCTTTGAAAAATCTGTCTTTGTTTATATTGACGTTCATAAAGTTATGATGAACCAAATCGTAAAAATTATCATAAATAAAACAAAAGCGGCATAAATTGCCGCAATATATTCTTTAGTGATGAAGCCAAACAGCATTGTATAATGCGATTCGGGGAGGTGATATTTCTTGTTGTACTGAATTGTCCTGTATACAACAAGAGAACAGAATAGGGTTGATCCTAAAACTGAGATAATCATTAATGTATTAAATATAGACATAGGTGAATATGTTTAACTTTTCTCCTATGATCTTGCCCACGTTTAATCTACGACTTGTTAATATTCTTGTCAAATGCTTTATAGCTGTTTTATCTTGCGACCTTAGCCGGAGTCGAATCTTCGCTTGAAGCTGGGACTATTTCGTCAGATTGTGAGGCTGTACTATCCTTGGAAGTATTTTGCTCTGGTGATACTACATTTGTTTGACTGGCTTTGTTTAGTTCCTGTGTTTCCGTATCCAAACGTTTGATCAAGCCTTGATATTCATTGCTTGATTTTGCTCCAATAAAAACACTTACTCCTATAACTACCGCAACTACAGCCACAAGGACTATAATTAGCAGTTTTTTATTTTCAACCAGTATTTGTAGAAAGCCGGTTTTTTGTGTTTGTTCGTCCATATTTTTTACTTAAATTTTCTACCAACAGTGTACCCTAAAATCGGAAAAATCAAATATATAATTGTCTCTGGTCCCGTGCCTGCAGTTTTTCCTTCTTTGCTATTTTGCAATGCCACAGTCGCGGCGCTATTTGACTGAGGAGCCTTCACTATCGCTTGTATTGTTTGGCTTGGCTTAGCGGAATTACTACCTGAAGTTTTTCCATTTATATCTTCAAAATCTTTTACTGCTGTTCCATATTTTAAACTTATATCCCCTGTTTTTGTATCTTTTGCTTCTTTTGTATCCAGATCTTTTGCGATAACTTTATATGAATATGCGCCTACCGGAAGAACCTTTTTTGAGTCATTATTTCCTTCCCAATGTATTTCATATTCTTTGTCACCCGTAACGTCTTTGTTGTCTATAGGTGATGCCGCCAAATTTCCGTCTTTATCGTAAATTTTTATATCCAGCTTAGCGTCTGCTGATGTTTTTATTGTAAATGTTACGTCGTTTACAAGAGGATTGAATTCTTTCGATGAAAGTGAAACTTTTGTGAGTTTTATATCACTTATTGGCTTTACGGTTGTAGTTTTTTTTGTAAGTTCCGGCACCGATTCGTCCGCTTGCGGAGGTACAACTTTTATTTTTGGTGTCAGTTCAGGAACTGATTCATCTGGTTGTGTTGCAGTTTGTGCACCTTTTTGATCTGCTGTCGGCCCTATATATCCTGTCAATTTGTTTCCAAAATCATAATTTGTGAAAAGCAATATTGCTATAACCAAAAGACTGACTGAAGAAAAGAAAAATATTTTGTATTTTTTTAATGTCTTTTCGAGGATATCTACCGCCTGATCTTTGCTTGCTTCATTCTCAGCCATTTATTTTTTTGTTGTAAATATTATGCTTGTTGAGGCAGTTGTATTTGTGCCATCGTCGGCTGTTATTTCTAGTGTATATTTTGTATCTTGTCCCATGTATGGAGTATTTTTGAGATAACTCGGTACAGTGAAGTAGCTACACATCCAATCTTTGTTATCTGCGCCTGATATTTGAAGTGGTTTTCCGTTTGCGTCATATAATTGGTTGAAACAATCCTTGTCATAATCTGTGATTCCTTGTGTTCCAGCACCCCATTCTTTTGATAGTTCCCATATGATTTTTTGCCCTATGTTATCTGTCAATTTCAGTGTGTAGCTTAGTGCTGGTTCTTTTTTGCCTGTATCTTTGTACTGTGCGATTTTTGTGCTGTCGTATGTAGGATCCCATGTGAATTTGAGTTCCTTTGCTAAATCAATAAGCCCGTCAGAATCAACAGCTGATCCAGTGACAGCTCCATTTTTTAGCTCAAGTTTTGTATTTAAGTTTGCCGCTTTTGTTTTGAATGTCACTGATGCCGGGTCTGACGATAATGATCCGTCAAATGCTGTTACTTCCATTTTATATTCCTTTCCTGGAGCAAGCCTTATTTTTTCTATCGTCATTTGTTCACATATCCAATCTCTACCGGTAGCGAGTTGTTTTCCATCTTCTCCATAAAGTTTTTGGAAACAATTTCCATCAAGTTTTTCTGTTATTACTCCTGTTTCTCCATCTTTTGCACCCCACTGCGGAGTCAATTTCCATAGATCCACTGGTTTTGCAGAATCTGTTATATCTGTAAATATCCATGTGTAGCTTAGAGTTGGTTTGGTCTTTGCCGCATCAGTATATTGTGTTTGTTTTGCGTCTGTTACTTTCCATGAGATTGGCATATTCTGAGCTGAATCTATTGTTGTATATATAGGGTTTACTGTTACTACAGGTTTTGCGTTCGCTGTCTCTACGTCAGACTGTATGATCGTCATTGTATTCCCTTCTGCATTTGGTGTGACTTTTTTTGTGTTTGTGCCGTCTGAAAATTCGAGTTCTGTTATCTTGATTGCATGTTTGTTATTGTCGGTTGCCGCATAAGCGTTGTCTTCAATGTCAGCTTTGATTTCAATAACAGATTTAATATCTTTTGTTATTTTTATTTCAGTATCAAATGTCTTAGGAAATACTGGATTAGGTATTGCTATTAATTCATTCTTCCCATCTAATACATATATTTTTTTGATATCATTTGCTCCTTTTTTCCCGCTGATGCCTGTGTAATCAAGTGTTATTTTGTTTATCGTGATATCTTTGTTTTGTGATATATCAAATGTTGCGAGCGAGACTTTTATTGAGCCTTGTTTTATTTCCGTTGAAGATACAGAATTTGTATCCAATGTGACTTTTATTGCTACATCTTTCGTGTCTGTCGCTGATTTGTCATCTGCTGATTGTTTTGTTAATTTGTCTGTTTTTATATTTATCCAAACGATATTGTTGTAGGATTTCTTTTCATCCGGAGTTTTCATTTTTATAAAATCTTTGTTATTTTTTGTGCCCCAAATCGAATATGTTGCGGGATCCACGTCTTTTAGCAATTCCTGAAAATAATCAGATGTCATCGCTACTGCATGCCATCCTTTTGTGAAATATGAGATTGGAAGATTTGACTGTGGAGCATCTGTTTCACTTTTGACGAGCAATAACTCCGGTGAATAATCCGCCATTACGAATACAGCTTCACCTCCTGAGATTGTTACTTTTTGAAGTTCTGCCTGTTTTGAAGAATCTATCACCATCAATATTTTATTTCCCTTTTTATCTGTAGTATTGAAATAATCATTTTGTGTTGTTACAAATTGTCCTTTGTCTGACTGGTAAACTCCAAAAATTATTCTTCCTCCTTCTTTTCTGCTTGTTGCATCCATGATTTCCTGCAAATTTGTATCCTGTGCGGCAAAAAATATATTTACTTTATCCTTTTCCGCTTTTTTGGTTTTGCTTACGTCTATACCTGATTTTTTTAATTCTGTTATTTTGTCATCGTATGTTTTTGCGTCCGCTTTTTCCCACTTTGTCGCTCCAAATTCCGCGTCTTTTGAAAAAGCTTGGTAAGTGCTGCGTTTTGCGGTCAGTTCCGGTGGAGTATCTTCTGTTTTAGAAAGATAATAAACTCCGCCTACAAGGACTGTAGTCATCAATAATCCGACTACAGTGAATAGTCCAAATTTTGAAATTGGAGAATTACGTAAAATGTTCTGATTCACCTCATGTTTTGCTGAATTTTGCATGTTTTTTTGTGTTTATTTTTGTTTTTACCTTAAGTATATTATACATGTTTTTTGATGATTTGGCAAGGAGGCGTTTATCCCTTACAATAAAATAACCTGAGGTTTTAATTCAGGTTATTTTGTTAAATTTTATTGTTGTGAGATATTCGACTATTTCTTTTTGCGATACAGATATCCACCCATCAGACTTGGTGCCAAAAGAATCAACATTTCAGGGCCTGTTTTTACGAGGCCGCCTTTTGTTGAGCCACTACCTGTGCCACCTGTACTTTTATTTGTAGTTGTGGTTTTTGTATTACCTTTGTTATCTGTGGTTGTGGTTTTTGTGTTACCCTTGTTGTCTGTAGTTTTTGTTATTGTATTACCTTTGCTGTCTGTGGTTGTTGTGACAGTATTGCCATTGCTGTCGGTTGTAGTTGTACTTCCGAGTGATGGTGGCGTTCCGGATTCTGATCCGTCCGTACCTCCTAGCGATGGTGGCGTGCTACTTCCTCCAAGCGATGGTGGAGTACTGCTGCCTCCGAGTGATGGTGGAGGCGTGCTGCTTCCTCCAAGAGATGGAGGTGTAGAGGCAAATGCTATTGCCTGACCCACCAGAAGGAGCGCGACTGAAAATGGTATTAATATTAATTTTTTCATTTTTGTTTTTGTTTATTTTGGCTCCTTTCTATCTAAATAGGTTAAACAAACTATCCAGCAATGTGTCAAAGATTGATGCGAAACCGTAGTTTAGAGAAGCTGCTGCTGCATCTACCTTGAATGTTTTTCCTTTTAATGGGGCTGCGCTTGCATCTAAACTATATACTTTTGTTCCATCTGTATCATCTTCATAGTCAACTTTTGTTAATGCAAGCTGAAGGCTTTTGCCTTTTGCCTCATTTTTAATATCAAATACCGGTGTGAATGCTACTGTTGTAGGTGTTGATGCATCAGCCGCTTTATCAATTGTAAATGCGTCTGTAAATCCTACAGTAGCTACATCAACACCGCTTGCGTCAGGGTGAGTTGAACAAGTTCCTGTACTATTCTTCACTTCTTTTACTGATAGATTTTTAATATAACTACAATCTCCTTGTATAAAACTGAAGAATACTCCATTGATCTTGATTTTTTGACTATCGGAATTATTATCGAATGTAAATCCGTCATATTCCTGAGCTGCAAGTGTATTTACATCTACACTTCCATGTGGAGCTGACGCTGTCAATGGATCTGCTACTACTGGGGCTTTTGGTGTTGATTTTTCTTCTACTACACCAGCACCTGAGACAAATCCTGCGTCGTAGGTCAAACTGACTTTAAATGTGTATTCTGTATCATTTGTAAGTCCTGCTACAGTAATGAATGGATGAGATCCTCCTGTATATGATACATCAGCATTTGCTGCGTCTGCGTCATATCCACCTGTTGCATTGTTTGCGAGGTCTGCGGTTTTGTTTACTGCTCCACCTGTGTACTCTACATGTAATCCTGTGAATTTGTCTGCATGTTTTACTGATTGAGTAATCTCTAGATTTAATTGTACGGATTTATCTGATGCAACTGCGGTAATAACTAGACTATCATCGTCGACTGTTACATCTACTGCAGGTGCTGCTGCATTAACAACTGCTTTTACTGTTACAGAACCTACTGTTGATTTATATCCAGTGTCATATACCATGCTGACTCTGAATAATTGTTCTGTCGAATCGTTTACGAGTCCTGAGATTGTGATTGTATCTTTTTCATCCCATGTTACGTTTACGTTATCTGATTTTGCAGGGAATGTATAAACTTTTTTCACTGCATCATATGTCGCAACTAGATCTGCAGATTTGTCTGTTCCGTCATTGTATGCAATATTTAATCCTTTGAATTTATCTTTATCTGGACTAGCTAAATTAATTTCTAATTTAGTAAGTTTTATTGCAACCATCTTATCTCCACCTGTTGCTGTTGCTGCAAGTGCATCGTCGACTGTTACGTCACCTACAGGGGCGGCTGCTTGTTTTGCAACTGCGATATCTTTTGTAGCTACTACCTCTGCATCTTTGTATGCTTCAACTTTTACTGTGTGATCTTTTGTTGTGTCTAGATCTTTTGCAATAAGAGTATAGTCGTTATGTACTCCTTTGGATTCTGCTTTCTTTGGATCTGCAGTAGTTGTACCGTCTGCTGCATCTACAGTGTATGTATCTGCGTCAACTGTTACTGCATATTTAGTTGCTGATTCAACTGCTGACCAAGTTACTATAATATTTTTAGTATCAACTGCGTCCCAATCTGCTGTTGCAGTTATCTCTACAACATTTGCGACAGCACCACCTTTTTTTGGAGTTTCATTATTATCTACGCTATTTGCTGAAACCAGTCCGCTCTCATAATTAATACTGATATTGAACGAATATGTTTTATCGTTTGTAAGGCCTGACACTGTAATTATGTCGCTATTATGTGCTCCTGCACTCCAAGAGACATCTTTATTTGCTGGGTCTTTTGTATATGTACCATCTGCCTTTGCTGTTAATGTCGCTTTTACGCCAGATGTGTGTGGCAATCCGTAAGTTAATGTTATTGCTTTTACACTATGTGATCCTGCGTCAAATGTTGGCATTAATTTTACCGCTCCATCCATAGGTTCTGTTGTAACCGCCAACTTGTCATCAAATGTTGTTACTGTTTCTGTTTTCACAGTAGTTTCAGGGGTTTGAGCGATTATTTTGCCATCTTTATCCAGTGCATCAAATTTGACAGTGTGATCTTTATCTACATCTTGTCCAGATATTGAAGCTACGTATGTTTTCTTTGCTGAATCATATACTACTTTGACTTTATCTGCATTAGCTGCATTTGTTGTTTGTGTTCCTACATCTACGGGAATTGGTGTTCCACCATCAATTGTTATATTATATTTTAATGCTAATGGAACTGATGCCCATGACACAGTAAGGTCAGAGTGATTCCATTGTGATTTGGCATTTGCATCTTGTAATGTTCCTCCTCCTCTATTATCTACTGCCGCCGCTTCGAAGCTTGGCTTAGTTGTATATTCAACCCAGAATACGTAATTCTTTAAATCTTTTACGTCAAAAGTTTTTGGAACTTCCACGAAAGTTTTTGTTGCATCAAGCATCCATAGGGATGTGAAATTTGAATTTTTCATTACATCGCTGAAATCCGCTGATGTAAATGGAACCAAGTTCCATCCTACAACAAGGTTATCCATCGCCGCTTTTGATACTTCAGCTGATGGTTCGACTGATGCGTCATTTAAATTGTAAGCCTCAAGACTTTTTACATTTGTTACAAATATAAGTCCTCTTCCTACTTCTAGAACTCCTTTTCCTGTTGAGGCATCAGTTCCTGTAAGAGCTTTTGTCGCTGCCGCCCAGTTTTTTACTGTTTGTTGTGTTGTGATAAATTTTGAAAGACCATTATCATAATATGCATACATGAATGCATTATCTTTTACAGCTTTTGTACCTGTCTCAAGTTGATCTTTCATGTTTGTCTTTTCCGTAACATACGCATAACCAACTCCTTTGACAGCTGTCAAAGTTGAAAGAGTTTTGTGTGATTGTGACTTGAAGTCTCTTTCGTCTGCGGCGTCATTTTTATAAAATCCTGTAGATTGGTCGGAAATAAAACCCTGTAATCCTCCCTGTGATGGTAAAGATGGCGGAGTATGATTTCCTGCGAATCCGAAATAATAAACGCCACCGCCGAGTACTGTTACAAGTAGTACGCCGATAAGCGCAAATAGACCCAATTTTTTGTTTGGGGCTTCCTGATTAACCTCAGGTGTAGGTACATTTTGCATGTCCATGTTTGTTTTTGTTTTAATAAATATTTTTTGTTTTTTCCTCCTTACGGAAGATTGGACTATCTATATAATACTATATTCTTGACAAAATTGCAAGTGCCTATTTTACTTAAATAAATTAAATAAACTATCAAGCAACGAATCGAAAAGTGATGAAAAACCGTAGTCTAGGGAAGCTGAAGCGGCAGTTATGTTTAATATTTTTCCGTTCACCGGCGTTTTGCTCAAATCTAAAATATTTGTTGTTGCATCTCCATCTTTATTATATTTAATTTCTGATAATCCTAATTGAAGTTTTTGCCCTTCTCCCATATTTGAGAGGTCAAATGAAGGAGTAGCTTGTACTATTTGAGTTTTATCCATTAAGTAGTCTCCACTGAATGTAAGTTCACTATTATTAGTATCACAATCCACTGTTTTCAATGCATCTTTATCTCCACTCATTGAAATGTGAATATTAGTCCCTGTGTATGGACAAATATTCCCTTGTATCGATGTAAATTTTACAGATGTTATATGAATTTTGTCCGGCAAATTATTTGTAAAATAAAACATGCTATATTCTGCAATGTCACCTACTTTTACATCTGCTGTTTTTTTATATTCTTCACTGTCGGTTGTTACAGCAAGGGGACCTGAACCTTGTATGATCGTCATACTATTTCCACTGACGTCTGTTTCTACGCTAAAGTTACTTCCGTCTGTATTTTCAAATTGTAGCTGTTTCAATTTTATAAATTGTATATTCCCTATTTGTGCCGTATCAGAAATATCCGCTTTTATATTTATTGTGACTTTTCCATCCGCAGA